>NZ_JAHEWS010000007.1:0-153981 GCF_018598405.1 Curtobacterium flaccumfaciens | reverse complement strand
AGCCCCAGCCCCTCGGTCGTCCCCGACGTCGACGTCACCCCGGGTGTCGTCGGGTTCATCGCGATCGCGCTCGTCGCCATCGTGACGATCCTGCTCGTCCTGGACATGACCCGACGCATCCGCCGCACCCGCTACCGCGCGGAGGTGCGGGAGCGGCTCGAGGCCGAGGTGAACGGCACCGCGACGGACGGCACCGCGACGAACGAGTCGGAGCGGCGGGCGGCCGAGGACGGCCGAGCCGACGTCGGCGACGACACCGAGCGCGGCTGACGCGACTACAAGGCGGACTGGAGGCCCGTGGCGATCCCGCCACGGGCCTTGTGTCCACCTGCCGGAACCGGGCGTACCTGGTCGAATCGGGCGTACCTGCCGGAACCGGGCGTACCTGCTCGAATCGGGCGTACCTGGTCGGAACTTTCGGGTGAGTACGCCCGGAACCACCAGGCATCGCACGCGTTCTGGGAAGGAACGTACGACGGTCAGCGCACCGGGTCGAGGGCCACGATGAGCACGCCCACCCACTGCGCACCGAAGGCCACGACCGTGAGGGCGTGGAACACCTCGTGGAACCCGAACTGGGTCGGCACCGGGTTCGGCCGCTTGAAGCCGTAGACCAGTGCGCCGATGATGTACGCGGCGCCGCCGGACAGGATGAGCACGGTCATCGGGACGCTCGCGGCGAAGAACTGCGGCAGCAGCCCGAGTGCGGCGCAGCCGAGCACCAGGTAGATCGGCACGTACAGCCAGCGGGGCGCGTTGATCCAGAGCACGCGGAACGCGATGCCGAGCGCGGCGCCCGACCACATCACCCAGAGCACGACGACCATCAGCGTGTGCGGCAGGGCACAGATCGCGACGGGCGTGTAGGTGCCGGCGATGAGCAGCAGGATGTTCGTGTGGTCGATGCGCTTCAGGACGGCCTTCACCTTCGGCCCCCAGGGGAACCGGTGGTAGGTCGCGGAGACGCCGAACATCGCGAGCGACGTCGCCATGAACACCGCGCTGCCGACCTTCGCCGCGGTGCTGTCGGCGAGGGTGATGAGGACGACCCCCATCGCGACCGCGAACGGGAACGCACCGAGGTGGATCCAGCCGCGCCAGGCCGGACGGGGTTCGGCGGCGGTCGTGGTCGCCGTCGCCGAGGCCTCCTCCGTGAACGGGACGTGGGGGAGTGTTCCGGTCTCGTGCTCGTCCTGCATGGTCCCGACCATAGGGCCTGACCCCGAACGACAGCCACGTCCCCGCAGAGCGGGAGCCTCAGGGATCCGGTGTCGGTGGTGCACTACGCTCGGTGCGTGACCGGGACGGCGGGATGGACAGGGCGGGGGATCCTCTACCGCGCCTACCAGCGCCGACTCCGCCGCCAGCTCGAGGGGGCCGCGAAGCCGAAGCACGTCGCCATGATCGTGGACGGCAACCGTCGCTGGGCGAAGCAGCTCGGACTCGAGTCCGCCGCGCACGGCCACCGTGCCGGGGCCGCGAAGATCCCGGAGTTCCTGACGTGGTGCGACGACCTCGGCATCGAGGTCGTGACGCTCTACCTGCTGTCCGCCGACAACCTGACGGGCCGTGGCGGCGAGGAACTCGAGGAACTCGTCGGCATCATTGCCGACCTGGCCGGGGTCCTGGCCGACAACCGCGACTGGCGCGTCCAGCACGTCGGGTCGAACGAGGGACTGCCGGAGAACCTGGTGACCGCGCTCGAACGGGCCGAGCAGCGCACCGCCGGCCGCACGGGGCTGCACGTCAACCTCGCCGTCGGGTACGGCGGTCGTCGGGAGATCGCGGACGCCATGCGGAGCATCGTGCAGGCGCACGGCGCAGGCGGCGGCACCATCGACACCCTGGCCGAGGTGCTGACGCCCGAGCTCATCGGCGACCACCTGTACACGCAGGGCCAGCCCGACCCCGACCTGGTGATCCGGACCTCGGGCGAGCAGCGGTTGTCCGACTTCATGCTGTGGCAGAGCGCGCACAGCGAGTTCTACTTCGTCGAGGCGTTCTACCCGGACCTGCGCGAGGTCGACTTCCTCCGGGCGGTCCGCGACTTCGGACTCCGCTCCCGTCGCTTCGGCGGCTGACGCCCAGCCAACTCCCGCACCGGGTTCGTCGGCGGAGCCACGTCCCAGTAGGCTCTCAGGGTTCAACCCTGTGAAAGGTGCACCACCTGTGAACATCGACGAGTACGCCGCCGGCTTCGCCGAAGACCCCGGATACCTCGACCACGCTGCGTTCGGCCCCGTGCAGACCGCCGTGCTCGAGGAGCAGCGTGTGCTCGGCACGATCCAGGCGCACATGCGCTTCGGCGCGATGGAGACCCTCGACGAGCAGGACGCCCGCGTCCGCGCCGTCGCCGCGCGTCTGGTCGGCCGGCGCGAGGACCAGGTCGTCTCGCAGGCCGCGACGACCCCCGGTCTGCTGCACACCGCCTTCGGCCTCACCGGGGGCGTGCTCGTGTCCGCCGACGAGTACCCGTCGCTGCCGCTCGCCCTGGCCAGCGCTGCCTCGGCCACCGGCGGACGGGTGCAGCCCGTCGTCATCGAGTCGGGTGCCGGCTGGGTGACGCCCGAGCTCATCCGTGAGCGCCTGACCGACGAGGTGACCGCCGTCGCGGTGTCCCTGGTCGACTGGCGCACCGGCTACCTGACCGACCTCGCCGCCATCCGCGAGGTCATCGGCGACCGCCTGCTCATCGTCGACGCCATCCAGGGCTTCGGTGTCGTGGACGCCCCGTACGAGGTCGCCGACGTCGTCGCCACCGGTGGTCAGAAGTGGTTGCACGCCGGGTGGGGCACCGGGTTCGTGGCCTTCAGCGACCGCGCCCTCAACCGGATCCGCCCCGCGCTGTCCGGCCCGCACGGCACGTCCGGTTGGCCCACCGAGGTGCCCGCGGTCCGCCCCGGCGCCGCCGGCTTCCAGATGTCCCGCATCGACCCGGTCGCGCAGGCCCGGCTCGCGGTGTCGCTCGAGCGCCTGACCGCCGTCGGGGTCGCCGCCGTGCAGGAGCGTGTCGCCGACCGCGTCGAGCGGGTGTTCGCGATCGCCGACGAGTTCGGACTCGAGGTCGAGTCCAGCCGCGACCCGGCCGAGCGCGCCGGCATCGTCGTGCTCCGGCCGACGCAGGGTCGAGTGACCGCCCTGTCCGCGGCGATGCACAACCACGGCGTCACCGCGACGACGCGGCTCGGTGTGGCGCGCGTGTCCGTGTTCCCGTCGACGACCGACGAGACCCTGGACATGTTCCGCGACGCCTGCGTCTCGTACGCCACCATGCAGTAGCAGCGGCGCGGCTGCTGTCTCCTGTCCGCAGCCCGCCCGGGGCCGGCGAGCGGTCACGACACCCCGCTCACTTCCGCCGAGTGGTCACCACCTGTCTACCGGAGGCGTCGCAGCCGACGGTTCGTGACCGCTCGGCGTCACCCGCGCGACGAGTCGTGACCGACGGACGGACTGGAGGCGCGGTGCCAGGCCACCACGGGCCTCCCGTCCGGGGCCGGGGGCGGTCACGACACACCGCTCACGTCCGCCGAGTGGTCACCACCTGTCTACCGGAGGCGTCGCAGCCGACGGTTCGTGACCAGCCGACGCGTCACCGCGGCGAGCGGCGCGAGCCGCGCCCGCGTTGTTCACGCGACCGTAACTCCGGAAACCGCGTGTCGCTGTCGGGGTGTCGGGGGCCGGACGTACGTTGTCCCCATCGGGCACCGCGCCCGATCGAAGCGGCCACAGTCGGTGCTTCGGGACCCGCTCCGTGGCCGCGTTCGAGGACAGGACCGGGCCCGTCGCGGCCCGGGGATGGAGTGGTCGTGACCTCTCAGAACGTCTCTCGCGGAACACAGCACCAGCACACCGCGGACTCGTCCACATCGGTCGCCCAGCGCACGTACGTGCTCGACACATCGGTGCTCCTCAGCGATCCGCGGGCCTTGTTCCGCTTCGCCGAACACGCCGTGGTCCTGCCCGTGGTGGTGGTCAGCGAACTCGAGTCGAAGCGCAACGACCCGGAGATCGGGTACTTCGCCCGGCAGGCCCTCCGGCTGCTCGACGAGATGCGCATCGAGCACGAGCGACTCGACTTCCCGATCGCGATCGGCGACGGCGGCTCGTTCCGCGTCGAACTGAACCACTCCAACCAGTCCGTCCTGCCGTCGGGCCTGCAACTCGGCGACAACGACTCCCGCATCCTCGCGGTCGCGTCCAACCTGAAGAACGACGGGCTCGACGTCGTCGTCGTCTCGAAGGACCTGCCGCTGCGGGTCAAGGCGTCCTCGATCGGCATGGCGGCCGAGGAGTACCGCGCCGAACTCGCGGTCGACTCCGGCTACACCGGCATCGCCGACCTGCAGGTCTCCGGTGAGCAGATGGCCGACCTCTACGAGAAAGAGGAGATCCGATCCACGAAGCTCGACGGTGTGCCGGTGAACACCGGGGTCGTCATCCACTCCGAGCGCGGATCAGCCCTCGGTCGTGTGCACGTCGCCGGAGCCGTCGCCCTCGTCCGCGGCGACCGCGAGGTCTTCGGGCTCCGCGGCCGCTCGGCCGAGCAGCGGCTCGCCATCGACGCCCTGCTCGACTCCGAGATCGGCATCGTCTCGCTCGGCGGCAGCGCCGGCACGGGCAAGTCGGCGCTCGCCCTGTGCGCCGGACTCGAGGCGGTGCTCGAACGGCAGCAGCACAAGAAGATCATGGTGTTCCGGCCCCTGTACGCCGTCGGCGGGCAGGACCTCGGTTTCCTGCCCGGTGACGCCGGCGAGAAGATGAACCCGTGGGCGCAGGCGGTCTACGACACCCTCGGCTCGGTCGTCTCCGACAACGTGCTCGACGAGGTCATCGAGCGCGGCCTGATCGAGGTGCTCCCGCTCACGCACATCCGCGGGCGCTCCCTGCACGACGCCTTCGTGATCGTCGACGAGGCGCAGTCGCTCGAGCGGAACGTCCTGCTCACGATGCTCTCGCGCATCGGCCAGAACTCGCGGGTGGTGCTCACCCACGACGTCGCACAGCGCGACAACCTGCGAGTCGGCCGGCACGACGGGATCGCGTCGGTCATCGAGCGGCTCAAGGGGCACCCGCTGTTCGCGCACGTCACGCTGACGCGCTCCGAGCGCTCCGCGATCGCCGCCCTGGTCACGGACCTGCTGGACTCGCCCGACCTGGTGTAGCGGCCACTGTCGGGTTTCGCGTTCAGCGACAGGTCACGCGCTCGGGGGCGTGTGACCTGTCGCTCAGCGCGTGAGGCGGGTCGAGCCGCCACCTGACGGACGGGAGGCCCGGTGCCAGCTGGCACCGGGCCTCCCGTCCGTCCTGGGGGTGCGTCAGGAGCGTCGCGCTAGTTCGGGTGGGTCATGCTGAGGACGTCGAGGGCCTCGTCGAGCTGCGCCTCGGTCACCTCGCCGCGCTCGACGTGGCCGAGGGCGACGACGGCTTCGCGGACGGTGATCCCCTCGGCGACGGCGTACTTCGCGACCTTGGCGGCGGCCTCGTAGCCGATGACGCGGTTGAGCGGGGTGACGATCGACGGCGACGACTCGGCGAACGCGCGGGCACGCTCGAGGTTCGCCTGCAGCCCGTCGATGGTCTTGTCGGCGAGCGCCCGCGAGCTGTTGGCCAGCAGGCGGATCGACTCGAGCAGCGCCGTGCCCATCACCGGGATGGCGACGTTGAGCTCGAACGCGCCAGAGGCACCGGCCCAGGCGATGGTGGCGTCGTTGCCGATGACCCGCGCGCCGACCATCAGGGTGGCCTCGGGGATCACCGGGTTCACCTTGCCGGGCATGATCGAGGAACCGGGCTGCAGGTCGGGGATGTGCAGCTCGCCCAGGCCGGTGTTCGGGCCGGACCCCATCCAGCGCAGGTCGTTGTTGATCTTCGTCAGGCTGACGGCGAGCACCTTGAGGGCACCGGACGCCTCGACCAGGGCATCGCGCGCGCCCTGCGCCTCGAAGTGGTCGACGGCCTCGGTGATCGGCAGGTCGGTGTCGCTCGCGAGCTGGGCGATGACCCGCTGCGGGAAGCCCTTCGGGGTGTTGATGCCGGTGCCGACCGCGGTGCCACCGAGCGGGACCTCGGCGACGCGGGGGAGCGTGGCCTGCACACGCTCGATGCCGAGGCGGATCTGGCGGGCGTAGCCGCCGAACTCCTGGCCGAGGGTGACCGGGGTGGCGTCCATCAGGTGCGTGCGGCCGGACTTCACGGCGTCGGCCCAGAGCGTGGCCTTCGCCTCGAGCGACTCGGCCAGGTGCTCGAGCGCGGGCACGAGGGTGCGGAGGAGCGCTTCGGTGACGGCGACGTGCACCGAGGTGGGGAAGACGTCGTTCGACGACTGCGAAGCGTTGACGTGGTCGTTCGGGTGCACCGCCGAGCCCGCGATGTCGGACGCCAGTGTCGCGAGCACCTCGTTCATGTTCATGTTCGACGAGGTGCCGCTGCCGGTCTGGTACACGTCGACCGGGAACTGGTCGTGGTGCTGACCGCCGATGATCAGGTCGGCCGCGCCGGCGATGGCGTCGGCGACGGCGGGCTCGACGATGCCGAGTTCGCCGTTCACGATCGCCGCCGCGCGCTTGATGCGTGCGAGCGCCACGATCTGCGCCGACTCGAGCCCGGTGCCCGAGATGGGGAAGTTCTCGACGGCGCGCTGGGTCTGGGCACGGTAGAGCGCCGACTTCGGCACCCGGACCTCGCCCATGGTGTCGTGCTCGATGCGGAACTCGGTCGGGGTGGTGTCGGTCACGTCGTCGTGGTCCTTCCTGGGGTGCTCGCCGGTCGCGGTCGCGCCGGCCCGTGCCTGCGCCCCGGGGTCGCCGGGGCGGTCGTCGTCGGGGTCGGTCTTCGTCGGGTTGGTCGTCGTCTGGATCGGTCGTCGTCGGGTCGGTCAGACCTGGCCGACGACGGTGTCGATGGTGACCTCTCCGGTGGCGAGGTCGTAGGTCGCCCCGACGACGGCCAATCTACCCTCGGCGATCGCGTCGGAGACCGCGCCGGAGCGCTCGATCACCTGGCGGAGGGTGGCCTCGAGGTGCGCGGCGCCGACGGCTTCCTGCGGGAGCTCGGCGTCCGTGAGCCGGACCTTCTCGACGCTCGGGGCGATGGCGTCGACGAGGGCCTGCAGGTGCGGGGCGGGGACGGGCTCACCGGAGCGCGCGGCCGCGACGGCGCCGCAGCCGGTGTGGCGGAGCACGACGACCAGGGGCGTGCCCAGGGCGACGACGGCGAACTCGATCGAGCCGAGCACGACGTCTTCGACGATCTGGCCGGCGTTGCGGATGGCGAACAGGTCACCGATGCCGGCGTCGAAGACGTGCTCGAACGGCACCCGTGAGTCCGAGCAGCCGAGGACGGTCGCGAACGGCGACTGCGAGCCCTCCAGCTCGGTACGGCGGTCCGGGTCCACGCGGCCCATCCGGCGCTTGTCGGCGGCGAAGCGGGCGTTGCCGTCGACGAGCAGGCGCAGGGCGTCGGACGGGGTGGAGGCGGCGCGGTCGGGCATGGGACTCCTCGGTTCGGATGGGACGCGGTCGGGGCAGGTGCGGTAGCGGGCAGGTGCGGTGGGGACGGGTGCGGCGGGTCGGTTCCCGTCGCCGTCGGCTACTCGGTCAGTTGTCGGGCGACGGCGGTCGCGACGGTCCGGAACGCCTTGTCGTCGGCGGTGCCGGAGAGCACGATCGTGTTCTTGCCGAAGGTCGAGACGAGCGAGTACGCGTGGTTGCCGGCGTCGGTGCCCTCGGCACGGCGGTCGTAGACGGTCCACTCCGTGTCGCCGATGGTGCGGTCACCGGTGGACGGGCGCTGGTCGAGCTGGTTCGACACCCACGAGGCGTTGGCGTCGATGCCCTGCTGCAGGCCGAGGTACTGCTTGTCCGGCGTCACGAAGCCGACGGTCCAGACGTCCACACCGTCGTTGGTCTTGCTCGCGAAGTCCGCACGGTTCGCGCTGTAACCGTCGGGCAGCGGCGGAGCCACCAGCGTGACGTCGTCGACCTGCGCCTTCGCCGCGATCTGCTGGTAGTCGACCGTGCGGTCCACGGCGGTGTCGGGTCGGACCACGACGGCCACCAGGAACAGCACGATGCCGAGCGAGGCGATGAGCGCGAGGACCAGGTTGAACGCGGTCTGGTGCTGCCGGCGGGCGGTGCGGGCGGCGTCCTTGCGGGCCCAGGTCTCCTCCGGCGTCTCGGCGCGACCGAGCTCGGCGACGATCGGCCGGCCGTTCGGGTCGGTCATCGGCCGGAGCCGTCCTGGGCGTCGCCGACCGCACGTGCCGCGTCGAGCCGCGCGCGGGCACCGACGAGCCACTCTTCGCACCGGGCGGCGAGGGCTTCGCCCCGCTCCCACAGCGCGAGCGAACGCTCGAGGGTCGCGGAGCCCTGTTCGAGCTCGCTCACGACGCGGACGAGTTCGTCGCGGGCCGCTTCGTAGCTCAGCGACTGGACGTCGGTCTGCTCGGGTTCCTGCTGGGATGGCACGGGTCGATCCTACCGAGCGTCCACCGACGATCCGCCGCCCGGACCCAGGCTGTGGAGAACACCCGTGGTCAGGAGCCGTCCGGGCCGGGACCGTCCGGTTCGAGCGTGCCGGTGGCCGTACCGGCACCGAGCGTGACGTGCACGGGTGTCACTCCGGACAGGTCGTCGGTGCCCCGGACGACGCCGCCGTCGGCCCGCTGCACGATGGCGTACCCGCGGCGCAGGGTGTCGCGCGGCGAGAGCGCCCGGAGCCGGGCGGTCAGGTGCCCGACCTCGGAGTGCCCGCGCTCGAGTCGGCGGTCGAGCAGCTCGCGGGCACGGGACAGGTCACGGGCGACCTCTTCCGCGCGGGTGTCGACGAGCCACGCGGTCGATGCCAGAGCCGGCCGGGACCGCAGCGCGGCGAGCCGGTCGGCCTCCACCGACAGGGTGTGCGAGAGCCGGAGCCCGAGTCGCGCACGGGCCGCCCGGACGTTGGCGAGTTCCTCGGCGACGTCGGGCACGACCCGCTTGGCGGCATCCGTCGGGGTCGAGGCGCGCAGGTCGGCGACCTCGTCGAGGATCGGCCGGTCGGCCTCGTGCCCGATCGCCGACACGATCGGGGTCGAGGCGGACGCCGCAGCACGGACGAGCCCCTCGTCGCTGAAGCCGAGCAGGTTCTGGAAGTCGCCCCCGCCGCGGGCGATGATGATGACGTCGACCTCGGGGTCGGCATCGAGCTCGAGGATCGCCGCCGTGACCTCGCCCACGGTCCGTTCGCCCTGCACCGCGGTGTGCACGGTGCGGAACTCCACCTGGGGCCACCGCAGCTGGGCGTTCCGCTTGACGTCCTTCTCGGCGTCGGAGTCCTTGCCGGTGATCAGGCCGATGCGGTGCGGCAGGAAGGGCAGGCGCTTCTTGCGGGACGGGTCGAACAGCCCTTCCTCGGCGAGGGTGCGACGGAGCCGCTCGAGGCGTTCGAGCAGGTCACCGAGCCCGACGTGCTTCATCTCGACGACCTGCATGGTCAGCGAGCCGCCCTTGACCCAGTAGTTCGGCTTGAGCGCGGCGACGACCCGGTCGCCCTGCTTGATGTCCGCGGGCACCCGGGAGCGCACGCTCGACCAGATGGAGAACGACACGGTGGCGTCGACCTCGACGTCCTTGAGCTTGCCGTACACGTTGCCGCCGGCGACGTTCCACTGCGTGATCTCGCCCTCGACCCAGGCGGTGCCGAGCCGGTCGATCCAGTCGCGGAGCTTCGCGCCGAGGAGCGCCACCGGCCACGGGTTGTCGGCCGTCGGCGGGCCCTGTTCGATCGCCATGTCGCTCCTTGTCCTGCTGGGACGTCCATCGTGCCCGAGACCGGTGACAGGGGACGGCCGTCGTGTTCTCCACAGGCCCCCCGCGCGCCCAGGTCGCGTGCGTGCTGCTCACCTATCATCGGGGACGTGACGATCACCAACGGCCACACGGTCCCGCTCGCCCCGCCGCGTGTGCACGCGGCACGGGGCCGACTGCGTGACGAACCGGTCGCCGGGCCCAAGAAGGTGCTGCTCGCGGCGCCCCGTGGCTACTGCGCCGGGGTGGATCGAGCGGTCGTCGCGGTCGAGAAGGCACTGGAGCAGTACGGCGAGCCCGTCTACGTCCGCAAGCAGATCGTCCACAACGTGCACGTGGTGTCGACGCTCGAACAGCGCGGTGCCGTCTTCGTCGACGACGTGGCCGAGGTACCCCGAGGTTCGCACGTCGTCTTCAGCGCACACGGCGTCTCCCCGGCCGTCGTCGCCGGTGCGGCCGAGCGCGACCTGCACGCCATCGACGCCACCTGCCCCCTCGTCACCAAGGTCCACCGCGAAGCCACCCGGTTCGCCAAGGCCGAGCGCACCATCATCCTGATCGGGCACGCCGGTCACGAAGAGGTGGAGGGCACGATGGGGCACGCCCCGGAACGCACCATCCTGGTCAACGGCCCGGCCGACGTCGCCGCGCTCGAGGTCGCCGATCCGGACAACCTCGTCTGGCTGTCGCAGACCACGCTGAGCGTCGACGAGACGATGGAGACCGTGCGGCTGCTCCGTGAGAAGTTCCCCGCCATCCAGGACCCGCCGTCGGACGACATCTGCTACGCCACGCAGAACCGCCAGGTCGCGATCAAGAAGGTCGCCCCCGGTGCCGACCTGGTGATCGTGGTCGGCTCCGCGAACTCGTCGAACAGCGTCCGCCTGGTCGAGGTCGCGCTCGAGCACGGTGCCCGCGCCGCCCACCGCGTCGACTACGCGGAAGAGATCCAGCAGGAGTGGCTCGACGGCGTCGAGACCGTCGGCGTCACGAGCGGTGCGTCCGTGCCGGAAGAGCTCGTGGCCGAGGTGCTCGAGCAGCTCGCCGACGCCGGGTACGCCGCCGTCGAAGAAGTCGTCACCGCGCACGAAGACCTGATGTTCTCGCTCCCCAAGGAGCTCCGCACCGACGCCTCGGGCAACCCGACGCGCGCGCTCGGCGGGCGCCGGGCATGAGCGGGGCGGACGGCTGGTCCTCGGTCCCGCGTCGCGACCCGGCGCACCACGACGACGGGGCCGGTGCCGGCCAGGGGGCCCGGGGTGCGTCCCCGACGTCGGCCGCCGGCAACGCGAACGGTCGGCCCCAGGGCCGTCCCGCCCCCGGGTACGGCGAGTACGCGCCGGAGGGCTGGGTGAACCCGGTCCTCGTCGAGCAGGAACGCCAGGAGCGGGAGCAACAGCCTCGGGAGCTCCGTGAGCAGGCTGCCGCCCAGGGGAGGCGGGACGGTGCTCCAGGCAACGCTGCTGGCGGCATGCGCTCCGGGGGCGTTCCCTCTGGTGGTGCCCCGTCCGGTGGTGTCGCCGGCGGCCAGCGGTCGGTGCCGCGCAGCCGGTTCGGTCGCACGCCCGGCGACTTCGTGCTCACCGTCGGGCTGCTCGCCTTCGGGCTCGTCTCGGTGGTGCAGTCGCTGTCCGTCAGTCAGGTCGCCTCGACCGTCCGGCAGACCCTCGAGACCCAGTACACGGCGCTGAACGACCCGAGCGCCCTGAGCGGGGCCGCCGCGGTCGCCGCCATCACGAACGTCGTGGTCTTCGCCCTGGTGGCCTGGTGGTCGATCCGGCGGCTCCGCGCACGGAAGCGCACGTTCTGGGTGCCGCTGCTCGGTGCGGTCGTCGCCACGCTCGTGAGCACGATCGCGTTCGTCGTCGTCGTGACGCAGGACCCGGCCTTCGTCGACTTCGTGCTGCGCCAGTCCGGAGCCTGACCGCCTGAGCGCCCGACCGCCTGACCGCCGAGCTGCTCGCGGCGCCGCCTCCGCGCGCCGTCGGGCTCCTCGCGGCGCGGCCTCCGCGCGCCGAGTGGTCGCAACACGCCGCGAGCCCATCACCGAGTGGTCACGAAGTGTCGTCCGGCTTCGGCGCGAACGACAGTTCGTGACCACTCGGCGGGTGCGCGCGGGGAGTCGCGCCCACCCCGCCCGCCGGCGCCGGCCGGAGCTCAGCCGGCCAGGAAGGCGGCGACCGCACCGTGCAGGGCGGCCAGGTCGTCGACGTGCACGAGCTCCCGGATCGAGTGCATCGACAGCAGCCCGACACCGATGTCGATCGTCGGGATGCCGAGCCGGGTCGCCGCGATCGGGCCGATGGTCGAGCCGCCGGGGATCGTGTTCACGTTCACGAACGGCTGCCACGGCACACCGGCGGTCTCGCACGCGGCTGCCCAGACGGCCTCGCCCTTCGCCTCGGTCATGTAGCGCTGGTTCGCGCTGATCTTCAGCAGCGGGCCGGCTCCGGGGCGCGGACGGTTCGTCGGGTCGTGCTTCTCCGGCTGGTTCGGGTGCACCAGGTGCCCGGCGTCGCTCGACAGGAGCCACGAGGCGCGGAACGCCCGGGCGGCCTCGGAGCGGGTGGCGCCGAGGCCCTCCTGCACACGGCCGAGGACGTCCTCGAGGAACGGACCACCGGCACCGGACGGCGTCGACGACCCGATCTCCTCGTGGTCGAACGCCGCGAACACCGGGATGTGGTCACCGTCGGTCGGAGCGTCCACGATGCCCCGGAGCCCGGCGTGCACGCTCGTCAGGTTGTCCATCCGGCCGGACGCGAGGAACTCCCGCTCGATGCCGATCCGGGCCGGCGTCTGGGTGTCGGCGAGGAACAGGTCCCACGACACCGCACCGTCGCCGAGTCGGGCACGCAGCCACTCCACGACGGAGGTCCCGCCGGCGTCGCCGTCCACCCCGACGATCGGCAGCGTGTGTCGCTGGCGGTCGATCTCCTTGCCGTCGTTGACCCCGCGGTCCAGGTGGATGGCGAGGTTCGGGATCCGGGCGACGGCGTCGGTGCTGACCAGCCGGACGGTGCCGTCGGCGTCGACGACCCGCCCGGCGATCCGCAGGTCGCGGTCGAACCAGGTCGACAGGAGGGCACCGCCGTAGACCTCGACGCCCAGCTGCTCCCAGCCGCCGGTGCGGACACCGGGGTTCGGCTTCACGCGGAAGCCGGGGGAGTCGGTGTGGGCACCGAGGATCCGGAACGGCGTCGTCGGGCCGGCACCGTCGGGCAGCCGCCACGCGATGACGGCACCGTCGCGGACGACCACGTAGGCGCCGGGCTCGGTCGGCCAGGCGTCGAGCTCGGACAGCTCGGTGAACCCGGCTGCGACGAGCCGGTCGCAGGCGGCCGCTGCCGCGTGGAACGCGGTGGGCGACTCGGTGACGAACTGGGCGAACTCGGAGGCGATGGCGTCGACGGTCACTCGCCCATCGTGGCACGCGGTGGAGGTGACCAGACGCAGAACGGGGCACGTCCGTCGGACGCACCCCGTTCCTCCAGGCCGGTGGACCCGACCGGACGGACCTGCTCAGCCCTTGGCGTGACCGGCCGAGCCGAGGACCTTCGCGGCCTCGACGACGCGGGCCGCCATGGCCGTCTCGGCGACCTTGCCCCAGGCGCGGGGGTCGTACTGCTTCTTGTTGCCGACCTCGCCGTCGATCTTCAGGACACCCTCGTAGCCCCGGAACATCGAGTCCGCGATCGAGCGGGTGAACGCGTACTGCGTGTCCGTATCGATGTTCATCTTGATGACGCCGTTGCGGACGGCCTCGTGGATCTCGTCGTCGGTCGAGCCGGAGCCGCCGTGGAACACGAGGTCGAGCGGGTTCTCGCCGGTGCCGTGCTTCGCCGCGACGGAGGCCTGGATCTCGCCGAGGAGCTCCGGGCGGAGCTTGACGTTGCCCGGCTTGTAGACGCCGTGCACGTTGCCGAAGGTGAGCGCCGCGATCCAGCGACCCCTGTCGCCCAGGCCGAGCGCGTCGACGACCTTCTCGACGTCGTTCGGGGTGGTGTAGAGCGCGTCGTTGGTGCCCTCGTGCTGGACGCCGTCCTCTTCGCCGCCGA
The DNA here is from genome assembly GCF_018598405.1 of Curtobacterium flaccumfaciens. NCBI lineage: Bacteria > Bacillati > Actinomycetota > Actinomycetes > Micrococcales > Microbacteriaceae > Curtobacterium > Curtobacterium flaccumfaciens. Next base: position 140,138 of record NZ_JAHEWS010000007.1, on the reverse strand, counting down.
CGACGCCGATCTCGACCTCGAGGATGGCGTTGATGTTCCGCGTCTTCTCGATCATCGTCTTCGCGATCTCGATGTTCTCGTCGAGCGGCACGGCCGAACCGTCCCACATGTGCGACTGGAAGATCGGGTTGCGACCCTGCCGGACCTCTTCCTCGCTCGCGGCGATGAGCGGCAGGACGAAGCCGTCGAGGGCGTCCTTCGGGCAGTGGTCGGTGTGCAGGGCGACCGTGATGTCGTAGTTCTTGGCGACCTCGTGGGCGAACTTCGCCATCGCGAGGGCGCCCGCTGCGCGGTTCCTGATCGTGTGGCCGGCGAAGTAGTCGGCACCGCCCGTCGTGACCTGGAGGATGCCGTCGGAACCGGCTTCCTGCAGGCCCTGGAGGACCGCGTTGATGGTCTGCGAGGAGGAGACGTTGACCGCGGGGTACGCGAACTTGCCCGCCTTCGCGCGTTCGATCATCTCGGCGTACTGTTCCGGCGTTGCGATGGGCACGTGGATCTCCTTCGACTTCGGTGATGTCCCCGCCGATCGTAGTCAGAACCTCTGGGACCCGACCGCCGGTTCCGATGCGACGCGTCAGCGGCGGACCGGCCGTGCCGGTTGGGAGAGGCGCGGTCCGGGTTACGCGGTCGGCTCGCGTCCGGCGTGCACATGCGTGCACGGGCCCGTTGTCCGGACCGCGGCTCGGCCGCCGGTCGGTAGGCTCGGGTCGTGACTCCCACTACGGAAACCGGCTCCCTGTTCCTCCAGCCCGACCGCAACCTCGCGCTCGAGCTCGTGCGTGCGACGGAGGCCGCCGCGATCCGTGCGCAGCCGTGGGTCGGACGGGGCGAGAAGAACCTCGCCGACGGCGCCGCGGTCGACGCGATGCGCAAGTTCCTCGGCACGGTGAACTTCGACGGCGTCGTCGTCATCGGTGAGGGCGAGAAGGACAACGCCCCGATGCTCTACAACGGCGAGCACGTCGGCAACGGTCACGGTCCGGCCTGCGACATCGCGGTCGACCCGATCGACGGCACCTCGCTCACCGCCGCCGGCCGCCAGAACGCCATCTCCGTCATGGCCGTCTCGGACCGCGGCTCGATGTACGACCCCTCCGCCGTCTTCTACATGGACAAGATCGCCGCCGGGCCCGAGGGCCGTGGGGTCCTCGACCTCGAGAAGCCGATCGGTGACAACATCCGCGCGCTGGCGAAGGCCAAGGGCAAGGACCTCGAGGACATGGTCGTGGCCGTGCTCGACCGCCCCCGCCACGACGAACTCATCCGCGCCATCCGCGCGACCGGTGCCGGCACGCGACTGCTGCTCGACGGTGACGTTGCCGGTGGCATCGCCGCCGCCCTGCCCGGTTCGACGATCGACATGTGCGTCGGCGTCGGCGGCACGCCCGAGGGCATCATCACGGCGTGCGCGATCAAGGCGCTCGGCGGTGTGATCCTCGGCAAGCTCCAGCCGAAGGACGACGAGGAGCGCGAGCGCGCCCTCGCCGCCGGCCACGACCTGGACAAGGTGCTCGACCAGGATGACCTGGTCACGGGTGACAACACGTTCTTCGTCGCCACCGGCGTCACCGACGGCGTCCTGGTCGACGGTGTCCGTCGTTCGCGCGGCGTCATCCACACCGACTCGCTCGTGCTCCGCTCGCGCTCGAACACGATCCGCCGCATCCAGGCGGACCACCGTGCGGAGAAGTGGTTCTGATCCGCAGGCGGTCCTGATCGGCGTGCGTTCGCGCTGAACCACCGAAACCCGTCCGAACCACGTGATCGCGTGGTGCGGACGGGTTTTCGCTGTGCGCGGGGTCGGCGCTGCACGGGCGGCGGGGCGTGACACGCCCCGGGGCGGCTAGTCCTCGTCGACGGCGCCGACGAGCTCCGGGGCCGTGAGCAGCCGCGGCTCGTCCTCGATCGAGGACGGGTCGGCGATGACCTTCGACTCGTCGAGCAGGGACAGCCGACGTGCGCTGGGCAGCACCTGGCGTTCGAGGGACCCCACGAAGCGGTTGTAGTCGACGACGGAGCCCCGGATCGAACGGCCGAGCTTGTCGACGTGCCCGGCCATCGTCGACAGCCGGCCGTAGAGCTCGCGGGAGACCTTGAAGAGCTCGTGCGCCTCTTGCGAGACGACGTCCTGCTGCCACGAGAACGCCACGGTCTTGAGCACGGACCACAGGGTCACGGGAGAGGCGAGTGCGATGCGCTTGCGGAAGGCGTGGTCGAGCAGTCCGGGGTCGGCGGCGAGGGCGCTCGAGATGAGCGACTCGGACGGGATGAAGGCGACGGTGAGCTCGGGGGAGGCGTCGTAGCCGGTCCAGTACTCCCGTGCAGCGAGGGCGTCGACGTGTGCGCGGAGCGCCTTGACGTGCTGGGCGATGAGCTGGTCGCGTCGTGCGGCCTCGGCGCCGGTGGCGGTCGCCGGGATCTCGGCGGCCTGCAGGTAGGCGCTGAACGGCACCTTGGCGTCGACGGCGATGGTCTTGCCGCCAGGCAGGTGCACGACCATGTCCGGCCGGGCGGAGCCGACGGCGGTGGTGACGGAGGACTGCACGTCGAAGTCGACCCGTTCGAGCAGCCCGGCGGCCTCGACCACGTTGCGCAGCTGTGTCTCGCCCCAGACGCCGCGCGTGCTGTTCGACGACAGGGCGCTGGCCAGGGTGTCGGCGGTGGCGCGGAGGCGCTCTTCGGACTCGGCGGCCGACCGGAGCTGCGCCGACAGTGCGCCGTACTGTTCGCTCCGCGACTGCTCGAGCTCGGCGATCTTCGTGCGCATCACGTCGAGCGTCTGTGCCACGGGGCTGAGCGCGGAGAGCACCTTCGACTCGTTCTGGTTGCGCGCGGCGTCGACGCCGTGCATGCGCTGCACCAGGTGCTCGAGTTCGGCGGAGCGCCGTTCGAGCGAGTCGACCTGGCGGCGGTACTGCGTGTCCTGGGCGTCGAGGCGTTCCTCGGCGTCGCGCCGCACCGCCTCGAGCTGGCCGCGCAGGGCTTCGGCCGTTGCGCGGGCCGACGCGGCGTCGACGCCGGCGCGCGAGCGGGCGAGCGACCAGGCGACGACCGCACCGACGGCGATGCCCATCACGAGACCGATGACCAGGGCGAGGATCTGCATGTCGCGACCCTGGCAGAACCCACCGACACCGCGCCTCCAGGCCGCCTCAGCGACCACCTGGCGGACCGGTCAATCCATGTCATGACATTAGGGCAAACAGGGTGTACAGTCGTGATCGTCCGCCGATGAAGCCGCACGGAAGGTCCACCGCGTCGCATGACGAACCAAGCTCCCCACGCCTACGACGTGATCACGATGGGACGCGTCAGCGTCGACATCTACCCGCAGCAGACCGGCCCGCTCGAAGACGTCTCGACCTTCTCGAAGTCCGTCGGCGGCAGCGCCACGAACGTCGCCATCGCGGCTGCCCGGCACGGCGCGGACGCCGCGGTCATCACCCGGACGGGCAACGACCCCTTCGGCCGGTACATCGCCCGCACGCTGCCCGAGTACGGCGTCGCGAACGCCTTCGTCGAGACGGTGGAGGGACTGAACACCCCCGTCGCCTTCTGCGAGATCTTCCCGCCGGACGACTTCCCGCTCTACTTCTACCGGGCCCCGAAGGCGCCGGACCTGATGATCACGGCGAAGTCCCTGCCGCTGCACGAGATCGAGCGCGCGAAGATCTTCTGGACCACGGTGACCGGCCTCAGCGAGGAGCCGAGCCGACAGGCGCACCACGTGGCGTACGAAGCCCGGTCCGCCGCGCAGAACAGCACGAAGACCCACACCGTCCTGGACCTGGACTACCGGTCGATGTTCTGGTCGAGCCCCGAGGCCGCGACGCGCGAAGTCGCGATCGCTCTCGAACACGCCACCGTCGCCGTCGGCAACCGCGAGGAGTGCGAGGTGGCGGTGGGGGAGACCGACCCGGTCCGCGCCGCCGACGCCCTGCTCGACCGCGGTGTCGAGATCGCGATCGTCAAGCAGGGGCCGAAGGGCGTGCTGGCGAAGACCCGCGACGAGTTCGTCGAGTTCCGTCCGCACCACATCGACGTCGTGAACGGGCTCGGCTCGGGCGACGGCTTCGGCGGGGCGCTGACCCACGGCCTGCTGCAGGGCTGGAGCCTCGAGCGGATCCTGGCGTTCTGCAACGCAGCCGGTGCGATCGTCGCGACGCGGTTCGAGTGCTCGACGGCGATGCCGACGAGCGACGAGATCGAGCAGTTCCTGACCGACAACCCGGCCGAGGGCACGACGCACACGGGTGAGACGCACACCGAGGAGAAGACCCATGCCTGAGCTCAGCCCCGCTGACTTCCAGCGCCTCCGGGACATCCGTGCCGGCCAGCCCGACCTGGTGCGGGCCACGCTCGACGCCCGCCGCAAGCGACCCTTGCTCGCCGACGACGGCAAGCTCTTCATCGTCGCCGCCGACCACCCCGCACGTGGGGCGCTGGCGGTGCGGGACGACGAGTCCGCGATGGCGGACCGCTACGACCTGCTCGAGCGGCTCGTCACCGCCCTCGGCCGGCCGGGGGTCGACGGCGTGCTCGGGACCCCCGACATCCTCGAGGACCTCGCACTGCTCGGTGCCCTCGACGGCAAGGTCGTCGTCGGGTCGATGAACCGCGGCGGGCTGCGCGGTGCCACGTTCGAGATGGACGACCGGTACACGGCGTACTCGGCGCGGGCCATCAAGGACTCCGGGCTCGACTTCGCCAAGCTGCTGGTGCGCATCGCCCTGGAGGACTCGGGCACCGCGCCGACGCTCGAGGCCACGGCCCGCGCCGTCAGCGAGGCTGCGGCGCTGCAGCTGCCGATCATGCTCGAGCCGTTCATGTCCGAGTGGCGGGACGGCCGGGTCGTCAACGACCTGTCTGCCGACGCCGTGATCACCTCGATGGCGATCGCCGCCGGTCTCGGCGAGTCCAGCGCCTACAGCTGGCTCAAGATCCCCGTCGTCGACGACATGGAGCGCGTGATGGCCGCGACGACGCTGCCGACGCTGCTGCTCGGCGGTGACCCGGCTTCGCGCCCGCTGGAGACGTACGCGAAGTGGGCTGACGCCCTGGCCCTGCCCGGCGTCCGCGGCCTGGTCGTCGGACGCACCCTGCTCTACCCCTCGGACGGCGACGTCGCCGCCGCCGTGGACGTGGCCGCCGGCCTCGTCCACAGCCAGGAGGCCCGGGGCGGGTTCTCCACAGATGCCCACGACCCAGCCGCTCGGCTCGCGGGCGCCACCACCATGGACTCGTCCATCTCGGAAGGAAGCAACGCATGACGCTCACCGGCACGACCACCACCACCGTCGGGCACTGGATCGACGGCAAGCGCGTCGCTTCGGCGTCGGGCAACACCGCCCCCGTGTACGACCCGGCGCTCGGCGTCGTGTCCAAGCAGGTCGCGCTGGCCGACGAGTCCGAGATCCAGGCGGCCATCGGGAGCGCCAAGGCGGCGTTCCCCGGGTGGAGCAACCTGTCGCTGGCCAAGCGCCAGGCGATCCTGTTCTCGTTCCGCGAGATCCTGAACCGCGACAAGGCCGAGCTGGCCGAGATCATCACGAGCGAGCACGGCAAGGTCATCGACGACGCCCTGGGTGAGATCGCCCGTGGGCAAGAGGTCGTGGAGCTCGCCACCAACATCCCGAGCCTGATGAAGGGCGAGTTCTCCGACCAGGTCTCGACCGGCATCGACGTCTACTCGATCCGCCAGCCGCTCGGCGTCGTGGGCATCATCAGCCCCTTCAACTTCCCGGCGATGGTGCCGCTCTGGTTCCTGCCGATCGCGATCGCCGCGGGCAACACCGTCGTGCTGAAGCCGAGCGAGAAGGACCCGTCGGCCGCCATCTGGCTCGCCGAGAAGTTCAAGGAGGCCGGCCTGCCCGACGGCGTCTTCAACGTGCTCAACGGCGACAAGCTGTCCGTCGACGGTCTGCTCACCAGCGACGACGTCGAGTCGATCTCGTTCGTCGGCTCCACGCCCATCGCGCAGTACGTCTACGAGACCGGCACGAAGCACGGCAAGCGCGTGCAGGCCCTCGGCGGCGCGAAGAACCACATGCTCGTCCTGCCCGACGCCGACCTCGACCTGGTCGCCGACAACGCGATCAACGCCGGCTTCGGTTCGGCCGGTGAGCGCTGCATGGCGATCTCGGTCGTCGTCGCCGTCGAGCCGGTGGCGGACGAGCTCATCCAGAAGATCAAGGACCGCGCGGCGACCCTGCGCATCGGCGACGGGCGTCGCGGGTGCGACATGGGGCCGCTCGTCACGAAGCAGCACCGTGACAAGGTCGCCTCGTACATCGAGGTCGCAGAGCAGGACGGTGCGGTGGTTGTGGTGGACGGCCGCACCGTCCGACCCGACGGCGACGAGAACGGCTTCTGGCTGGGCCCGACGCTGATCGACCAGGTGCCCACGACCAGCCGCGTCTACACCGAGGAGATCTTCGGTCCGGTGCTGAGCGTCGTCCGTGTCGCCACCTACGAAGAGGGCCTCGAACTCATCAACTCCGGCGCGTACGGCAACGGCACCGCCATCTTCACGAACGACGGTGGCGCCGCCCGACGGTTCCAGCGCGACGTGCAGGTCGGCATGATCGGCATCAACGTCCCGATCCCGGTGCCCGTCGCCTACTACTCATTCGGTGGCTGGAAGAACTCGCTGTTCGGCGACCACAAGGCGTACGGGGCCGACGGCGTGAGCTTCTTCACCCGCCAGAAGGCGATCACGAGCCGCTGGCTCGACCCGTCGCACGGCGGCATCAACCTCGGCTTCCCGTCGAACAACTGACGCGCAGCATGGCGAACGAACAGCACCAGCACGACCAGTGGTTCATCCCGGCGGGCTCCCGGCCTGAGGCGGGCTGGACCGACGTGGTCGACGGTCGCATCGAGGGGTGGGCGCACACCGGGCTCCGGACCGGCGCACTGACCGACGGGGGCGAGCTGCGCCTCCCGGCCGACGCCGTGGAGCGCATCGTCGTGCCGCTCGCCGGGTCGTTCCACGTGACCCACTCGGGCGCTGCCGGTGACGGCGAGCAGGCCCTGCAGGGGCGTGAGAGCGTCTTCGACGGCCCGACCGACGTCCTGTACCTGGGCTCGGGCTCCGCGGCCACCATCACCGGCAGCGGCCGGTTCGCCGTCGCCGAGGCGCCGACCGACACCGTCAAGCCGACCACCTACGTGGCCCGGCCGGACGTGCCGGTGGAGCTCCGCGGCGCCGGGCAGTCGAGCCGTCAGGTGCACAACTTCGGAACCCCGGCCGCGCTCGACGCCGTCAAGTTCATCGTGTGCGAAGTAATCACGCCGGCCGGCAACTGGTCGTCGTACCCGCCGCACAAGCACGACACGAACGTGCCCGGTTCGGAGTCGAACCTCGAGGAGATCTACTACTACGAGGCAGCGGTGTCCCGTGGGCTCGAGTCGATCGCGCCCGAGGCCGCAGACCCGTTCGCCCTGCACCGCACGTACGCCTCGGACGACCGAGCCATCGACGAGTTCCGGCAGGTCCGGACCGGCGACGTCGCCCTGGTGCCGTACGGCTGGCACGGTCCGGCGGTCGCCGCTCCGGGCTACGACATGTACTACCTCAACGTGATGGCCGGGCCCGACCCGGAGCGCGTCTGGAACATCACCGACGACCCCGCCCACGGGTGGGTCCGGCAGGCGTGGGCATCGGAATCGATCGACCCACGACTGCCCTACGAAAGGAAGCAGGCGTGACCACCACCACGCGGAAGATGACGGTCGGCCAGGCACTCGTCGAGTTCCTGGCCAACCAGTGGACCGTCGACGGCGACGTCCGCGAACGCACCATCCCGGGGATCTTCGGCATCTTCGGGCACGGCAACGTCGCCGGGGTCGGTCAGGCGATCAAGCAGCTCCACGTCGAGCAGCCCGGTCTGCTGCCCTACCACCAAGCCCGCAACGAGCAGGCGATGGTGCACGAGGCCGTCGGCTTCGCCCGCATGCACCGCCGCCGTGCGACCTACGCGTCGACTGCGTCGGTCGGTCCGGGTGCCGCGAACATGCTGACCGCAGCTGCGCTCGCGACGACGAACCGGCTGCCGGCGCTGCTGCTTCCGTCGGACACCTTCGCGACACGCACCACGGACCCGGTGCTCCAGCAGATCGAGCTGCCGCACGACACGTCGTTGCAGGTCACCGACGCGTTCCGTCCGCTGTCGCGCTACTTCGACCGTGTGGAGCGTCCGGAGCAGCTGTTCTCGATCGCCCTCGCCGCGATGCGGGTCCTGACCGACCCGGCCGAGACCGGTGCGGTGACGATCGCGCTGCCCGAGGACGTCCAGGCCGAGGAGTTCGACGTGCCGGTCGCGTTCCTGCAGCCGCGCGAGTGGCACATCCGCCGCCCGCTGCCCGAGCGCGGACCGCTCGAGCGTGCCGTGGCCGCGATCCGCGCCGGCGAGCGTCCGGTGATCGTGGCCGGCGGCGGCGTGCTGTACTCCGACGCCGCCGACGAGCTCCGCGCCTTCGTCGAGGCCACCGGGATCCCGGTCGGCACGTCGCAGGCCGGCGGCGGGGCCCTGGTCTGGGACCACCCGCAGTACCTCGGTGGGATCGGTGCGACCGGCACCGCGGCCGCCAACGCGATCGCCGCCCAGGCCGACGTCGTCATCGGCATCGGCACCCGCTACAGCGACTTCACGACGGCGTCGCGCACCGCGTTCCAGAACCCGGACGTCACGTTCGTCAACGTCAACGTGGCCGCGTTCGACGCCTACAAGCACGGTTCGCAGCTGCCGCTGATCGCGGACGCCCGGGAGGCGCTGGTCGCGCTGACCGAGTCGCTCACCTCGGACGAGGCGTACGTCGTCGACCCCGGGTACGCATCCGAGATCGCCTCGCTGAAGGCGGCGTGGGACGCTGCCGTCGACGGCGCCTTCGCGCCGTCCGGCGCCGACCTGCCCGGCCAGCCGGAGATCATCGGGGCCGTGCAGTCGGTCTCCGACCCGCGCGACGTCGTGATCCAGGCCGCGGGCTCGCTGCCCGGCGACCTGCACAAGCTCTGGCGGGTGCGCGACGAGCTCGGGTACCACGTCGAGTACGCGTTCTCGTGCATGGGCTACGAGATCGCCGGCGGTATCGGTGTCCGCCGCGGGGCACCGGACCGCGACGCGATCGTGATGGTCGGTGACGGCAGCTACCTCATGCTGCACACCGAACTCGTCACCGCCGTGGCCGAGGGCATCAAGATCATCGTGGTGCTCATCCAGAACCACGGGTACGCGTCGATCGGGCACCTGTCCGAGACCGTCGGTTCCGAGCGTTACGGCACCCGGTACCGCTACCTCGACGAGACCCAGTCGTTCGACAACGGCGACCCGCTGCCCGTCGACCTCGCGGCCAACGCCCGCTCGTACGGCGTCGACGTCATCGAGGTGCAGCCCGGTCCGGACAGCATCGAGGAACTCAAGGCCGCACTGCGTCAAGCGAAGGCGAACGACCACACGACCCTGGTGCACATCAACTCCGACCCGCTGGTCTACGCCCCCGAGGGCGACGGCTGGTGGGACGTGCCGGTCGCGCAGACCTCCACCCTCCCCAGCACGCAGGCCGCCCGCGCCGAGTACGAGCAGCAGGTCGCGACGCAGCGTCCGCTGCTCGGCTGAACCGTTCACGAGACAGAAAGCGACAGCGACGTCATGACCGACACCGCCACCCCCATCGGCAGCCCCGCGACCGACGCGGCGCCCGCCTCGATCCGCATCGGCACCGCCCCGGACTCGTGGGGCGTCTGGTTCCCGGACGACCCGAAGCAGGTGCCGTGGCAGCGCTTCCTCGACGAGGCATCCGCCGCCGGGTACGAGTGGATCGAGCTCGGGCCGTACGGGTACCTGCCGACCGACCCGTCGCAGCTGTCCGACGAGCTCGAGTCCCGCGGGCTCAAGCTGTCCGCGGGCACGGTCTTCACCGGGTTCCACAAGGGCGAGGACCAGTTCCAGCGTGCGTGGGACCAGGCCGTCGCGGTCGCGGGCCTGGCAGCGAAGCTCGGCGCCGAGCACCTGGTGACGATCCCCGACCTGTGGCGCTCCGACGCCACCGAAGAGGTGCTCGAGGCACGCACCCTCACCGACGAGCAGTGGGAGCGACTCGGCACGGGCCACGACCAGCTCGGCAAGGCCCTGCTCGAGGAGTTCGGCGTCCACCAGCAGTTCCACACCCACGCGGACAGCCACGTCGGCACCTACAAGGAGACCGTGCGGTTCCTCGAGGTCACGAACCCCGAGTACACGAACCTCTGCCTCGACACCGGTCACTTCGCCTACTACGGCGGCGACAACCTCAAGCTCATCGCCGCACACCCGGAGCGCATCGGCTACCTGCACCTCAAGCAGGTCGACACCGACCTGCTGTTCGACGTGCTCAAGAACGACGTGCCGTTCGCCACCGCTGTGTCGCAGGGCATCATGACCGAGCCGCCGCACGGCACCCCCGAACTCGCCCCGATCATCGAGGCCGTCGCCGCGATCAACCCGGACATCTTCGGCATCGTCGAGCAGGACATGTACGGCTGCTCCGTCGACGCCCCCGGCCCGATCGCCGAACGCACCTTCCAGCACATCTTCGGCTCCACGTCGGCCGCCCGAGCCTCCTGACGCGCCGTCCACGCAGCGTCAACAACCCCAGGAGAAGACCACCATGACCACCACGCAGAACCTCCGCGTCGCCGTCGTCGGCGCCGGCATGATGGGCGCCGACCACGTCCGCCGCATCACCGCCAAGATCTCGAACGCTGACGTCGTCGCCGTCGTCGAGCCCGACCAGGCCCGCGCCGACGCGGCAGCAGCCCTGGCACCCGGCGCGATCACCGCCGCGTCCTTCGACGAGGCGCTCGCGCAGACCGAGATCGACGGCGTCATCATCGCGACGCCCGGCTTCCTGCACGAGCCGATCCTCGTCACGGCCCTCGAACGCGGTCTGACCGTGCTGTGCGAGAAGCCGCTGACGACCAGCGCCGCGGACTCCCTGCGCATCGTCGAGCTCGAGCAGCAGCACGCAGCCCGACCGGTCATCCAGGTCGGCTTCATGCGCCGGTTCGACGCCGGGTACCAGGAGCTCAAGGCGCTGCGCGAGTCCGGGGCGAACGGTGCGCTGCTCGCCCTGCACCACGCGCACCGCAACCCGACGACGCCGCCGAACTTCAGCGAGTCGATGCTCATCCACGACTCGGTGATCCACGAGATCGACATCATCCCGTTCCTGACCGGTGAGGCGATCACGAGCGTCGAGGTGAAGAAGCCGCGCAAGAACTCCCTCGCGCCGGCCGACCTGCCCGAGCCGCAGTTCGTCCTGTTCACCACCGAGTCCGGCACCATGGCGATCGTCGAGATCAACGTGAACGCCCAGTTCGGCTACCAGGTCACCACCGACGCCGTGTTCGAGTCGGGCGTCGCCTACATCGGTCGCGACACCTCGCTCTCGCTCGCTGCAGCCGGGGCGACCTCGCAGGGCGTGACGCCGTCGTTCAAGGAGCGGTTCGCCGCCGCCTACGACGAAGAGGTGCAGCGCTGGGTCGATGCCGCCCGGACCGGCGGCATCGACGGGCCGAGTGCCTGGGACGGCTACACCGCGTCCGTCGTCGCCGAGGTCGCCGTCCGCGCCCAGCAGTCCGGCGCGCACGAGACCGTCGAGTACGCGGTCACGAAGCCGGCGTTCTACGACGAAACGAGCGACGCGACCGCCGCGCTCGCCGGGGCCTGATCGATGCCGAAGATCGCGCTCGACCCGACCCCGTTCCACCACGACCTGTCGCTGCTCGAGTTCCCGGCCAAGGTGGCGGAGCTCGGCTACGAGTACCTGCAGCTGACCCCGCACAAGGACTTCATCCCCTTCTACCGGCACCCCAAGGCCGACGACGACCTGGTCGACGCGTTCGCCGCGGCCTGTCGTGACGCCGGGGTCCAGGTGGCGAGCGTCCTGCCCGTCCTGCGCTGGTCGGGCCCGGACGAGGACGCCCGACAGGCTGCGGTGCGGAAGTGGAAGCGGGTCATCGAGATCACGAAGCGCCTCGGCGTGGACACCATCAACACGGAGTTCTCCGGCCGCCCCGAGCGTGCCGAGGAGTCCGAGGACCAGTTCTACCGGTCGATGGAGGAACTGCTGCCGATCATCGAGGACGCCGGCATCCGCGTGCTCATCGACCCGCACCCCGACGACTTCGTCGAGGACGGACTCGAGGCCCTCCGGGTGATCCGCGGCCTGAACTCGAAGCACGTCGGGTTCGTCTACGTCGCCTGCCACACGTTCCACTACGGCGGCAACATGGACGAGATCGTCGACGCCGCCGGTGACTCGCTGCAGCTGGTCCACGTCGCCGACGCGTACGACCACCGTCGCTCGCACGGCCTGCGCTACATCACGAACCCGCCCGGCAACCCGGTCCGGGTGCACCAGCACCTGCCGGTCGGTCAGGCGGACGTCGACTTCGACGCCTTCTGGGCGGCGCTCGACCGGGTCGGATTCTCGGCGCGCGAGGACACCGTCGCGGTGTCGAGCGTCTTCGCCGAGGACGAGAACGCCGATGCGGTGTCGCGGTTCCAACTCGACACGATCACGAAGGGACTCCACCGATGACCACCACCCTCGAGACCCAGGCATCCACCGACGCCGACTCCCGTCCCGTCACCCTGCAGGCCGCGGAGCAGACCCCGACCGCCCTGTGGAACGACTCCGCCGACCCGCGCGAGCTGTCGACCGCCATCCACGAGTACGGTGCCGTCGGTGCCACCTGCAACCCGGTGATCGCGTACACGTGCATCCAGCAGGACCCGGAGACCTGGGTTCCGCGCATCCGCGAGATCGCGGCCGAGCACCCGACGGCGGGGGAGTCCTGGATCGGCTGGAAGGCCGTCGAGGAGCTCTCGATCGCCGCCGCGGCGCAGCTGCTGCCCGCGTTCGAGGCGTCCGGCGGACGGAACGGTCGCCTGTCGATGCAGACCGACCCCCGGTTCCACCGCGATGCCGACGCGCTCGTCGAGCAGGCCGTCCGGTTCTCGCAGCTCGCGCCGAACATCATCGTGAAGATCCCCGCGACGAAGGTCGGCATCGCCGCGATCGAGGAAGCCGCCTACCGCGGCGTCTCGATCAACGCCACGGTGTCGTTCACGGTGCCGCAGGTCGTCGCCGTGGGCGAGGCCATCGAGCGGGCACTCGACCGCCGTGCTGCCGAGGGCCTGCCGGAGCAGGAGTTCGGCCACGTCGTCACCCTGATGGCCGGCCGCTTCGACGACTGGCTGAAGACCGTCGTGAAGCGTGACCACGTGATGGTGGACCCGGGGATCCTCGAGTGGGCCGGTGTCGCCGCGGTGAAGAACGCCTACCGCGTCTTCCAGGAGCGCGGGTTCCGCTCGCGGGTGCTCGTCGCCGCGTTCCGCAACGCACTGCAGTGGTCCGAGTTCCAGGGCGGGGACCTGGTCGTCTCGCCGCCGTTCCAGTGGACGAAGGACATCAACGACAACGCGTTCCCGTTCCGGCCGCACGCCATCGACGACGAGGTCCCCGTGCACGTCATCGAGGCGCTCCGGGCCGCGACGCCCGAGTTCGCCCGCGGCTACGACGTGGACGGGATGACGATCGACGAGTTCGACCGCTTCGGTGCGACCGTGACGACGCTCCGGCAGTTCCTGGACGCCGACGCGAAGCTCGACGCACTGGTCCGCGACATCATCGTCCCCGCGGTCTGAGACGCGATCTGATGCGCGGCGGGATCCGCGGTCGGAACCACGGGTCGCGCCCCGCGCGCTGACGCACCAGCCTGGAGGCCCGGTGCCGGTCCCCGAGACCGGTACCGGGCCTCCAGGCGGTTGCGTCATGTACTGACAAAGCGCAGCCGCATCGGCTACGCTCGTTGTCGCGCTCCAATGCGCGTCACCTGAACGAAGGAGTTCTCCATGGACAGCATCGGCGTCGGGCTGATCTCGGTCGGCTGGATGGGGCGGCTGCACTCCCGTGCCTACCGAGCGTTGCCGGACCACTTCCCGGAGCTCGGGGTCCAGCCGCGGCTCGTCGTCGCCGCCGACCCGATCGAGGCGGCGCGCGACCAGGCGGTGACACGGCTCGGGTACGACCGGGCCGTCGCCGACTACCACGAGGTCCTCGCCGACCCGGCGGTCGACGTCGTGTCGATCTGTTCGCCGAACTTCCTGCACCGCGAGATGGCCGTCGCCGCGGCCGAGGCGGGCAAACCGTTCTGGATCGAGAAGCCGATGGGGCGGTACGCCAGTGACTCCCGCGCCATCCACCAGGCGGTGCAGCGCGCCGGCGTCATCACGAGCGTCGGCTTCAACTACCGGCACGCCCCGGCGATCGAGCGGGCCCGCGAACTCGTCCGCAGTGGTCGGCTCGGGCGGATCACGAACGTGCGCGGGTCGTTGCTCGCCGACTACTCGTCCGACCCGGCGGCCCCGCTGACCTGGCGCTTCGAGCGTGAGCGCGCCGGATCCGGTGTGCTCGGCGACCTGCTGTCGCACGGACTCGACCTGGCGCAGTACGTGGTCGGGCGGATCGCCTCGGTCAGTGCGCTCGCCGAGACGTTCATCGAGTCGCGTCCCCGCCCGGGTGCCGGCATCGTCGACCGCAGTGCGGCGGCGACCGGCGAGCTGGGTGCCGTCGAGAACGAGGACTACGCCGCGCTGCTGTTCCGGTTCGAGGACGGTGCGGTCGGCACGATGGACTCGAGTCGGGTGATGCGCGGGCCGCACGCCGAGTACGCGCTCGAGATCTACGGCACCCGCGGTTCGGTCCGGTGGGACTTCCAACGGCTCAACGAGCTCGAGGTGTACCTGGACGGGCAAGAGGTCGACGGGTACGCGACGCACTACGTCGCCCCCGGCGACGGCGAGTTCGGACGGTTCCAGCCGGGTGCCGGCACCGCGATGGGCTACGACGACCTGAAGACGATCGAGGCGGCGCAGTTCATCGCGAGCGTGCAGCGCGGGGAGCAACTCGCACCCTCGGTCGCCGATGGGCTCGCCGCGGCGTCGATCGTCGAGGCAGCAGAGGCTTCGCTGATCGACGGCGCGTGGCACGACGTCGCCCTGGTCGACGGGCCGCTGACGTACGGGGCGCCGACGCCGAAGTTCTAGACACCCGGTGGTGCCTTCTTGTTAGTATGTAAGGACAAAGTCCGAGCAATCAGGAGGCACAATGCCGCTCGTCCGTATCGACCTCGCCACCGGCCGCACGCCGGAGGCCGTCCGTGGCATCGCCGACGCCATCCACCAGGCCATCGTCGACGTGTACGGGATCCCGGTGCGGGACCGGTTCCAGGTGATCACCGAGCACCCCGCGCAGCAGATCATCGCCGAGGACGCCGGCCTCGGGTTCGAGCGCAGCGAGGGTGTCGTCATGATCCAGGTGTTCACGCAGCGCGGGCGGACCGACGAGGCGAAGGCCGCGCTGTACCGGGCGATCCACGACGCCCTCGCCGCGATCGGTGTCGCGTCCGAGGACGTCTTCATCGGCTACGTGGAGAACGGCCCGCAGGACTGGTCGTTCGGCTTCGGGCGTGCCCAGTACGTCACCGGCGAGCTCGGGGTGCCCGCGCTCGGGTGAGGGGGTGCTGGTGCGGGTGCGGGTGCGGGGTGGTCACGACACCCCGCTCAGGTCCGCCGAGTGGTCACGGACTGTCGGTTGCCGGGCGTCCGGGCGACAGTTCGTGACCGCTCGGTGCACCACCGACAGCACGCCGTGACCAGTCGGCAGGCAGCCCCGGACGACAGAACCTGACCGAGCGGCCTACTTGTCGACGAGCGTGACCTCGAACGAGTACCGGTCGGGCCGGTAGCAGTGCACGCCGTACTCGACCGCACGGCCCGAGGCGTCGTACGCGGTGCGGCTCATCGTGAGCACCGGGTCGCCGTCCTCGATCTCGAGCAGGCTGGCCTCTTCGTCGGTGACCGCACGGGCACCGATCCGCTGCTTCGCCACCCGCATCGTGACGCCCCGGCCGCGGAGCAGCTGGTACAGCCCGTGCGCTTGCAGGTCCTCGTCGGTCAGGTCGAGGAACTCCGGCGGCAGGAAGTTCTCGAGGATCGCCATCGGCACGTCCTCAGCGAACCGCACGCGGCGGATGTGCGCGACGGTCGTGCCGGGCTCGAGGCTGAGCGCTGCGGCGACCTCGTCGGACGCCGGCACGTCGTTCCGCTGCAGGAGCTTCGTCGCCGGAGCCTGCGCACCCTGCGCCAGGTCGTCGTACAGGCTCGTCAACTCGACCTTGCGGGTCACCGGCCCGTGCACGACCTGGGTCCCGATGCCACGGCGGCGCACCAACAGGCCCTTGTCGACGAGGTCCTGGATCGCCCGGCGGATCGTCGGCCGCGACAGACCCAGTCGCTCGCCGAGGGCGATCTCGTTCTCGAGCCGGGCGCCTGGTGGCATCGCGCCGGAGCGGATCGACTCCTCGATGCGCGAGGCGACCTGGAAGTAGAGGGGCATGGGACCCGACCGGTCCAGGTCCATGAACAGGTCGGACGGCAGCTGGCCATCGTTGGTCATCGCGGTCCTTCACACGTGCGGTATGCCGGCGTCGGTGCCGACGGCATTGTCGTGACAATACCACCGGGGATGTGCCGCCCCGGCCGCGTGCCACGGGCGTTGCGTCAGTCGGCGAAGAGCATCAACCGGCGAAGAGCATCAACCGGCGAAGGCCCTCAGTCGGCGAAGACCATCGGCCGGTTCGACAGCCGCGGCTGGTTCGCGGCCTTCGGCTTCTCGGCACGAGCGTGCACCGGGGCGATCGTCACCCGGGTGACCGCGCCGAGCGCCTCGACGGTCTCGACGCCGTGGTGCCCGGCAGCGTGCACGACGATCGCGGCGCAGGCCTCGGCGTCGGCGGCGGCGTCGTGGTGCTGGAAGCCCTCGAACCCGGCGGCCATCGCGGCGACCGGCAGGCGGTACGAGTCGAGCGTGTAGGTCTTGCGGGCGACCGCCAGGGAGCACAGCGAGTGGTGCTCGGCCAGGTCGATCCCCGTCGCGGAGCAGCCACCGGCGATGACGCCCATGTCGAAGCGGGCGTTGTGCGCCACCAGCACGTCACCCTCGGCGAAGGCCACCAGGTCCGGGTACTGCTGCTCCCACGTCTTGGCGTGCATGACGTCCTCGGCGACGATGCCGTGGATGCGGGTGTTCCACTCCAGGAAGGTGTCGTGCCCGAGCGGCGGGCGGATGAACCACGACGCCCGATCAACGACCCGGCCGGCGCGGACCTTCACGAGCCCGACGGAGCAGGCGCTGGCGGGCGAGCTGTTGGCGGTCTCGAAGTCGATCGCGGTGAAGTTCAACGGCACGGTCCCGATCGTCGCACGGGGTTCCGACATCGCCCTCCGTTCCCGTCGGCGTTGCGTGTGGCTACCCTCAGCGCATGGGGAACGAGGCCGACCGACGTCCGCTCGTCCTGCTGCTCGCCGGGTCCGGCTACGGGCAGCAGGCGCCGCTGCTCTGGTGGGCACGTGAGATCGCCGTCGCGGCAGGGTGTGAGGTCGCCGCGCCTCGATGGCAGGTCGACGACGCTGCCAGCGCCGATCCGGTCGGGTTCGTCGAGACCGCTGTCGCCGGCGCACTCGGGGACCGGCTGCCCGACCTCGTCGTCGCGAAGTCGTTCGGCTGCTTCGCCCTGCCGTGGGCGATCCGCCACGCGGTGCCCGGCGTCTGGCTGACGCCGGTCCTCACCCACGACGACGTCGCGGCAGCGCTCGCCGCTGCCACCGACGCGCACGACGCGATCGGGGGTGGCGACGACACCATGTGGCGGCCCGAGCGGGTCTCGGGGACTGCTGCGCGCCTCCAGACCGTCGACCGTGCCGACCACTCGCTCCAGGTGCCGGTGGACTGGCGGCGATCGCAGCGGCTGCAGGCCGACGTCTTCGACGTCGTCGAGCGCCGCATCACGGCCCTGCGGCCCCCGATGGACGGGCCGCGTCCGCTGTACTGACGGACGGACTGGAGGCCCGAGTCGGCTCCGACAGGCCGCCGCCGGTAGGCTCTTCTTCCGTGGCTCTCACCATCGGAATCGTCGGACTCCCGAACGTCGGCAAGTCGACCCTGTTCAACGCCCTGACCAAGAACCAGGTCCTCGCCGCGAACTACCCGTTCGCGACGATCGAGCCGAACGTCGGGGTGGTGAACCTGCCCGACTCGCGGCTCGACCAGCTCGCCGAGCTCTTCCACTCGGAGAAGACCGTGCCGGCGCCGGTGTCGTTCGTCGACATCGCGGGCATCGTCAAGGGCGCGAGCGAAGGTGAAGGCCTGGGCAACAAGTTCCTCGCCAACATCCGCGAAGCCGACGCCATCGCGCAGGTCGTCCGCGGCTTCACCGACGACGACGTCGTGCACGTCGCGAACAAGGTCTCCCCGAAGGACGACCTCGAGGTCATCAACACCGAGCTGATCCTCGCCGACATGGAGACCATCGACAAGGCGCTCCCGCGGTACGAGAAGATGCTCAAGCTCAAGCAGGCCGAGCCGGTCGTGCTCGAGACCGCTCGCGAGGCCCGTGCCGCGCTCGAGCAGGGCACGCTGCTGTCCGCCACGAAGATCGACCTCTCGCCGATCGCCGAGCTCGGCCTGCTCAGCGCCAAGCCCTTCATCTTCGTGTTCAACGTCGACGAGGCGATCCTGACCGACGAGTCCCGCAAGGCCGAACTGGCTGCGCTCGTCGCACCCGCGCAGGCCGTGTTCCTCGACGCCCAGGTCGAGTCGGAGCTCATCGACCTCGACCCGGCCGACGCCGCCGAACTGCTCGAGTCGACCGGTCAGACCGAGTCGGGCCTCGACCAGCTCGCCCGCATCGGGTTCGACACCCTCGGGCTGCAGACCTACCTGACGGCCGGTCCGAAGGAAGCCCGTGCGTGGACGATCGGCAAGGGGTGGAAGGCTCCCCAGGCTGCCGGCGTCATCCACACCGACTTCGAGAAGGGCTTCATCAAGGCCGAGGTCATCTCGTTCGACGACCTGATGGAAGCCGGCTCGATCGCCGACGCCCGCGCTGCCGGCAAGGCCCGCATCGAGGGCAAGGATTACGTCATGCAGGACGGCGACGTGGTGGAGTTCCGCTTCAACAACTGATCTGCCGGCGTGGTTCGTCGTGCGCCAGGATGAGCGCATGACGAATGCACAGGCAGGGTGGTACGACGACGGCTCCGGCGCCATGCGGTGGTGGGACGGTTCCGTGTGGACGGAGCAGGTGCAGCAGCAGGCGCCCGCGGCGTCGGGTGTCGGTGGAGTGATCGGCCGGATCCAGGCGGAAGCCGCTTCGGGTGGTCAGCCGCGTCCGGCACAGAACGGCATGAGCTACGTCGTGCTGCAGGTGGTGCTCAAGGAGAAGTTCTTCGGGACGGGTTCGGGCAACCTCACCGAGCTCGAGAAGGCGATCAACGCGCAGGCTGCGCTCGGGTACCGGCTGCACACGATCACGACGGCTTCGGCCGGCAGCACTGGGTTCGGCGGCGGGGACCGGGTGCAGGCCACGATGGTCTTCGAGCGCCTGAACTGAGGCGATCGGCCCGAGTCGTCGGGTCGTCCGGTGACCTCAGTCGACGAGCGCCAGGATCACCGCGGGGATGCGGTGCTCGATCGCGTCCCAGACGATCTCCTTCCGCGCCTTCCGGTAGTCGTGGGACAGGATGTTGCGGGTCTTCCGGACCGCCGCGAGTGACAGGTCGGACGGCAGCCGTGCCTCCCTGTCCTGGGGGATGCGACCGAGCAGGTCGTCGAAGTGGATGATGACCGCTTCGGCTGCCCGGTAGGTGAGGCTGCGGGCCGCGTCGAACTCGCTCCGCCCGTGCTCGACGATCATGGAGCACTCGGCGAGCAAGTCGAGGAAGCTGGCCTGGAGCGACGGCCACCGCTCGTCGAGGGCAGCAGGATCACGGTCGTTGCGGGGCCGAGGCGTGAACCGGGGAGTCGGCGTCACAGGGGCACGGCCTCGTCGAGGACGTGGGCGAAGTGCTCGTCATTCTCGAGGTCATCGGTGAGGACGTCGACCTCGAAACCGGTGATGCGCTCGACCTCGTGCGCGAATCCACCGAGGTCGAACAGTGATGCCGCGGGGGTCAGGTGGACCAGCAGGTCGATGTCACTGTGTTCGGTGTCCTGCCCGCGCACCGCGGAGCCGAAGACGCGGACGTCGTCGAGGTGGAAGCGCTTCGCCTCGTCGAGGATCGCGTCGGCGTAGATGGCGAGCGGGATGCTCGGGCGGGTGTGGGCCGCTTCGAGGATCCGCCGGAGCGACTCCGGGCGCGGCCGCTTCCGCCCGCTCTCGTACGCCGAGATGGTGGGCTGCTGCATCCCGGCGGCGGCAGCGAGACCGGTCTGCGAGAGGCCGAGGTCTTCGCGGGCGGCGCGGATCAGCTCCGCAGCACGTTCGACCCGCATGGACACCTCCCCTATAGCTCTCGACTATAGACCGCCGCCGGGGAACGACGAAGCGCCGCCGAGCGAACTCGGCGGCGCTTCGTGGTGGTGCTGGTGGACCTAGGCCGCGAGGGCCATCTCGCCTGCCTGCACGGACTGTGCCTGCAGCAGGGTGCGGCTGGCCTCGCCCGCCCAGGAGCGGCCCGGGACGGTCCAGCCGGCCTCGCCGACGGCGTCGAGCCGGGTGCCCCGGGTGACGAAGGTCCCCAGGTCGTCGGCCGCGATGCGGACGAGGTACTCGCGCTGCGAGCGGTCGTCGCGCACCGGGAACTCGGCGATGCGGTCGGGGGTGATCGTCGGGGCCGCGAGTGCGGTCCCGAACACGGTGATTCGTTCGTTGCTGGTCATGGTGCTGTACTTCCTGGTCATTCGGCGCCAGGGCGACTCGGTGTCGGCGGACGTCTCAGTCCAGCGCGACGCATCGAGTGCGGGGCGCGCACGTCGAGTTTCAACGTGCAGCTCGTCCGTTCGGATCGAGCGGTGTCTCGAGTGGAATGCGACTCGGGTGAGTCGGTGTCGAGAGGTTGGTGTGCGCGAGTCAGATGGGTTCGCTGCAGTGCACCAACAAGAGACTGTACGCCCACCCCGCCGAGAAGTCCAGCGAGCGACCGGACCGAGCGTCAGGACGCCAGGAAGGCCGCCCAGCGGTCTCCGCCTGCGGCGACGTTGCCCGAGCCGTCCAGACGAGCGGCCGCGGATGACGGCTTGCGCGCAGCCTGCTCGTGGATCAGCCCGTCGAACGTCGCCGAGAAGTCCAGGCGGGGCAGCGCGGCCGTGACGTCCCGCAGGTCGTCCGACGACCACTTGTCGAAGCCCGCACCGGAGACGTCGAGCGAGGTCGCGACCTCGAGCAGGTGCCCCTCGGCATCGAGCTCCGGGTCGACGGTGGTCCACATGTGCCGCTCGATGATCTCGCCGACCCGACGCGCACGTGCGGCATCCCAACCGGCACCGAGCGCGAAGACCGAGCCCACGGCGCCGCCGGCGTCCTCGAAGGGCACCCGGTGGGCGTCGAACGACGGGGTCACGCCGAGGTCGTGGAGCATCGTCGCGACGAAGAGCAGCTCGGGGTCCGGTTCGAGGTCGACCGTCGGGGCGAGCAGGACGGCCCAGGCCCACGACCGCAGGCAGTGGTTGACGAGGGCCGGGGATGACCGTGCCCGCACGACGTCCAGCGCGCGCGCAGCGACGGGGGAGGGCGGGGTGAGCAGGGCTTCGACGTCGACCGACATGGCACGACAGTAGCGGCAGAAGCGAGCCGTAACGGGGCGGA
Organism: Curtobacterium flaccumfaciens; assembly: GCF_018598405.1. NCBI lineage: Bacteria > Bacillati > Actinomycetota > Actinomycetes > Micrococcales > Microbacteriaceae > Curtobacterium > Curtobacterium flaccumfaciens. The sequence continues at coordinate 118,444 of NZ_JAHEWS010000007.1, read as the reverse complement.
AACGTGCCGGGCCAGAACCGGAAACAGCGCCCCGTTAGCTTTCGGTTCACTGAGTACCCGCTCAGCACCCCTCCACCCCACCCGAAGGAACTGCGCCCATGCAGCACCGACCACGGCTGCGCCCCCGCGCGACGATCGTCTCCTCGACGCTCGTCGCCGCCGGGGCGTTCGGCCTCGCCGTCCTGACGGCCGCTCCGGCCCAGGCAGCGCCCACCGCCACCACCGCAACCATCGACGCCCCGGCCACCGCGACCGTCGGCACGGCGTTCGACGTCGACCTGACGATCCCGCACACCGCCGACGTCTACGCGTACGAGATCACGCTCGAGGCCGACTCCGTGCAGTACCGGGACGACAGCGTCACCGGCCCGGACGGTGGCTTCGACAGCGTCGAGCAGGACGGCGACACCCTGACGATCGTGCACACCCGCCTCGGCACCTCACCGGCACTCGACGGCGACCTGGCCACCTCGATCTCGCTGACCCCGACGGCGGTCGGCAGCGTCGACCTCGACGTCACGAGCATCGCCCTCGTCGGCTCCGACGGCACGTCGACGACCCTCGACGACCCGGCGAGCACCACCGTCGTGGTCGCCGCGGCCGCGACCACCGCCCCGACGGCCACACCCACCCCCGGTGCGACCACGCCGCCCGGAGGCGGTGGCGGTGGCGGCGCCACCGGCGACCCCGCGGCCCCCACCACGCCCGGCGCCGACCCGACCAGCGGCGCCACCGCCGTGGCCGCTGCCGGTGGGGACGACCGTCCGATCGGAGGCGACCTCGCCTGGACCGGCGCCGACGTCGCGCCGTGGATCGCCGCGTCCATCGCCCTGCTCGCAGCCGGCGGCACCCTGATCACCCTGCGGGCACGTCGTGCCCGCCGCGACCGCACCGGAGCCTCCGCATGACCGCCACGAAGCAGGCCGCCACGAAGCAGACCTCCGGCAAGCAGGCCACCACGAAGCGGGCCTCCAGCAAGAAGCGCACCACCGTCGCCGGCGCATCGCTCATCGCCCTCGTCAGCACCGTCCTCGCCGCGACCCCCGCGATCACGGCCACCGCAGCACCCGCGGCCGTCGATGCCAGCCCCGCCGCCATGCTCGCGCCGTACTACACGGACCTCGACCTGACCGGCGACGACCAGGTGACGAAGGTCGACCTGACCGTCCTCACCGACCACCTCGGTGCGACGACCACGAGCACCGACTGGGCGACGGTCAGCGCCGCGGACACCGACGCCGACGGCACCATCACCGTCGCCGACCTGGCCGGCCTCTCCCAGCGGATGATCTACGACGACGGCCCGTTCCAGCTCGTCGAGGCGTCGACCATCGACATGCAGGCCGCGATGAACGCCGGGGTCACCACGTCGGTCGCGATCACGCAGGACTACCTCGACCGCATCGCCGCCTACGACCGCGCGAAGGTCGACACCGCGTCGACTGGGCGCCCGCTCAACTCGATCGTCACCACCAACGCCGACGCCCTGGCCGCCGCGAAGACCGCGGACGCCGAGCGCGCCGAGCACGGGATGACGAGCATGCTGCTCGGCGTGCCGATCGCGGTGAAGGACAACTACGACACGAAGGACATGCCGACCACCGGTGGCTGCGGCTGCTGGGACGACAACCAGACCGACACCGACGCCGCCATGGTCACCGGCCTGCGCGACGCCGGCGCCGTGATCCTGGCGAAGGCCAGCCTCGACGAGTTCGCCTTCGGCTTCGTCTCCGAGTTCTCGTCGAACCAGCCCGCGGGCTCGTCGCTCCTGGTCGCCAGCCCGTACAACACGGCGCAGACCGCCGGCGGCTCGAGCGGCGGCACCGGTGCGGCGATCTCTGCGAACCTCGCTGGGATCGGTTTCGGCACCGACACCGGCGGCTCGATCCGCGTGCCGTCGACCTACAACCAGCTCGTCGGCATCCGGCCCACGGTCGGGCTGACCAGCCGTGACGGGATCATCCCGCTCGCGCTGTCGCAGGACACGGGCGGCCCGATCACGCGCTCGGTGACCGACGCAGCGGTCGCGCTCGACGCGGTCACGGGCGTGGACGCGGCGGACCCGGCGACGAGTGCGCAGGCCGGCAAGGTGCCGACGTCGTACACGTCGTCGCTCGACGCCGACTCCCTGCGGGGCGCCCGCATCGGCTACGTGACGAGCATGGTCGGCACGAACGCCACGACGAAGCGCCTGTTCGACGCCTCCGTCGCGAAGCTCGAGGCCGCCGGTGCCACCGTCGTCCCGATCACCGCGACGACGGCCTTCAACCGGGTCCTGTCCGAGGGCAGCGGCAGCACGAACGAGTTCAAGCACGACCTGGACGAGTACGTCGCGAAGCACCTCGACCCGGACGTCACCGCGCGTTCGCTGCAGGGCATCCTGGCCTCGGGCGAGTACGTGCCGAGCCGCAAGAGCACCTACCAGTCGCGCGACCTGATCACCGACGCGCAGTACCAGGCGTGGGCCGGGCCGTCGGGGTCGCACACGACGCAGCTCGCCACCGGCAAGCAGCTCGTGACGCAGATGCTCGACGACCAGGACCTCGACGCGCTCGTCTACCCGTCGGGCACGCCGTACGGCACGCAGTCGACGAACATGCGCCTCAGCCCGAACACCGGCATGCCGGCGGTCACCGTCCCGATGGGCCAGGCGATCGCCGCCGACAACACGATCACCGGTGCCGGCGTGAACCTGGAGTTCCTCGGCCGCTCGTTCGACGAGAGCACGGTCATCGGCCTCGGCTACGCCTTCGAGCAGGAGACGCACGCGCGCACCGCTCCCGCGCTGTACCCGGCGCTCGGCTGAGCTGAGCGGGTCGCGATCGCGACCACAGGACGGACGGGAGGCCCGGTGCCAGCTGGCACTGGGCCTCCCGTCCGTCCGCTCCGTCAGTTCAGGACCGGGGTGTCCTCCGGTACGACGCCGTCGGCGTACAGATCGGTCGCCAGGTCGCGGAGCGCGCGCAGCGCGACCCGCTGCGTGAGGGGGCCGTACGAGATGCGGGCGACGCCGAGCGCCTCGTACTCGGCGGCGGGCAGGGCGCCGGGCAGGCCGATGACCGACAGCTTGCCGCGGCCGAGACCGGCGACGAGCCGCTCGACCACGGAACGCTCGATCGCGCCGGGCACGAAGACCAGCGCGGCACCGTTGTCCAGGAACGCCGTGCCGCGAGCGATCGCGTCCTCGATGCTCTCGTCGATCGGGCGCTCGCCGCCGCGCACGATCGCGTCGGTGCGGGCGTTCAGCTGGAAGTCGACGCCCTCGGCCTGTGCCGCAGCGGTGATCGCGGCGACGCGGGCGACCGCCTCGTCGAAGGGACGCAGTCGGTCCTCGACGTTGGCGCCCACGATGCCCGAGCCGATGGCGCGGCGGATCGTCTCGGCGGGGTCCTCGTAGCCGTCGTCCAGGTCAGCGGTGACCGGCAGGTCCGTGGCGGCGGCGACGACCGCTGCCCCGGACAGGGCGAGGTCGAGGGGCATGCCGCCGTCCTCGTACCCGTACGACGCAGCGATCGAGTGCCCGGCGGTGGCGATCGCCTTCGTGCCGGGCAGGTCGCTGACGACCTTGGCGGTGATCGCGTCCCACACGTTCACGACCCGCAGGATCTCGGGGGCTTCGTGCAGCTGCTTGAGGGTGACGGCCTTGTCGGCGGTGCTCGTGCTCATGCGGCCGAGCGTAGGCCGACGGGGCGGCCCCCGGCCGCGAGCCCAGCCAAAGACGACGTGGGATGACGTCGGGAGTCGCGCCGGGCCTCCGGGCAGGGGCATGCTGGGACGCATGGCGAGCGACGAGCAGGACCCGGTCGGCACGCTCCGCGGGGTCCGGACGAGCATCAAGTGGACGCGGTACGCGCCCGACGTGCTGCCCCTGTTCGTCGCCGAGATGGACCACGACGTCGCGCCGGCGATCCGGCAGGCCCTGATCGAACGGGTCTCGCAGTCCGACCTCGGGTACCTCGACGGCCCCGGTCCGCTCGCTCCCGCCTTCGCGCAGTTCGCGCTGGACCGCTGGGGCTGGGAGATCGACCCGTCGCGGATCCACCTGGCCACCGACGTCAGCGTCGGGATCGTCGAGTCGCTGCGGCTCGCCCTGCCCGACGGCGGCCGCGTCGCGATCACGCCGCCGGTGTACCCGCCGTTCTTCGAGCTCGTCGAAGAGGCTCGATGTCAGGTCGAGGAGGTCCCGCTGCTCGAGCAGTGGGGGCAGTACCGGCTCGACCTCGAGGGCCTCGAGCGGGCATTCGCCGACGGGGTCGGCGTCTTCCTGCTCTGCAATCCGCACAACCCCGTCGGACTCGTGCACGACCGGGCCGACCTCGTCGCGATCGCCGAACTGGCCGCGAAGTACGACGTCCTCGTCATCAGCGACGAGATCCACGCCCCCCTGACCCACCCGGGCGTGCAGTTCACCCCGTTCGCCGCCGTCGCCGAACCGCTCGGTGCCCGGAGCGTGTGCGTGACCTCGGCGAGCAAGGGGTGGAACCTCGCCGGCGTCAAGTGCTCGGTCATCGTCGCCGGGGATCCCCGGACCGCCGCGCTGCTCGACACCCTGTGGGAAGAGGTCGCCTGCCGCACGAGCATCCTCGGGCTGCACGCGAACCTGGCGGCGTTCACCCTCGCGACCGACTGGCTCGACGACGTCGTGGCACGCATCGTGGCGAACGACCGACTGCTCGCCAAGTTGCTGGCCGAGCACCTGCCCGGAGTCGTCTACACCCGGCCGCGCGCCGGGTACCTGGCATGGCTCGACTTCCGCGGGATCGGCCTCGGGGACGACCCGGCGGTGCCGCTGCGCGAGAACGCCTACGTCGCACTGAACTCCGGTCTGGGGTTCGGGTCCGAGGGGCGCGGGTTCGTCCGGCTCAACCTGGCGTGCTCACCGGAGACTCTGCGCGAAGCCGTGTTCCGGATCGCCTCGGCGTACCCGTCGAGCGCGCAGGAGGGGCTGGTCTGGCACGTCGCGTGACCTGCGGAGCGGCGTCGTTTGCCGGCTACGCGGCACCGAGTGAGTACAAGACGTCGGGTCGGCGGCACGCACTCGATGTCTTCTGCTCACTCGAGCCCGCCGGGGTCAGGCCACGTACTGGTTGCGGCCGACGACGCGGATGCGCAGGTCGTCGTCGCGGTCCATCGCGAGGAGTTCGCGGGCCACGAACCCGACGGACGGCCACCGGGACACCTCGGTCACCATGAAGCCGTCGATGAAGACCTGCCACGCGCCGGCCTCGCGGACCGCCTGCACCTCGTACGTCGCCATGCCGCGAGCGTACCGGGACCGGGCCGCCGTCAGTGCAGGTCGAGCATCAGTGCAGGTCGAGCGTCATGTGCACGTCGGCCCGCACGTACGGGCTCGGGGCAATCTCGTCCTCGCGCAGGTGCCGGAAGCCGAACGCCTCGTACAGGTGCACGGCGCTGGTGAGCTGCGCGTTGCTCTCCAGGTCGACCCGGTGGGCGCCGAGTTCGCGCGCCCGGTCGAGCGCCGCGGCGATGAGCTTCCGTCCGGTGCCGTGCCCCTGGTGGTCGGGGGAGACGGCCATCTTCACGAGCTCGAACACGCCCGGGGTGGTGGGCACGACCCCGATGCACCCGATGACCCGGCCGTCGAGCCGGGCCACCAGGACGGCGCCACCCCGCTCCACCACGCGGCCGACGGGGTCGCCGAGGAACACGCGGTCCTCGTCCTCCAGGGTGAAGTACCGGGTGATCCAGGCTTCGTTGAGCGTGCGGAACGCCTCGGCGTCCGCGGGGGTGGCGAGGTCGGTGATGGTGACGGTGGAGGTCGCTTCGGGCATGCATCCATCGTCGGCTGCCGATGCAGTCACGTCCAATACTCGTTCGCGCTGATTGATACGCTGTGTGCATGGATCGAGAATCCGACGTCGACCTCCGGCAGCTGCGGGCGTTCCTGGCCGTCGCCGACGAGCTGCACTTCGGGCGAGCGGCCGAACAGCTGCGGATCGCCCAGCCCGCACTGTCCCAGCAGATCCGCCGTACGGAGCGCTCGCTCGGTGTCGACCTGTTCGTCCGGACGAGCCGGAGCGTCGCGCTGACCCCCGCCGGCCGGGTGCTGCAGGGTCGTGCTCGCTCGCTGCTCGGCCAGGTGCGGAGAGACCTCGACGAGACGGTGCGGGTCGGTCGCGGCGAGGTCGGTCGGCTCGACGTCGGGTTCGTCGTCTCCGCGCTGCCCCTCGGTCCGATCGAACGCGTGCAGGCGTTCCGGGAGCGCTACCCCCTGGTCCGGGTGGAACTGACCGAGGGGTACTCGTCGACGCTGCTCGCCCGGATCGTCCGCGGTGAACTCGACCTGGCGGTGGTGCGCGACGCCGACCCGGACCCCGCCGTGCGCCTGCTGCCGTTCCGCTCCGAGGCCTTCGTCGCCGCCGTCCCGCGCGGGCACCGTCTGGCCGACCGCGAGCACATCCGGGGGACCGAGCTGGTCGACGAGCCGTTCGTGTTCTTCCCGTCGGTCGCGGGGGCACTGGCGACCGAGCGCAACCTCGCACCGGTCACCGCCGGTGGGCGCCGACCCGTCATCGTGCAGGAGGCCACGACCTGGGCGACCGTGCTGCACCTGGTCGGGGTGGGCCTCGGTGTCACGGTGGTGCCGGAGAGCGCCGCGCGCGCCGCACCCGACACGGTGGCGCTCCTGCCGCTCGAGGGCAGCGACCACCGCAGCGAGCTCGCCTGGGCGATGCGCGCCGATGACGACCGTGAGATCCTGCGGAACTTCGTCACCGCGGACTGACCGAGCGGACCGACGTCGGCTGGACGATCCCGCTCAGCCGAGTGACAGGACGGGTGCCCGGTGGTCACCGAGCTCGTCGATCCGCCACGGTCGTGCGCCCCGCAGTGTCAACCTGAGCTGCACGAGCACGAACCCGACGTGCGGTTCGACGTCCGGGTCCCACGGCCCCTCGACGCCCAGCCCGAACGCGCCGAGTTCGTCGTCGGCCTCGTCACGCAGGGTGAGCCGCCACCGGCCGTCGCCGAGTTCCTCGACCACGGCCCAGCGAGCGGTGCCGAACCGGCTCACGCCGACCTCATGATGTCCGCGGTGAAGTTCTGCACGCGCTGGAGCAGGGCGGCGCCGCGCATCGCGATGGTCGCCGGTGGGTTGAGGTGCGGCGGCGCGGTGCGGATGAGCATCGAGCACCCGAGGTCCTCGCAGATGTACGTGCCGATCGTGTTGCCGTTGCGGCCGGACTCACCGGCACGCGCGGCGGAGAACAGGCGGACCTGGGTCGCGGGCTGCGGCGAGTGGCAGAACGAGCACATCGCGGCGATGCCCGGGCGCAGGGAACCACCGGCGGAGCGGACGACGATGCCCACCGGGCGCTCGTCGATCCAGGACACGATGTACCCGCGGCGGGCGGCCTGCGGGTCGCGCCAGCCCAGGAACTCGCGTTCGTCCCAGAGCATCTCGTGCAGGCCGGGGATCGGCAGCTGGGCGAGTTCGTCGGGGGTGGCGTTCACGAACGACGATCGGATGTCGGCTTCGGTCAGTGGCTTCACGGTGCTGACACCCTATTCCTCGCCTCCGACAGGGGCGCTACGACAGCCTGGAGGCGCGGATCGCCCCGAGCGCGCTGCTCCCGTCCGCCACCAGCACCGCCCGGCGCAGGGCGTCGCGTCCGACACGACGGGCCGCCGCGTCGTCCGCGGCGAACTCCACGAGCACGCGCGTCGACCGCGCCATGGCGCGGGCACCGGGCACCCACGGGACCGCACGCTCGATCGATTCGGCGACCGCGACCGCAGCCGCGTGGTGCTGGGTCAGGTGGGCGCGTTCGTGGGCGACCACGGCCTCCAGTTCGTCGGTGCGCAACCGGTCTGCCAAGCCGGTGCTGACGAGGACGCCACCGCTCCGCCCCGGCACGGCGCACGCCAGCGCGTGGTCGGCCTCGACGACGGCGACGGGGGTGCCGTCGATCTCCCGGTGCGGTGCGACGCCGGAGCGCATCGCCTGACGGACGGCCTCGTGCTCGGGGCCCGGGCGGACGCGCACGGCGACGACGAACGCGATGACGGCCAGCAGGGCGACGCCGACGTTGAACCCGTGCGTTGGGGAACCGTCACCGCCGAACAGCTCGGTGACCGGGCGGTCGGCGAGCACCACCAGGGTGATGCCGGCCACGAAGCCCACGACGCCGAGCAGGACCGCGACCGACCAGCAGACCAGCGCGGTACGGGGCAGGTCGATCGTCCACGCGGAGCGGGTCAGGACCCGGGGCGCGAAGACCACCACCGCGAGTGCGAGGACGATGAGCGCGATGCCGGCGACGACCACGGTGCGCAGCCGGTCAGGAGCGGGCGCGGGCGTCGAGGGCGCGGCGCAGGGCCTCGAGGTCGTCCGAGGCGAGCGAGCCGGTGAACTGCAGCAGCGCTGCCTCGCGATCGGACGAGGCTGCCAGCGCGCTCGACATCAGGGACGCGGTCTGCTCGTCGCGACTGTGCACGGCGCGGAACGTCAGGGGAGCGTCGTCGTGCTGCTCCCGTTCCACCTGGCCCTTGCGGCCGAGGCGGTCGAGCACGGTGAGGACGGTCGTCAGTGCGGGGCGGGGCTCGGGGAACGCGTCGAGCACCTGGCGTGCGGTGAGCCCGGCGTCGGCGGAGCGGAGTGCCTCGAGCACCGCCTGTTCCAGCTGCCCCCTGGGGCGCGATCGTTGTCCGGCCATCCCCGCATTCTACGAGATGTCGAAGACCGGGCCACGACACACGCTCGTAACGCGGCCTCGGTATGCTCTGGGCGGACAACTGAACACACCGGCCGCTCATCCGTCGCGGGAGACGCCGTGCACGTGCCCCCGGGTACGTCGTGCCCCCGGGTACACCGTGCCCCCGGGCGCACGCACGGCACCGAAGGAGCAATCCCCCCGTCAATCTCTCAGGTCCCACACCGCAGCGGACAGGCCACTCTGAAAAGCAGACGCTCGGTCGTCTCGCCCACGGTGAAAGCCGCCGGACCTCACGGGCCGCGGTGAAACTCTCAGGCCCATGACAGAGGGGGAGTTCCACCCGGCGATCGTCGCCGGGCCCTGCCGATGCCAGGAGAACTCCGCCATGCGTTCGTCCCCACTCGAGTCTGCTCACGAAGCAGCCGGTGCCACCTTCACCGACTTCGCCGGCTACCGCATGCCCGTGCGCTACTCGTCCGACCTGGCCGAGCACCACGCCGTGCGCCAGGCCGCCGGCGTCTTCGACCTGTCGCACATGGCCGAGATCGGGGTGACCGGCACCGACGCCGTCGCCTTCCTCGACCACGCGCTCGCCGGCTCGTTCGGTGCGATGCCCGTCGGCCGCGCCAAGTACTCGCTGCTGCTCGCCGAGGACGGCGGGATCCTCGACGACCTCGTCGTGTACCGCACCGACGACGACGTCTTCCTCGTCGTCGCGAACGCGTCCAACCGTGACGTGGCGGTCGACGCGCTGACCACCCGGGCTGCGGGCTTCGACGTCGAGGTCTCCGACGACTCCGACACCACCGCCCTCGTCGCGATCCAGGGACCCGCGGCGGCCGGCACGCTCGACGCCCTCGTCGTCGCCGACCGTCTGCAGCCCGAGACCCCGCTCGACGAGCTCGGCTACTACCGCGTCCTGCACGCCCTGTTCGACGGCGCCGACGTGCTCGTCGCGCGCACCGGGTACACCGGCGAGGACGGCTTCGAGGTCTACCTCGACCCGGACACCGCCCCGGTCCTCTGGGACGCCCTGCTCGAGGCCGGTGCCGACCGAGGGGTCGTCCCCGCCGGGCTCGCGGCCCGCGACACCCTGCGGCTCGAGGCCGGTATGCCGTTGTACGGGCACGAGCTCGGCACCGACGTCCGTCCGGCCCAGGCCGGCCTCGGCCGCGTCGTCGCCAAGGACGGCGAGTTCGTCGGTGCAGCCGGCGTCACCCCGTCCGCGGACGCCCGCGTGCTCGTCGGCCTGGTGACCGAAGGCCGCCGTGCCCCCCGCGCCGGCTACGACGTCGTGCTCGACGGCACGGTCGTCGGCACCGTGACCTCTGGTGCGCTCTCGCCGACGCTCGGCCACCCCGTCGCGATGGCCTTCGTCGACCCGGCCGCACTCGCCGCCGTGTCGGACGGGGCACAGGTCCTCCACATCGACGTCCGCGGGACGGCCGTCCCCAGCACCGTCTCCGCGTTCCCCTTCTACCGCCGCGCCTCGAAAGGCTGATCCCATGACCGACCAGACCGCACTCCAGTACACGGCCGACCACGAGTGGCTGCTCGTCGAGGGCGACACCGTCACCGTCGGCATCACCGACCACGCCGCCGAGCAGCTCGGTGACGTCGTCTACGTCGAGCTCCCCGCCGTCGGCACCGCCACCACCGCAGGCGAGCAGATCGGTGAGATCGAGTCGACCAAGAGCGTCGGCGAGCTCTTCGCCCCGATCGAGGGCGAGGTCATCGCGGTGAACGACGCCGTCGTCGACACCCCCGACACCGTCAACCAGGACCCCTTCGGTGCCGGCTGGCTCGTGAAGATCAAGGTCGACGGCGCCTCGTTCCCCGAGGACCTGATGGACCACGACGCGTACCGGGCCTCCATCGCATGACCGCGTTCGAGAACCTCCAGACCTCCTTCGCCGACCGCCACATCGGCACCACCCCGGCCGACCAGCAGGCCATGCTCGACGTCGTCGGGCAGCCGTCGCTCGACGCCCTGGTCCGTGCCGCGATCCCGGAGTCCATCCACGTCGGCCCCGTCGTCGACTCGGTGATCCCGGCCGCCGTCGGCGAGACCGAGGCATTCGCCGAGCTCCGTGCGAAGGCCGGTCGCAACACGGTCCGCCGCGCCATGATCGGCCTCGGCTACCACGGCACCCACACCCCCGCGGTGATCCAGCGCAACGTGCTCGAGAACCCGAGCTGGTACACGGCGTACACGCCCTACCAGCCGGAGATCTCGCAGGGCCGTCTCGAAGCACTCATCAACTTCCAGACGATGGTGTCCGACCTGACCGGCATGGCCACCGCCGGCGCCTCGATGCTCGACGAGGGAACCGCCGTGGTCGAGGGCATGCTCCTCGCCCGCCGGGCTTCGAAGGTCAAGGGCGACGCGTTCCTCGTCGACGCCGACCTGCTGCCGCAGACCCGTGCACTCCTCGACCACCGTGCCGACGCGGTGGGCATCACGCTGCGTGCGTTCGACGCTGCCGACGGCCCGAGCGACGACCAGCTCGACGGCGCGTTCGGCGTCATCCTGCAGTACCCGGGCGCCTCGGGCCGCATCGTCGACCCGTCGTCCGTCATCGAGCGGGTCCACGCCGGTGGCGGCATCGCCGTCGTCGCAGCCGACCTGCTCGCGATGACCCTGCTCGCCAGCCCCGGCGACCTCGGCGCCGATGTCGCGGTCGGGACGAGCCAGCGCTTCGGCGTGCCACTCGGCTTCGGTGGCCCGCACGCCGGCTACCTGGCCGTGCGCGCCGGCCTCGAGCGTCAGCTCCCCGGTCGGCTGGTCGGGGTGTCCTTCGACGCCGACGGTCAGATGGCCTACCGCCTCAGCCTGCAGACCCGCGAGCAGCACATCCGCCGCGAGAAGGCGACGAGCAACATCTGCACCGCGCAGGTCCTGCTCGCCGTGATGGCCTCGATGTACGCGGTCTACCACGGGCCCGAGGGCCTGCGGTTCATCGCCGGTCGTGTCGCACGGACCACGGGTGCGCTCGCCGCGGTGGCCCGTGACGCCGGCGTCGAGGTCGTGCACGACGCGTACTTCGACACGCTCACCCTCCGGGCCGTCGGCCGCGCCGAGGCGATCGTCGCGGCAGCACAGGACGCCGGCTACCTGCTGCACGTCGTGGACGCCGACACGTTCCAGCTGTCCGTCGACGAGACGACCACACCCGACGACGTGGTGGCGATCGCCCGCGTGCTCGGGGCGGTGGACGTGACGGTCCCCGCGACCGAGACCGCCGTGCGCGACGCGGCCACGGGCCTCCCGGCCGCCCTGCAACGCGAGAGCGACTACCTGACGCACCCCGTGTTCAGCGCGCACCGCAGCGAGACCCGCATGATGCGGTACCTCAAGCACCTGTCCGACAAGGACTACGCGCTCGACCGCGGCATGATCCCGCTCGGCAGCTGCACGATGAAGCTCAACGCGGCGACCGAGATGGCCGCCGTGACCTGGCCGGAGTTCGCGAACATCCACCCGTTCGCACCGCGCGAGGACGTCGAGGGGTACCTCGACATGATCGGCGACCTCGAGTCGTGGCTCGCCGAGGTCACCGGGTACGACACGGTGTCCCTGCAGCCGAACGCCGGCAGCCAGGGCGAACTCGCCGGCCTGCTGGCCATCCGCGGGTACCACCGGGCTCGTGGCGACGAGGACCGGACGGTCTGCCTGATCCCGTCGAGCGCGCACGGCACGAACGCCGCGTCCGCGGTGCTCGCCGGCATGAAGGTCGTCGTGGTGGCCTGCGACGAGAACGGCAACGTCGACCTCGAGGACCTCCGGGCCCGCGTCGCCGCCCACGCCGACACCCTCGCGGCCCTGATGATCACGTACCCGTCCACCCACGGCGTCTACGAGCACGACATCCGCGAGATCTGCGACGCCGTGCACGACGCCGGCGGCCAGGTCTACGTAGACGGTGCGAACCTCAACGCGCTCCTCGGGCATGCCCGATTCGGCGACTTCGGCGGCGACGTGTCGCACCTCAACCTGCACAAGACCTTCTGCATCCCGCACGGCGGTGGCGGCCCCGGCGTGGGTCCCGTCGCTGCGAAGGCGCACCTGGCGCCGTTCCTTCCCGGGCACCCGTTCGCGCAGCAGGCCGACCGGCGCTCCGGCGCGACGGTGGCCGAGGCCGACGACCGCCTGGCGCACGCCGCTGGTCCGGTGAGCGCTGCGCCGTACGGGAGCCCGAGCATCCTGCCGATCACGTGGACCTACGTCCGGATGATGGGGCTCGAGGGCCTCACCCGGGCGACCGAGGCCGCCGTGCTCGGCGCGAACTACATCGCGGCCCGTCTCCGCGACGCGTTCCCGGTGCTGTACACGGGCGACGACGGACTGGTCGCGCACGAGTGCATCCTCGACCTCCGCCCGCTGCGCGACACCACCGGCATCACGGTCGACGACGTCGCGAAGCGCCTGGTCGACTACGGCTTCCACGCGCCGACGATGTCGTTCCCGGTCGCGGGCACGCTCATGGTCGAGCCGACGGAGAGCGAGGACCTCGCCGAGCTCGACCGCTTCGTCGACGCCATGCTCGCGATCCGGGCCGAGGCCGCAGCGGTGGAGCGCGGGGAGTGGCCGGCGGACGACAACCCGCTCGTGCACGCGCCGCACACCGCTTCGTCGGTGATCTCGGGGGAGTGGGAGCACGCCTACACCCGCGAGCAGGCCGTCTACCCGCTGCCCGGAATCAGCGGCCGGAAGTACTGGCCGCCGGTGCGTCGCATCGACCAGGCCTACGGTGACCGCAACCTGGTCTGCGCCTGCCCGCCGATCGAGGCGTTCGCCTGATCCCGACCGGCGCCGACGCCCCGTCGTGCTCGTCGCCCCGCGCTTCGTGCCCCGTCCGGTCCTCCGGGCGGGGCACGGTGGCGTCCCGGCGGGATCGGCCGACGGGGCGTGTCACGACACACCGCTCAGTTCCGTCGACTGGTCGCGAACCGTCGTCCGGACCCGCGCCGAGCGACTGTTCGTGACCACTCGACGCGGTACCCACGGCAGGTCGTGACCACTCGACAGCGCTCCTGAGGCACACCCCTGAGCGATGCTCGGCCGTCGCCGACTTGCACAGAAGTGTGCCGGACTGCAACGGATTTCATGCAGATGCAACAAAAACGCACCCTTCACCGGCACGCGCGCGAATCTTGCATCGTCCCGCAACGATCGTGCAAGTTGGTTACCGGCGTGTAACCGTTCGCCCCAGGGTTTGGACGCCGCTGTTCACCTTGCCTACAGTGCAAAGGTCAAACGCGCCCGGGTGACACCGCTGTGCCCTTGCGCGTCCCATGCACCAGGAGGAACCTTGATCAAGAAGCGCGCCGGGCTCTCAGCCCTCGCCGTGCTCGGGGCCACAGCACTCGCCCTGACCGCCTGCTCCAGTAACAGCTCGTCGAACGGCGGTGACTCGGGCTCGGCGAACGCGTCCGGGATCGTCACCACGAACGGCAGCGAGCCGCAGAACCCGCTGATCCCGTCGAACACCACCGAGACCGGTGGCGGCAAGATCATCGACTCGCTCTTCGAAGGCCTCGTCTCGTACGACGCCGACGGCAAGCCGGTCAAGGAGGTCGCCAAGAGCATCGACACCGATGACTCGAAGACGTTCGACATCACGCTCAACACGAACTACACCTTCACCAACGGCGAGAAGGTCACGGCCGAGTCGTTCACCAAGGCGTGGGACTGGGCTGCACAGAAGTCGAACGCCCAGGGCGCGAGCTACTTCTTCGAGAACATCGAGGGCTACGACGCCGAGAAGGACTCGAAGCTGACCGGCCTCAAGGTCGTCGACGACGACGAGTTCACGGTCACGCTGAAGTCGGCGCAGTCGGACTTCCCGCTGTCGCTCGGCTACTCGGCGTTCGTGCCGCTGCCGTCGGCGTTCTACGACGACACCAAGGCGTTCGGCGAGAACCCGATCGGCAACGGTCCCTACAAGCTCGACGGCAAGAACGCCTGGACGCACAACCAGTCGATCAAGCTCGTCACCAACAAGGACTACGAGGGCAAGCGCAAGCCGAAGAACGGTGGTCTGACGATCACGTTCTACACCTCGCAGGACACCGCGTACTCCGACGCCCAGGGCGGCAACCTCGACGTCCTCGACGCCGTGCCGGACGCTGCTTTCGCGACCTACAAGTCCGACTTCCCGGACTCGAACGTCAACCAGGCCGCCGCGATCTTCCAGGCGATCTACCTGCCCTACTACCTCGACCACTGGAAGGGCGAAGAGGGCAAGCTCCGTCGCGAGGCGGTCTCGATGGCGATCAACCGTGAGCAGATCACCGACAAGATCTTCGACGGCACCCGTACCCCCGCCAAGGACTTCACCTCCCCGGTGATCGACGGCTGGAGCGATGACCTCAAGGGCGCCGACGTGCTCGAGTTCAACAAGTCCGAGGCCAAGAAGCTCTGGGCCGAGGCCGACAAGATCTCGAAGTACGACGACACGCTCACCATCACGTACAACGCCGATGGTGGACACGAGGCCTGGGTGACCGCGGTCACGAACTCGATCTCGAACACGCTCGGCATCAAAGCCGAGGGCAACGCGATCCCGACGTTCCAGGAAGCCCTGGACCTCCAGACGAACGACAAGCTCACGGGCGGCAGCCGCACCGGTTGGCAGGCCGACTACCCGTCGCTGTACAACTTCCTCGGCCCGACCATGGGTGAGGGCTCGTCGAACAACTACTCCCGGTACGACTCCAAGGAGTACAACGACCTGCTCGCCGAGGGCCGTTCGGCTGCGACCGTCGAAGAGGGCAACAAGATCTTCGACCAGGCTCAGGAACTCCTGTTCGAGGACCTGCCCGAGATCCCGCTCTGGTACTCCAACGTGACCGGTGTCTGGAACGCGGACAACGTGTCGAACGTCAAGTTCGGCTGGAACTCGGTGCCGCTGTACTACGACATCGAGGTCAAGAACTGACCCTGGTCTCGTAGAGACCACCACGCGAGCAGGTATCCTGCCTCGCGACCACCGGACGGGGGTTCGGGGACCACTCAGGTCCCCGAACCCCCGTACCGCGGCGGTAAGACCTTCCCCACACCGCGGGCGCCCTCCCGCACCGGACTTCCGTGCCGACCCTCGGACCGTCCACCCCTCACCACAATGAACCTGATCGACATCGCTCCGGACCGGGCAGTGATCTGATGCTCTGGTACCTCGGCAAGCGCCTCCTGCAACTCATCCCCGTGTTCTTCGGGGCCACGTTCCTCATCTACTTCATGGTCTTCTCGCTGCCCGGCGACCCGATCGCCGCGCTGTTCGGCGACCGTCAGCCGTCGCCGCAGGTGATCGAGACGCTGCGACAGCAGTACAACCTCGACAAGCCGTTCATCATCCAGTACCTGCTCTGGATCGGTGGCGTCTTCCGCGGTGACCTGGGTCTGACCTACTCGGGCCAGCCGGTCAGCTCGCAGCTCGCCCAGGCGTTCCCGATCACCGCACGCCTGGCCATCCTGGCGCTCGTGTTCGAAGCCGTCGCCGGCATCGTCGTCGGTGTCATCGCCGGTCTGCGCAAGGGCAAGCTGTTCGACGCCACCGCGCTCGTCGTGTCGCTGCTGCTCATCTCGGTGCCGACCTTCGTCGTCGGGTTCGTCCTGCAGTACGTGTTCGGCATCAAGCTCGGGTTGTTCCGGGTCACGGTGTCCGGTGACGCACCCTGGTCGGAGCTCGTGCTGCCGGCGATCGTGCTCGCGTCGGTGTCGTTCGCGTACATCGTGCGCCTGACCCGTGCGAGCGTCGCCGAGAACACCAGCGCCGACTTCGTGCGGACCGCCACCGCGAAGGGCCTGCCGCGTCGTCGTGTCGTCGGCGTGCACATCTTCCGCAACTCGCTCATCCCCGTGGTGACCTACCTGGGCGTCGACATCGGCAACCTGATGGTCGGCGCGGTCGTCACCGAGGGCATCTTCAACATCAACGGTGTCGGCGGCACGGTGTTCCGCGCCGTCAAGCTCGGCGAGGGCCCCACTGTCGTGTCCTTCGTCGCCGTGATGGTCATCATCTTCATGCTCGCCAACCTCCTGGTCGACCTGCTCTACGCCGTCCTGGACCCGAGGATCCGCTATGCCAAGTAACGCCGCACCCCGTTCGGCGACGCACTACGTCGCCCCGATCGAGGAGACCCCGCTCCAGGCGGTGGACCAGGTCAACGAGGACGAGAAGACCCGATCGCTGTGGACCGACGCGTGGGAGTCCATGCGGACCCGCCCGACGTTCTGGATCTCCTCGGTCCTGATCCTGCTCATCGTCGTCGTCGCGATCTTCCCCGGACTCTTCACGCACGTCGACCCGCGGGCGTCGAACCTCGACTTCAGTGACGAGGGCCCGCGTCCCGGCCACCCCCTCGGCTACACCCGGCAGGGCTACGACGTCTACGCCCGTGTGATCTGGGGCGCCCAGAACTCGGTCATCGTCGGCATCGTCGCGACGGTCCTGGTGTCGCTCGTCGGCATCATCATCGGTTCGCTGGCCGGTTTCTACGGCGGCTGGCTCGACACGATCGTGTCCCGCATCGCGGACATCTTCTTCTCGATCCCGACGATCCTCGGCGCGATCGTGATCATGTCGGTGATCCCCGCCCGGAACGCCATCACGGTCGCGCTCGTGCTCGCGGCCTTCGCCTGGCCGCAGATCGCCCGCATCATGCGCGGTGCCGTCCTGAGCGCCAAGCAGTCCGACTACGTGATGGCATCGGCGGCGCTCGGCGTCAGCCGCTTCAAGACGCTCGTCCGCCACGTCATCCCGAACTCGCTGGCTCCGGTCATCGTCGTCGCCACCGTGTCGCTCGGTACGTTCATCGTGGCGGAGGCCACCCTGTCGTTCCTCGGCATCGGTCTCCCGCCGTCGGCGCTCAGCTGGGGCCTCGACATCGGCACCGCCCAGACGTCGATCCGGACCAACCCGGCGACGATCTTCTGGCCGTCCGCCGCCCTGTCCATCACCGTGCTCGCGTTCCTGCTCCTCGGTGACGTGGTGCGCGATGCGCTCGACCCGAAGGCGAGGGCCCGCCGATGAGCGAGACACTGACCCAGCCGAACAGCAGCCGCACCGGCGGTTCCGGCGCACCACTGCTCGAGATCACCGACCTGCAGGTCGGCTTCAAGACCCAGAGCGGCCTCGTGCAGGCCGTCCGCGGCGTCAACCTCACCCTCGAGCAGGGCGAGCGCTTGGCGATCGTCGGAGAGTCCGGTTCCGGCAAATCGACGAGCGCGCAGGCGATCATCAAGCTCCTCCCTGGTACCGGTGAGGTGACCGGCGGCTCGATCAAGTTCAACGGGCGCGAGCTCGTCGGGCTGAGCGACAAGGAGATGTCGGAGATCCGCGGGAAGGAGATCGGCTACGTCCCACAGGACCCGATGTCGAACCTCAACCCGCTGTGGTCGATCGGCTTCCAGGTCGAAGAGGCGATCCGCGCGAACGGCATGGCGACCGGCAAGAAGGCCGTCCGCGACCGTGCCGTCGAAGTCCTGCAGGAAGCCGGCCTCGGCGACGCGTCGACCCGCCTGAAGCAGTACCCGCACGAGTTCTCCGGCGGCATGCGGCAGCGCGTGCTCATCGGCATCGGTCTGTCGAGCCGCCCGCAGCTGCTCATCGCCGACGAGCCGACGAGTGCGCTCGACGTCACTGTCCAGCGCGTCATCCTCGACCACCTCGAGACCCTGACGCGCGACTTCGGCACCTCGGTGCTGTTCATCACGCACGACCTCGGGCTCGCCGCCGAGCGTGCCGAGAAGCTCGTCGTGATGTACAAGGGCCAGGTCGTCGAGGCCGGGCCCTCGAAGGAGATCCTGGCGAACCCGCAGCACCCGTACACGCAGCGCCTCGTCGCAGCGGCCCCGTCGCTGGCCAGCCGTCGCATCCAGTCGAAGGTGCAGCACCAGCGGGTCGACATCGCCGACGCCGGCAACGACGACGCCGAGCTGATCGCCCGGGCCCAGGAGCGCGAGCACCGTCCGGCCGAGGACCTCATCGTGGTGAAGAACCTCGAGAAGGTCTACAAGCTGCGCGGCAAGAACCTCGCCACGCGCGAGCTCAAGGCCGTCGACGACGTGTCGTTCTCGATCCAGAAGGGCACCACCACGGCGCTCGTCGGCGAGTCCGGTTCGGGCAAGTCGACCGTCGCGAAGCTCGTCCTGCAGCTCGAGAGCATCACGAGCGGCACCGTGCAGTTCGACGGCATCGACATCGGCGCGCTGAAGGGCAAGGACCTCTTCGACTTCCGCCGCCGCGTGCAGCCGGTGTTCCAGGACCCGTACGGCTCGCTGGACCCGATGTACAACGTCGGGAACACGATCGCCGAGCCGCTCAGCACGCACAAGGTGGGCGACAAGGCCTCGCGCCGGGCCCGCGTGCTCGAGCTGCTCGACCAGGTCGCCCTGCCGAAGTCGATGGTGAACCGCTACCCGAACGAGCTGTCCGGCGGCCAGCGGCAGCGCATCGCCGTCGCCCGCGCGCTCGCGCTCAAGCCGGAGGTCATCGTCCTCGACGAGGCCGTCTCCGCGCTCGACGTGCTCGTGCAGGGGCAGATCCTCGACCTGCTCACCGAGCTGCAGACCGAGCTCGGCCTGACGTACCTGTTCATCACGCACGACCTCGCGGTCGTCCGCCTCGTCGCGGACAACGTGTGCGTCATGCGCCGTGGGCAGATCGTCGAGAAGGCGACGACCGACGAGGTCTTCGCCGACCCGAAGGAGCAGTACACGAAGGACCTCCTGGCCGCCATCCCCGGCGCCGGGTTCGAGTTCGGACGCTGATCCACCTGGACACGAACGAGGCCGGACGCCCCGTCGTCCTCCGCGCTGGTCGCGGGGGCGCGGTGGCGTCCGGCCTCGTCGCCGTCCTGGGCCTCTTCCTGCTCGGCGATGCGGCGTTCCGGGGGAGCTGGGACGTCGTCCTCCGTGCCGCCGGCCCGATCGCCGTGCTCGTCTGGGCGCTCTGGGTCCTGACCTACCGCCCGTGCATCGTCATCGACGACCATGCGGTGACGGTGCGCAACCCGCTCCGCCGTACCGTGGTGCCGTGGCACGCCGTCGCCGACGTCCGGCTCCGCTGGCAGATCGTGATCGAGACGGTCGCCGGCCGGAAGGTCCAGTGCTGGGGCGGGCCGTCGCTGCCGCGGCCGAAACCGGCCCGGCGCGGTGAGCGGGCCGTCCTGCGGCAGCCCGACGAGATGACGGTGCTGCTCGACCGGTGGTCGGAGCGCCGCGGTGCCACTGGTGACGGTGACGTCGTGCGGGGCTGGGACACACCGGCGCTGGCGGTCGGCGCGGCCGCGCTGGCGCTGCTCGCCGCCTCGCTGCTCAGCCTGTGGCTGGGAGCCTGACGCGGCTCGCGATCGCGACCACACGACGGACGGGAGGCCCGGTACCAGCTGGTACATGGCCTCCCGTCCGTCTGCTGGTCACGTCCACGGCGTGACCGGCGTCGTCAGACGACCGCGCCGGCCCGCTCGGTGAGCAGGTGCTCCTGGTCGGTCTGGATGCAGGCGACACCGCGGCCGTGCACGGGCTCGAGACCCGGGTCGATCGTCCGGCACTGCTCCTGCCGGCCCTCGTCCAGGAGCTGGTAGAGCGGGCAGCGCGTGCGGAACCGGCAGCCGTCGATGCGCTCCGTGGGGGAGGGCAGGTCGCCGTCGAGCAGGATGCGCCCGCGGGCTGCCTCGGCCATGGGGTCCGGCACCGGCACGGCCGACAGCAGTGCCCGGGTGTACGGGTGCTGCGGGTCCGAGAAGACCGCGTCGCCGTCGCCGTACTCGACGATGCGGCCGAGGTACATGACCGCGACGTCGTCGGCGATGTGCCGGACCACGGACAGGTCGTGCGCCACGAACAGGTAGGACAACCCGAGGCGGTGTTTGAGGTCCTCGAGCAGGTTGATCACACCGGCCTGCACCGAGACGTCGAGCGCGGAGACCGGCTCGTCGAGCACCAGGATCTTGGGCTCGACGATGAGCGCACGGGCGATGCCGATGCGCTGCCGCTGGCCGCCGGAGAACTCGTGCGGGTACCGGTCGATGTAGCTCGGCTCGAGGCCGACCAGCTCGAGCACCTCGCGTACCCGTCGGCGGATCTCGTCCTTCGGCACCCCGTGCACGGTGAGGGGCTCACCGATCACCGAGCCGATGTCGAGCCGTGGGTCGATCGACGCCATCGGGTCCTGGAACACGACCTGGATGTCGCGGCGCAGCGCGAGACGGTCCTTCTTGGACAGCGAAGCGGTGTCGACGCCGTTCACCCGGATCGTGCCGTGCTGGGCCCCGGCGAGTTCGAGGACCTCCATGATGGTGGTCGTCTTGCCGCAGCCGGACTCGCCGACCAGGCCGAGCACCTGCCCGCGCTTGAGCGTGAGGGAGACGCCGTCCACCGCGTGCACCTCGCCGATCTGCCGGCGGAACAGCGCGCCCTTCGTGAGCGGGAAGGTCTTCACCACGTCGGTGAGCTCGAGCACGACGTCGTCGCCGTGGTCGACGGCCGCCTCGGGGACGTCGTCCGGGCGGGGGAAGATCTCCGAGCGCTCGAGGGTGCCGGCGGCGATCTCGTCGCGGCGGATGCACGCGGCGGTGTGGTCGTCGAGCAGGGTCCCGTTGCCGATCGTCTGGACGGCACCGGTCAGGACCGGGTTGTCGGCGCTCTGCGGCACCGTCGGTGCGACGAGGGCCGGCTCACCGTCGCGGCAGGCGTCGATGACGGCCGGGCAGCGGTCGGCGAACGGGCAGCCGGTCGGCTTCTGCGTGAGCAGCGGCGGACGGCCGTCGAGCGGAACGAGGCGTTCGGTGCGGGCGGACGTCATGTTCGGCATCGAGCGGAGCAACCCGATCGTGTACGGCATCACCGGCTCGCGGAACAGCGGGACGACCGGCGCCGTCTCGACGATCCGGCCGGCGTACATCACAGCGACGCGGTCGGCGTTGCCGGCGACGACGCCGAGGTCGTGCGTGATGAGCACGACGGCGGCACCGGTCATGTCCTTCGCCGTCTGCAGCACGTCGAGGATCTGCGCCTGGATGGTCACGTCGAGCGCGGTCGTCGGCTCGTCGGCGATGATCAGCTTCGGGTCGTTCGCGATGGCGATCGCGATCATCGCGCGCTGCCGCATGCCGCCGGAGAACTCGTGCGGGAACGCGTCGAGGCGTCGCGCCGGGTTCGGGATGCCGACGACGCGCAGGAGTTCCTCGGCACGGGTGCGTGCGGCGTGCTGGGTGAGCGAGCGGTCGTGCAGACGCAGACCCTCGATGATCTGCTGGCCGATCGTGTACACCGGCGTCAGGGCGGACAGCGGGTCCTGGAACACCATCGCGATGTCGCGACCGCGCAGTCGCGACATCTCGCGGTCGTTCCTGCCGACGAGTTCCTGGCCGTCGAACGTGATGCTGCCCTGCACCTGGGCGGACGACGGCAGCAGACCCATCACCGCCATCGAGGACACCGACTTGCCGGACCCCGACTCGCCCACGATGCCGAGGAACTCGCCGGGTGCGACGGTGTAGTCCACCCCGCGGACGGCGTAGACCGGCTTCGTCTTCGGGTTGAACGTCACCGAGAGGTCGGAGACGGTGAGCAGCGGTTCAGTCACGGTTGGCTCCGGAGGTGGGGTCGATGGCGTCGCGGAGGGCGTCGCCGAGCAGGCTGGTCGAGAGCACGGTCGCGACGAGGGTCGCGGCGGGCAGGACGAAGAGCCACGGGCGGGTGACGGCGGACTGGCTGCCGGCGGCCAGCAGGGTGCCGAGCGAGACGTCGGGGATCTGGATGCCGAAGCCGAAGAAGCTCAGCGAACTCTCCGCCAGGATCGCGGCGCCGACACCGAGGGTGGCGTCGATGATGAGCAGCGACGCCACGTTCGGCAGGATGTGACGCCGGATGATCGTGAACGCCGGGACACCCATGAACCGGGCGGCCTTGACGTAGTCGCGTTCGCGCAGCGACATCGTCTGACCGCGGATCACGCGGGCCATCACCATCCAGCTGAACACCGCGAGGCCGACGATGAGGGCCACCCACGTCAGGTCCTTGAACACCGGGCTGAGCAGCACGAGCGCGTAGAACGACGGGATCACGAGCAGCAGGTCGATGACCCACACGAGCAGCCGGTCGGTGACGCCGCCGAAGTACCCGGCGACCGCGCCGACGATGCCGGCGATCAGGGTCGCTGCGGGACCGGCGATCAGGCCGATGAGCAGCGACTTCTGCAGGCCGACCAGGGTCTGCGCGTAGATGTCCTGGCCGATGTCGTTCGTGCCGAACCAGTGCGCGGCGCTCGGTGGCATCCCGAATGCCAGCCCGTCGGAGTCGACGGCGTTCCAGTGGTACAGGTACGGGCCGAGGAACGCCCAGAGGATGATGAGGAGCAGGGCGCTGCCGCCGATCCGTGCACGCCAGGTGCCGAACACCTTGCGCCACAGGGGTGTGCGGCTGCCCTTCGCCTCGATCACGTGCGCCGGGACGCCCGCGTTGCCGTCGCCGGGGTCACCGGCGGTGGTCGTGGTCGTGGGGTCGAGAACAGACACGGGTCACACCCTCACTCGCGGGTCGAGCGCGGCGTAGAGCAGGTCCGCGAGGGTCCCTGCGATGAGCACGAGGATCGCCGTGAAGAGGATCGTGCCCGCGGCCGCGTTGATGTCGTTGTTGCTGATGCTCTGCACGAAGTACTCACCCATGCCGTGCCAGCTGAAGACCAGTTCGGTGATGCTCGCACCCGTCAGGATCAACCCGAACGAGTACGCGAAGAAGGTCGACATCGGGATGAGGGCGACCCGCACGCCGTGCCGCATGATCGCGGAGCCGCGGGTGCGACCCTTCGACCGTGCCGTGCGGATGAAGTCGTTCGACAGGACGTCGAGCATCGCCGAGCGCTGGTAGCGCGAGTAGGTCGCGACGGCGCCGATGGTCAGCGAGATCGTCGGTAACAGCAGGTGCACGAGCCGGTCGCCGAGCACCGGGAAGAACCCGCTCACCCCCGGCGTGTACTCGCCGGTGAACCGGATCACCTGCGTCCCGACGCCCTGGTTGAGCGAGGTCGCGAGGATCATCAGCACCACCGCGATGACGAAGGTCGGGGTGGCGAGGACCGCGAACGACAGGTACGTCGAGACCTGGTCGGACGTGCGGTACTGCCTGACCGCGTTCCAGACGCCGAGCAGCACACCGAGGATCGCGCCGAGCAGCGTGCCGATCACGAGCAGCCGGAGGCTCGTGCCGGACCGGGCGACGATGTCGGCGGTCACCTCGGTGCCGCGGGTGCTCATGCCGAGCGAGCCGTGCGTCACCAGACCGACCCACCAGTCCCAGGTGCGGACGAGGAGCGGGGTGTCCGGATCGGCCCCGAGCTTGCGCAGGGACGCTTCGATGGTGCCCTGCGGCACGGCCGGGTTGCGCCCGAGGAACCGGGCGGCCGGGTTGAGCGTGCTGCTGGCGAGGATGTACCCGAGCGTGGTCGCCACGATCGTCAGGACGACGTAGTTGACGATCCGCTTTGCGATGAAGGCGAGCATGTACTTCGTGACCTCTGGGTGCGGCCGTCCGTCCGGACAGCGTTGTCGGTGGCGACAGGCTAGCCGTTCGAGCGAGGGGCTGGGACGACGGAAGTGACGTTATGCAACATTCGTTACGAGCGTGTTTCGATTGATCGCACAGCCCCTTGTGCAGCCTTCGGATGTGGCTAGGGTTCTCAACCAACAAGGCGCGACGGCGGGGGCCGCCGCGGTCCAGCGCGATCTGCGCGAACCACAACGAAAGGGAATCCTCGCCATGCGAAAGAGGATCAAGGGCATCGCCGTCCTCGCCACCGCTGCGGCTGCCGCCGTCGTGCTGGCGGGCTGCTCCGGTGGCGGACAGGCTGGCAACAGCAGTTCCGCGGTCGCCGAGTCGTCGCTGAAGTCGACCGGCTGGACCGTCGCGGACCGCGCGGACGTGCAGGACGGTGGGTCCATCACCCTGCCGATCGACACGGCTCCGGCGAACTGGCAGCTGCAGAACCTGGACTCGGGGACGGTCGACGACAACACGATCTCCGGCGCCTACCTGCCGAGCTTCATCCAGTTCAAGGAGAACGGCGAGTGGGAGGCGAACAAGGACTTCGTCGACTCGATCGAGCTGACGAAGGAGTCGCCCCAGACCGTCGAGATCAAGATCAACCCGAAGGCCGTGTGGTCGGACGGCACCCCGATCAGCGCGAAGGACGTCATCGCGAACTGGAAGGCGCTGAACGGCACGAACAAGGCCTTCGCACCCCTCGCCACCAACGTGTGGGAGGACGTGGACTCGGTCAAGCAGGGCTCCGATGAGCGTGACGTCATCATGACGTTCTCGAAGACCAACGCCGACTGGGCCTCGGTCTTCACCGCGATCTACCCGTACTGGGCCGTCGACACCCCCGAGCACTTCAACACCGCGTGGGCCAAGGGACCGTACGCCGCCGACGGCAAGACCTACGTCTCCGGTGGCCCGTACATCCTGAAGTCCTTCGACGCCAACGGTGGCGTCGTGACCTTCGAGAAGAACCCGAAGTGGTGGGGCGACGAGGGCAAGCTCGACACGATCGTCTTCAAGACGGTCTCCCGTGACGGAGTCGCCCAGGCGTACGCCAACAAGGAGCTCGACGCGTTCAACCTGAACGGCAGCGCCGACAACTTCAAGACGGCGAACTCGCGCTCCGACTCGAAGATCGAGCGGTCGCTCGGCACGACCTGGCGGCACGTGACCCTGAACGGCACGTCCGAGGTCTTCAAGGACCAGGACGTCCGCCAGGCGTTCGCCCAGTCACTCAACCGCAAGGTCCTCGCCCAGGCGATCCTGTCGCCGGTGAAGAGCCCGGGCGACGTGCTCAACAACCTCGTCTACCTGCCCGGCCAGGAGGGTTACGAGGACGACGCGTCGAGCGTCTACGGCTACAGCGTCGAGAAGGCCAAGGCGAAGCTCGAGGACGCCGGCTACGAGATCGGTTCGGACGGCTACGCGACCAAGGGCGGCAAGACGCTCGAGGTCCGGTTCGTGATCCCGTCGGACAACCCGAACTCGGCGAACATCGCCCAGCTCGTGCAGCAGCAGGCCAAGCAGGCCGGCTTCAAGGTGACCATCGACACCGTGCCCACCGACGACTTCTTCACGAAGTACATCACCACCGAGACGCGTGACTTCGACGCCACGTACTTCGCGTGGCAGGGCACGCCGTTCCCGATCTCGTCGCTGAAGTCGATCTTCTACCCCGCCGACGCCGGGCAGAACTACGCCGGCGTGACGGACGACTCGCTCGGCGCCGCGTGGGACAAGGCGAACGGTGAGCTCGACGCCGACGCCCGCATCAAGGACGCGCAGGAGATCGACAAGAAGATCGTCAAGGTCGCCGGCACGATCCCGCTGTTCGCCGAGCCGTACGCCTGGGGCGTGCGCAAGGACCTGGTGAACTACGGACCGGCGCAGTTCCAGCAGTCCTCGGTCAAGTGGGAGGACGTCGGCTACACGAAGTAGTCGCCACTCCGCACACGGACGACCCGCACCCGAACGGCACCCTCGACGTCGCACCACGTCGGGGGTGTCGTTCTGCGTCGGCGCCCCCGGGCACCGCACGCGTCCGGGCCTACAGCCGCGCCGCCGCCATCGACGCCGCGATCCCGAGGACGACCATCGCCAGGATCGTCCACCCGTGCGTCCGGTGCGTGATCGGCGCAGCCGTCACGCTCGCGGGCGGTGGGCCGTCCTGCGGTGCCGGGGCGGGCACGCGGGCCAGCATCCGCGCGGCCGCAACGTCGACGTCCAGGTGATCCGGGCCTCCCGGCTGCTCACCGGTGTGTGCATCGAGCCGCGCTGTGGGGCGGGTCGCGATCCAGACGCGGCGCACGCCCTCGCTGGTGACCACCTCGATGCCGTACTTGGTGCGGACCTCGCTGATGCGTGACCAGGTGTAGGTGCTGGTCCGCCGCACGTCGACGATGCGCAGGTGCTCGGGTGTCAGTTCGATCCGGGGCCGCCAGAGCACGGCCCACGCGACGAACGCGACCGCGAGGCTCGGGACGGCTGTGAGCCACGGGGACCCGCCGCCGGCGATGGCGAGCGGCACGAGCACCACGGCGGCGGCCCAGAAGAGGAGGGCGAGGTGACGAAGACCCGGGGCGACGATGGTGGTGTGCACCGGACGAGGGTACGAGATGCCTCCCCGGAGACGCCCGGGGAGCGGGTGTGACACACCGGCGCGTATCTCCGGACGACCCGATTCCCCGGGGAGGCAGATCCTGGACGGACCCTCGTGCCGACCATGGTCGTCGCCCGCGGTCGGGGTGTCAACACCCCATCTCGGCCTGTTCAGCGCACTCCCACGCCGAGCGCTACGAGACCAGCAGTTCGATCTGTTCTCGGATGGTCTCGGCCTTCGGGAACCGGACACCGACCAGCCCGACGTGCCGCCACCGGACCACGCCGTCCGGGCCGATCACGAACACGGATCGTCGCAGACCGATGCCCGGTGCCTGTACCCCGTACGCCCGGATGACGGAGCCCGCCGTGTCGCTGAGGAGCGGGAACGCGAGCGAGGAGTCGCGGGCGAACCCCTCGTGCGAGTCGAGTGCCTGCGGGCTGATGCCCCACACCGTCGCACCGAGGTCGGTGAACGCGTCGAGCTCGGCCTGGTAGCTGCAGAGCTGGGCCGTGCAGACCACGGTGGCGTCGCCGGGGTAGAAGGCCAGCACGACGGTCCGGCCGATCTCGGCGGACAGGTCGTACTCGTCGTCGGTCCGCACGCCGGCGCGCACGACCATCCCCGGCAGGGAGAACGACGGGGCGGACTCGCCGATCGCGGGGATGCTCATGGGTCTCACGGTAGGGGCGCGGCACGGAGGTTGTCCCTCGGCGCGCTGTGTGCGGACTGTGGATGCGCTCCGCGGCCTACGAGAACAGCCCGGGGAACGCGTTCGCCACCCACGGGTAGCCGAGGAACACCGCGGCGTCGAGCAGGCAGTGCGTGATGACCAGGGGCAGCAACCGACCCCACTTCGTGTAGATCCAGCCGAACACGACGCCCATCACGGCGTTGCCGACGAACGCCCCGAAGCCCTGGTACAGGTGGTAGCTGCCGCGCAGCAGGGCGGTGGACAGGATCATCTGCCAGCGGCCCCACCCGAGGTCACCGAGCCGGGCGTACAGGTAGCCGATGACGATGACCTCCTCCTGCAGGCCCGAGCGGATCGCGGACAGCAGCAGGACCGGGATCGTCCACCAGTACGAGTTGAGGGCGGCGGGGTCGACGGCGACCGTGATGCCGAGGGCCCGACCGGCGAAGTACAGCGCGAGCCCCGGGATCCCGATGCACAGGGCGATGAGCGCCGGGCCACCCAGGTCGGGCTTCACGCGGAAGCGGTCGATGCCGAGCCGGCCGAGGTGCGGCCGCGACGTGCTCCAGAGCAGGAAGCAGACGAGTGCGACGGGAGCCAGGTCGACCGCGATGCCGAGTAGCTGCCGGGCCAGGTCGACGTACTCCACCGTGGTCGACGACGTGTTGATCGCCGTCGACTGCTCGCCGAGCGGGGTCGTCTGCGACAGGTCGTCGACGATCTGCAGGATCGACCAGAGGGCGCTGGCACCGAGTGAGAGCAGCAGGACGATCGTGATCTCGGCCCACGTTCGCCGACGGCTCATCGTGAGTACTCCTGTCTGTTGCGAACTACCGGTAGACTGGCGTGTCGGGCGTTCTGCCCACGGGTGCGGTGCCGATCGACCAACAGGGTTGATCACCAGCTGGCCCGACACTCTCCCAGAAATTGAAGGATGTCCTGTATGGCGCTCGCCACCCGGTCCGACCTGCGCAACGTCGCCATCGTGGCACACGTCGACCACGGCAAGACCACCCTCGTCGATGCGATGCTCACGCAGACCAACTCGTTCGACGCCCACTTCGAGGGCGAAGACCGCATGATGGACTCGAACGACCTCGAGCGCGAGAAGGGCATCACGATCCTCGCGAAGAACACGTCGGTGCTCTACAACGGGAAGCACGCGACCGAGTTCGGCTCGGACGGTCCCATCACCATCAACGTGATCGACACCCCCGGCCACGCCGACTTCGGTGGCGAGGTCGAGCGTGGCCTGTCCATGGTCGACGGTGTCGTCCTGCTCGTCGACGCGTCCGAGGGCCCGCTGCCCCAGACCCGCTTCGTGCTCCGCAAGGCGCTCGCCGCGAAGCTCCCGGTGATCCTGCTCGTCAACAAGACGGACCGCCCCGACTCCCGCATCGACGAGGTCGTCTCCGAGTCGCAGGACCTGCTCCTCGGCCTGGCCTCCGACCTGTCGGACGAGGTCGACGACCTCGACCTCGACGCGATCCTCGACGTGCCCGTCGTCTACGCCTCCGGCCGCAACGGTGCCGCGTCGCGCAACAAGCCGAACGACGGCGAGCTGCCCGACAACGACGACCTCGAGCCCCTGTTCGAGGCCATCCTGCAGCACGTGCCGGCGCCGAAGTACGACGACGAGCACCCGCTGCAGGCGCACGTCACCAACCTCGACGCGTCGCCGTTCCTCGGCCGCCTCGCGCTGCTCCGCATCTTCCACGGCACGATGAAGAAGGGCCAGACGGTCGCGTGGGTCAAGCACGACGGCACCGTCGTCAACGCCCGCATCACCGAGCTCCTCATCACCAAGGCGCTCGAGCGCTACCCGGCCGAGTCGGCTGGCCCCGGTGACATCGTCGCCGTCGCCGGTTTCGACACGATCACCATCGGTGAGACCCTGTCCGACCCCGAGGACGTCCGTCCGCTGCCGACCATCACGGTCGACGACCCGGCGATCTCGATGACGATCGGCACGAACACCAGCCCGCTCGTCGGCAAGGTCAAGGGCCACAAGCTCACCGCCCGCATGGTCAAGGAGCGCCTCGACCGCGAGCTCATCGGCAACGTCTCGCTCAAGGTCCTCGACATCGGTCGCCCCGATGCGTGGGAGGTCCAGGGCCGTGGTGAGCTGGCGCTCGCCATCCTGGTCGAGCAGATGCGTCGCGAGGGCTTCGAGCTCACCGTCGGCAAGCCGCAGGTCGTCACGAAGCGTGACGAGAACGGCAAGCTGCAGGAGCCGTACGAGCACATGACGATCGACACGCCGGAGGAGTACCTCGGCGCGATCACGCAGCTCATGGCCGCGCGCAAGGGCCGCATGGAGAACATGACGAACCACGGCACCGGCTGGGTGCGCATGGAGTTCATCGTCCCGTCGCGTGGCCTCATCGGCTTCCGCACGTCGTTCCTCACGGAGACCCGCGGCACCGGCATCGCCAACGCGATCTTCAACGGCTACGACGAGTGGGCCGGTTCGATCCAGACCCGCATCAACGGCTCGATCGTGTCCGACCGCTCCGGTGTGGTCACGCCCTTCGCCATCACGAACCTCCAGGAGCGGATGACGTTCTTCGTCAACCCCACCGAAGAGGTCTACGAGGGCATGGTCATCGGCGAGAACTCGCGCGCCGACGACATGGACGTGAACATCACCAAGGAGAAGAAGCTCACGAACATGCGTTCGGCCAACGCCGACACGTTCGAGTCGATGACCCCGTCGCGTCAGCTCTCGCTCGAGGAGTGCCTCGAGTTCGCGCGCGAGGACGAGTGCGTCGAGGTCACCCCCGACGCCGTCCGCATCCGCAAGGTCGAGCTCGACGCGTCGGCTCGCCAGCGCTCCTACGCCCGCCTGAAGCGCCAGGACGCGTAAGCGCCCCAGCACGAGCAACACCCCGGAGGCCCGCCCTCCGTCCGACGGCCCGGTCACCTGCAGCAGGTGGCCGGGCCGTCCGCGGTTGTACCGTGGTCAGCGTGACTCTCGACCTGCTCTCGATCTACCAGGACCTGCACGCCCACCCGGAGCTCGGCTTCCAGGAGCACCGCACCGCCGGTGTCATCGCCGCGAAGCTCGCCGAGATCGGTGGGATCGAGGTGACGACGGGCGTCGGCGGCACCGGCGTCGTCGGCGTGGTCACGAACGGCGAGGGCCCCGTGGTGTGGCTCCGCGCCGACATGGACGGCCTGCCGGTGCAGGAGCGGACCGGCCTGCCCTACGCCAGCGAGCACGTCGGCACCGACGACGAGGGCCGCGAGGTCCCGACCATGCACGCCTGTGGCCACGACATCCACGTCACGTGGCTGCTCGGCACGCTCGAGCGCCTCGTCGCGACGACGGGGGACTGGCGCGGCACGGTCGTCGCCGTCTTCCAGCCTGCGGAGGAAGTGATCTCCGGTGCCCGCGCGATGGTCGAGGACGGCCTGGTCGACCGGTTCCCGAAGCCGGACGTCGTGCTCGGGCAGCACTCCGCGCCGGCCCCGGTCGGCATCGTCGCCGTCGGCACCGGCCCCGTGATGGCGTCGAGCGACCGGCTCACCGTGACGTTCAACGGCCGCGGGGCGCACGGTTCGGCGCCCCAGGCCTCCCTCGACCCGGTCGTCACCGCGGCGTCGGCCGTCGTGCGGCTGCAGACCGTCGTCGCCCGCGAGGTCTCGCCGAGCGACGCCGGCGTCGTCACCGTCGGCAGCTTCCACGCCGGCACTCGGGCGAACATCATCCCCGACGAGGCGGTGATCGAGATCTCGACCCGTGCGCGCAACGAGGAGACCCGCCAGCGCATCATCGCCTCGATCGAGCGCATCGTCCGCGCCGAGAGCACGGCGGGTGGACTGTCCGAGCCGACGATCGTCCGTGCACCGGGGGCCGAGGTCACCGTGAACGACGCCGAGGCCGCCGCCACCGTGCTCGAGGCCATCCGCGCCGACGTGCCGGGTGCCCGTGACCTGGAGATCGGGCTCGCCATGGCGTCGGAGGACGTCGGGCAGCTCGCCACCGCCGCCGGAGCGCCGCTCGTGTACTGGTTCACGGGCATCACCGACCCGGAGCGCTTCCGCCGCGGCGAGGAGATCCCGAGCAACCACTCGCCGTTCTACGCGCCGCAGGCCGAGACCGCGATCCCGGTCGGCGTCGACGCCCTGGTCGCGGCGACGCGCGCGTACGTCGCCTGACCGTTCCTTCCCATCGCACGTGCGGTGGGAAGCGGAAACGGGCGTACCTGGTCGGAACGAACGACCAGGTACGCCCGTTTCCGCTCGGTACGCCCGGAACGGTCCGCCTCCGGTGGGGAGGCCCGGGGCGGCCCCGCCGCCCACGTGACCGCCCCGGGGACGGGACGTTCACAGCCAACTCGCGCCGGGCCTCCCGAAAGGTCCGTTACGGTCGCGCCATGCGTTCCCTCCGTACCCCGCTGATCGCCGCCGTCGCTGCCGGCATCGCCCTGGCCGGACTCACCGGCTGCTCGACCGAGGCCGTGCAGCAGGCCACCGACCTGGGGTCCTCCGTCGCCTCGAACGTGGCAGACGGGGTGTCCGGCATCGACGGCAAGGCGATCCAGGACGGCATGTCCTCGGTCGCGGGTGGCATCGACGGTGCGCTCGACACCGCGCTCGAGGGCGCGGACGTGACCTCGGACGGCAAGGTGCCGGACGGGTTCCCGTCGGCCGACGTCCCGCTCGTCGACGGCACCGTGCTCGGTGGAGGAGCCGGCCCGAACGGCTCCGGGTGGGTCGCGCAGGTCCGGGCGGCCTCGGTCGACGACTTCCAGACCGCCGCCCAGCAGCTCACCGACGCCGGCTACACCGAGTCGGCGAAGCGTGCCGACTCGTCCAGTGCGTTCGGCATGTTCCGGAGCGACGGGTACCGCGTCGTCCTGACCTTCTCGGACAGCAAGGACAGCGGCGGCGTCACGGCGACCTACATCGTCACGCCCCGCTAGTCCCGTACCCTTGGGGACGATGTCGAAGGCCCCCGTCACGCGCCCCGAGCGCGTCCTGATCGTGCACGCCCACCCCGACGACGAGACGCTCTCGTCGGGCGGGACCATCGCGACCCTGCTCGAGCGCGGTGCCGAGGTGACCGTGCTCACCGCGACCCGGGGTGAGCGCGGGGAGATGCTCACGGAGCAGCTGGCCCCGCTCGCGGGTGATCCCGCGCGGGTGGCGCGGCACCGGGAGACCGAGGTCGCCGCGGCCCTCGCCGCACTCGGCGGGCCCCAGCACCTCTGGCTGGGCGGCCCGGGTGCCCGGCCCACCGACCTGCCGGAGCGTCGTTACGTCGACTCGGGCATGCAGTGGGGCCCCGACGGGCGCGCGACCGCCGCGGCCGACGCCACGGCCGACTCGCTGACCGCGGCCGACCTGGGCGAGGTGGTGGACGACGTGCGCGCCGCGATCCGCTCCACCGGAGCCGACGCCGTGATCAGCTACGCCGACGACGGCGGCTACGGGCACCCGGACCACGTGCGGATGCACCACGCGGCGCAGTACGCGGCTCGTGCCGAAGAAGTCCCGTTCTCGATGATCGTCGACCCCGCCAGCGGGCAGGCCGACGTCACGGTCGACGTCCTGCCGGTCCGGGCCAAGGTGCGGGCGGCCGTCGAGCAGTACCGCTCCCAGGTCGCCGTCGACCCCGCGGACCCCACCGACCCGAGCGCCCTGTCGTGGGTGATGCCGCACGGCGTCCGGCAGCACGCCCCGGCGGTCGAGGCGTTCCGGCACGACGCGGCCCCGCAGCCGGCGGCGCCGCAGACCTACGCGGAGATGTCCGGTCAGGGCAAGGTCACGGCGGTCGTGGTCTCGCTGCTGCTCGGGCTGCTCGCCGGTGGCCTCGGGACGGTGACGCACCAGCAGACGCTGGGCTCGTTCCCGGTCGGCCTCGTCATCACGACGCTGATCGTGCTCGGCCTGACCGTCGGCGTGCGGCTCGTCTACCGCTCCCGGGCGATGGTCGCCGCGATCGGCATCGGGATCCTCGTCGCGACGCAGGTGCTCGTGTCCGTCGGGGGAGCGGGCTCGCCGCTCGTCCTCGCCAACGCGGCCGGCTACGTGTGGACCTTCGCCCCCGCGGTGATCGCCGCACTCGTCCTCGCCTGGCCGGACCTGTCGGGGCTGCGGTCCCGGACGGCCCCGGGCCACGAGTAGACTCGAACCCGCTCGTCGAAGGGAGCACCCGAACCGTGACCTACGTGATCGCCCAGCCCTGTGTCGACGTCAAGGACCGCGCCTGCATCGACGAATGCCCCGTCGACTGCATCTACGAGGGCGACCGTTCCCTCTACATCCACCCCGACGAGTGCGTCGACTGCGGTGCGTGCGAGCCGGTCTGCCCCGTCGAGGCCATCTACTACGAGGACGACCTGCCCGACGAGTGGGCCGACTACTACAAGGCCAACGTCGAGTTCTTCGAAGAGGTCGGTTCGCCCGGCGGTGCCGCGAAGGTCGGTGTGATCCACAAGGACCACCCGGTCGTCATGGCCGAGCCCCCGCGCGGCTGACCGGTCACCTCGTGGCGCTCGACCTCCCCGACTTCCCCTGGGACCAGCTCGTCCCGTTCAAGCAGCGCGCCGCGGCGTACGAGGGCGGCATCGTCGACCTCAGCGTCGGATCGCCCGTCGACCCCACGCCCGAGGTCGTCCGGACCGCACTGGCCACCGCCACCGACGCGCACGCCTACCCGCAGGTCGCCGGCACCCCGGCGCTGCGGCAGGCCATCGCCGACTGGTACGGCCGGCGTCACGGCGTCGCACTGACCGAGGCGAACGCGCTGCCGACGATCGGCTCGAAGGAGTTCATCGCCGGCCTGGCGCTCTGG
The DNA here is from genome assembly GCF_018598405.1 of Curtobacterium flaccumfaciens. NCBI lineage: Bacteria > Bacillati > Actinomycetota > Actinomycetes > Micrococcales > Microbacteriaceae > Curtobacterium > Curtobacterium flaccumfaciens. The sequence continues at coordinate 84,130 of NZ_JAHEWS010000007.1, read as the reverse complement.
CTCGGCATCGGCCCCGGTGACACCGTGGTGTTCCCGGCCGCCGCGTACCCGACGTACGAGCTCGGCGCAGCCCTGGTCCGGGCCGACGCCCTCGCCTCGGACGACCCCGCGGAGTGGCCGTCGACCACGAAGCTCGTGTGGCTGAACTCCCCGGGCAACCCGGACGGCCGCGTGCTGTCGATCGACGAGCTCCGCGCCGCCGTCGCCCGAGCGCGCGAGCTCGGTGCCGTCATCGTCGGCGACGAGTGCTACGCCGAACTCGGCTGGGACACGGAGTACGCCACCACCCCGACCCCCACGATCCTCGACCCCCGGGTCGTCGGCGACTCGCTCGACGGCGTGCTGAGCGTGTACTCGCTGTCGAAGCAGTCGAACCTCGCCGGCTACCGTGCCGCATTCGTCGCCGGTGACGCGGCGATCCTGGCCGACGTCCTGGCGGTCCGGAAGCACGCCGGACTCATGCCGCCGCTGCCCGTGCAGCAGGCCATGGTCGTCGCGCTGCAGGACGAGACCCACGTGCAGCAGCAGAAGGCCCGGTACCGGGCTCGACGGAACATGCTCCGACAGGCACTCGAAGGTGCCGGCTTCCGCATCGACCACAGCGAGGCGGGGCTCTACCTCTGGGCCACCCGCGGCGAACCGGCACTCGACACCGTCGCCTGGCTCGCCGACCGCGGGATCCTCGTCGCACCGGGCACGTTCTACGGTGCGGCCGGTGGTGAGCACGTCCGCGTCGCCCTGACAGCGACCGACGAACGCATCGCCGCAGCCTCCCAGCGCCTGGCGAGCAGCCGTCGACTCGGCACCGCGTAGCACGGACACGAGTACATCGGTCGGTGCCCGCAATCCGCGGGAACAACCAAATCGTCACCTGGGATGTGTGCACGAGCGACAGGTGCCGCGATTAGGCTGTCCTCGTGACTGACACTGCCAATGACGCTCAGAAGACGGCCACACCGCCCACCACGCCCGTCCCCGTGAGTCCCGCCGCCGAACAGCGGGGCGCGACCGCGACGCTGACGTTCCCGGGCGGCACGGCGGAGTTCCCGATCCTGCAGAGCGTCGACGGCGCGTCCGCGATTGACATCTCGACCTTCAAGAAGCAGACCGGGATGAACACGCTCGACTACGGGTTCGTGAACACCGGTGCGACGAAGAGCGCCATCACCTACATCGACGGCGACCAGGGGATCCTGCGCTACCGCGGGTACCCGATCGACCAGATCGCCGCGAACTGCACCTTCCTCGAGGTCGCCTGGCTCCTGATCTACGGCGAGCTGCCGACCCCCACCGAGCTCGAGCAGTTCGACGCCCGCATCCGACGGCACACGCTGCTGCACGAAGACCTCCGTCGGCTGTTCGATGCCCTGCCGCACTCGGCGCACCCGATGTCGGTGCTCTCGAGCGCCGTGAGCGCCCTGTCCACGTACTACGAGGCCGACATGGACGTCGACGACCCCGAGAAGGTCGAGCTGCAGACCGTCCGGTTGCTCGCCAAGCTCCCGGTCATCGCCGCCTACGCGCACAAGAAGGCCATCGGTCAGGCGTTCCTGTACCCGGACAACTCGCTGTCGTTCGTCGACAACTTCCTGCGCCTGAACTTCGGCACCATGGCCGAGACCTACCAGCCGAACCCGGTGCTCTCCAAGGCGCTCGAGCGGCTGCTGATCCTGCACGAGGACCACGAGCAGAACGCCTCGACCTCGACGGTGCGCATGGTCGGCTCGACGAAGGCGAACATGTTCGCCTCGATCTCGGCCGGCATCAACGCCCTGTACGGTCCGCTGCACGGTGGTGCGAACGAGGCCGTGCTCGAGATGCTCCAGCAGATCAAGGACTCGGGCGAGCCCGTCACGCGCTTCGTCGAGCGGGTGAAGAACAAGGAGCAGGGCGTCAAGCTCATGGGCTTCGGGCACCGCGTCTACAAGAACTACGACCCGCGCGCCAAGCTCGTGAAGGAGTCCGCGCACGAGGTCCTCGAGTCCCTCGGGGTGCAGGACGACCTGCTCGACATCGCGATGGAGCTCGAGCAGATCGCGCTCGAGGACGAGTACTTCGTCAGCCGCAAGCTCTACCCGAACGTCGACTTCTACACGGGCATCATCTACAAGGCGATGGGCTTCCCGCCGCGGATGTTCACCGTCCTGTTCGCGATCGGCCGCCTGCCCGGCTGGATCGCGCAGTGGCGCGAACTCAACAACGATCCGCTCAACAAGATCGGTCGCCCGCAGCAGCTCTACGTGGGGGCGCCTGAGCGCGACGTCCCGAAGCGCTGACCGACCGCGGGGCGGCAGGACGCGCCGATCACCTCCGCCGAGTGGTCGCGAACCGTCGTCCGGAGGGTGACGAAACGACGGTTCGTGCGCCGTCGGCGCCCGCAGACGGTGGGTCGTGACCGCTCGCGGGGCGGGGCACTGGACGCGACGACCTGGAGGCCCGGTGCCGGTCTCGTGGACGGGCGCCGGGCCTCCAGGCGGGTGCGTCGGGCGCGTCGGGTGCGGGGCGCTACGCGTGCAGCGCGGTGTTCAGCTGGATGCCCTCGCCCTTGCGCTGCAGCGCCTCGACGGCGCCGCTGACGCTGTTGCGGCGGAACAGGATGTTCGGGGTGCCGGAGAGCTCGGCGGCCTTGACGGTCTTCGGGGTGCCGTCGGGGTTCGGGGCAGCGCCGACCAGGACCACCTTCGTGCCCGCCGTGACGTACAGGCCCGCCTCGATGACGGAGTCGTCGCCGAGCGAGATGCCGAGCCCCGCGTTCGCGCCGAGGAGCGCGCGTTCCCCGAGCGAGACACGGTGCGTGCCGCCGCCGGACAGCGTGCCCATGATCGAGGCCCCGCCGCCGATGTCCGTGCCGTTGCCGACGACGACGCCCTGCGAGACGCGGCCCTCGATCATGGCGTCGCCGAGGGTGCCGGCGTTGAAGTTCACGAAGCCCTCGTGCATGACGGTGGTGCCCGGTGCCAGGTGGGCGCCGAGGCGGACCCGGTTGGCGTCACCGATCCGGACGCGGTCCGGCACGACGTAGTCGAGCAGGCGCGGGAACTTGTCGACGGCGTGCACGGCGATCCCGGCGCGCTGCAGCGACGGGCGCAGGCGCGTCAGGGACTCGGGGTGCACCGGGCCGGCGTTCGTCCACGCGACGATCGGCAGGTGGCCGAAGACGCCGTCGAGGTTCACCGCGTTCGGGCGGACGTGCAGGTGGCTCAGCAGGTGCAGGCGCAGGTACGCGTCCGGGGTGCTCGCCGGGGCGGCGTCGATCGAGATCTCGGTGGTGACGGCCTCGATCCGGACCTCGCGGCGGGGGTCGTCACCGACGTGCGCCTGCAGCTCGGCCGGGAACACGGCGTCGGCGGGCAGCGCCCCCAGGCGCGTCTCCGGGTACCAGGTGTCGAGTGTCGTGCCGTCAGCGGCGATCGTCGCGAGGCCGTGGCCCCAGGCATGGGTCGGGCGGTCGGTGGCAGTCGTGTCGGTCACGGCACCAGGGTACCGAGCGGCCGTCGGCGGGCACCGTCCGGCCGGACGGCCGGGGCGGTGGGGTTCCCGACCGTCCGGACTGCCGGGGCGGTGCGAGGGGCGGCCGGTAGGCTGCCCGCATGCCGGAGCACCTCGACCTCACCGCCTCGTCCATCGACATCACCCGTGCCATCTGCGACATCGAGTCGGTGTCCGGCAACGAGCAGGCCCTCGCCGACGCGATCGAGGCCGTGCTCGCACCGCTGCCGCACCTCGAGGTGATCCGTGACGGCGACGCGATCGTGGCGCGGACGAACCTGGGCCGCGACCGCCGCGTCGTCATCGCCGGTCACATCGACACCGTGCCGCTCAACGACAACCTGCCGACCGAGTTCCGCACCGCCGAGGACGGCACCGAGATCCTCTGGGGCCGCGGCACCGTCGACATGAAGGCCGGCTGCGCGGTGCAGCTCAAGCTCGCGTACGACCTGGTCGACCCCTCGGTCGACGTGACCTGGGTCTGGTACGACCACGAAGAGGTCAGCGACGCCCTGAACGGCCTCGGCCGTCTCGCACGCACGCGGCCCGAGCTGCTCACCGGTGACTTCGCGATCTTGGGGGAGCCCTCCGGGGCGCAGATCGAGGGCGGCTGCAACGGCAACCTGCGCGCCGAGATCCGCACCTTCGGCAAGCGCTCGCACAGTGCGCGCAGCTGGATCGGCGACAACGCGATCCACAAGACCGCCCCGATCCTCGCCACCCTGGCCGCGTACGAGCCGCGCACCGTCACGGTCGACGGGCTCGAGTACCGCGAGGGTCTGAACGCCGTGGGCATCAGCGGCGGAATCGCGGGCAACATCATCCCGGACGAGGCGATGGTGCACGTGAACTACCGGTTCGCCCCGTCGCGCTCGGCCGACGAGGCCGTCGCGCACATCCGCGAGCTGTTCGACGGGTACGAGGTGACGATCGTCGACCTCGCCGCCGGCGCCCGCCCCGGCCTCGACGCCCCGCTCGCGCAGGACTTCGTCGCAGCGGTCGGCGGGCCGGCACCCCGCCCGAAGTACGGCTGGACCGACGTCGCCCGGTTCTCGGCGCTCGGCGTCCCCGCGGTCAACTACGGCCCCGGTGAGCCGGTCTTCGCCCACCACGACGACGAGCAGGTCCCGGTCGCGCAGATCACCGCGGTCGAGGCCGGGCTGCGTCGGTGGCTGACGGCCTGACGACGGCGGGGGCCACCCGGAGGACCCCTGCTCGCACCCGCTGGCGCGCCCGGTACCGGGTCGTGCCGTGGTGGGTTCGCATCACGATCGTCTACGTGCTCGCCCGGCTCGTCACCGGCGCGATGATGCTCGCGTTCGCGGGCGTGCAGGCGGCGAACTCGTTCACCGTGCAGAGCCCGGGCTACCTGTCGTTCGCGTCGATCTGGGACGGCGCCTGGTACCGCGTGATCGCCACGGGCGGGTACCCGTCGACGCTGCCGGTCGACGCCGCCGGGCACGTGACCGAGAACGCGTGGGCGTTCATGCCCGCGTACCCGTTCCTGGTCCGGGCGCTCATGCTGCTCACCGGGGCGTCGTTCGAGTTCGTCGCGGTCTCGGTGTCGTTGCTCGCCGGCCTCGGTGCCGCGCTCGTGTTCCGCCGGCTCATGGGCCGGTTCCTCGACCCGGCCCGGGCGACGTTCGCCACCGTGCTGTTCTGCGTCGCGCCGGTGTCGGCGATGTTCCAGGTCGCCTACGCCGAGTCGATGGGCCTCTTCCTGCTGCTCGTCGCGCTGCTGCTCATGGTGGACCGGCGGTGGTGGGCGATGCTGCCCGTGGTGCTGCTGCTCGGCATGACCCGGCCGACCGGGCTCGCCTTCGCCTTCCTCGTGGTACTCTTCGTGGGCGCGTGGGCCATCCGTCCGGCGTGGGTGCGGTCGTCGGAGCCGCTGACCCTCCGCGGGCTCGTGCCGCCCGCCGTGGTCGCCACGGTGTCCGGTCTGGTCGGCCTGGCCTGGCCCGCGATCGCCTGGGCGGTCACCGGGGTGCCGAAGGCGTACACGGACACCGAACTCGCCTGGCGGTCGTCGTACATCGGCTGGAAGGAACTCGTGCCGTTCGCGCCCTGGGTGCAGGGGTTCGGGTGGTGGTTCGGGCAGCCCGCGGGCACCGTGTTGCTCGTCGTGGCGCTCGTCGGGTTCGCGGCCTTCGTGTGCATGCCCGCCGCGCGCACCATCGGGATCGAGCTGCGCCTCTGGGGTGTGGCGTACCTGGTGTACCTGCTCGCGGTGTTCTTCCCGCAGTCGAGCACCTGGCGCATCCTCGTGCCGATCGCACCGCTGCTCGGCATCGTCGCGCTGCCGCGGTCGCGGGTGTACCGCGTGGCCGTCGTCGTCGCGTTCGTCGGGTTGCAGTGGGTCTGGCTGTACTACACGTGGTGGGTCGACGGCTACGACTGGACCCCGCCGTGATCGATGCGGGGCGCCGGAGGCCCGTGGATCCGCGTTCTGCGGAGCATCCGGACGGCACGTTCGACACCCCCAATCTGGGCGGTTTCGCAGTTGCCCCCTCCATACGGGATAATGGGGCTGCATTTACTGCACGAAAGGGGACATCTGATGGCAGCCATGAAGCCGAGGACCGGTGACGGGCCGATGGAGGCTGTTAAGGAGGGTCGACTCATCATCGTGCGGGTTCCGCTCGAAGGTGGAGGCCGCCTGGTCGTCTCGGTCAACGATGCCGAGGCCAAGGAACTCCACGACGCACTCGCTGAGGTCGTCTCGGCCTAGTACGTCGAAGCACCAGAACGGGAGGCCCGGAGCGTGTACGCTCCGGGCCTCCCGTCTGTCCGCCCGCAGCCGGTTGCACTCCGCGGTGTCGGTCGGCTCCGGCAGGATGGGGCCGTGCCGAGGACGAGACTGCCGATCCGCCGCGTCGAGGAGTACGCGCCGGACCCGATGCGCCGGGACGCCTGGCCCGCGACCCTCGCGCCCGTCCGGCAGCTGCTCGACGACGGGCTCGACCTCGCTCCGGTGACGGTGCTGGTCGGCGAGAACGGTGCGGGCAAGTCCACCCTGGTCGAGGCGATGGCGCTCGCGTTCGGCATGGGACCCGAAGGCGGTTCGACGAAGTCCGGGCACAGCACCCGCCCGAGCGAATCCCAGCTCTGGGAGCACATCGCCCTGCACCGCGAACCCGGGGCCGTGCGGTCCGGGTTCTTCCTGCGTGCCGAGACCATGCACGGGGTGTTCACCTACCTCGAGGAGCACCCCGGGGGCAACGAACCGCTGTTCCACGAGCGCAGCCACGGGGAGTCGTTCCTCGACTTCGTGATCCACCGGTCGCAGTGGCCCGGGCTCTGGATCCTCGACGAGCCGGAGTCGGCCCTGTCGTTCTCGGGCTGCCTGGCGCTCATCGGGCTGCTGCAGTCCATCGTGGAGACCGGCGTCGGACAGATCGTGCTCTCGACGCACTCACCCGTGCTCGCGGCGTTCCCCGGGGCCGAGATCCACGAGGTCGGCGAGTGGGGTCTGCGGCGCACCACGTGGAGCGATCTCGACCTCGTACGGAACCAGCGGGCGTTCCTCGAGTCGCCCGAGCGGTACCTGCGGCACCTGGACTGACCTGCGCGAGCGCCGGCGGGTCAAGCGCTAGTTGGTGACCTTCGTCAGCTGCAGCAGCCCGTCACCGGCCGGCGACAGCGCGCTGCGCACCGCTCCCGAGGTCGACACCTCGGTCAGCAGCAGCCGGAAGTCCGTGGTGGCACGGTCGCGCTTCACCGGGTCGGCCACACGTCCGCGCCAGAGCGCGTGCGGCACCAGGACGGTGCCACCCAGGCGGGCGAGCCGCAGCCCGTGCTCGACGTACTCGATGACGTGCTCGGGGTCGGCGTCGACGAGCACGACGTCGTACGAGGCCTCGTTCATGCGGGGGAGCACCTGGTTCGCCCGACCGGGGATGAGCCGGATCCGTGCGGGGGCGGTGCCGGCGCTGATGTAGGCGTCGCGGGCGAACTGCTGGTGGTCGACCTCGACGTCGATCGTCGTCAGGGTCGCGTTCGGGGCACCGGCGAGCAGGTACAGGCCGGAAACGCCGAGTCCGGTGCCGATCTCGATGATGCTCGTGGCTCGCGAGGCTGCGGCGATGACCCCGATCTGCGCACCGATCGCGGGCGAGATCGCTTCGACCCCGAGTTCCAGGGAGTGCTCCCGAGCACGGGCGATCGCCTCGGTCTCCGAGACGATGTCCTCGGCGAACTTCCAGTTCGACTCTTTCTCTGACACGCACACTCCGTTCGGGAGACAACTCTAGAGGTGCAACGCAGCAGCACGCGTTAGGCTCGCTCGCGTGGACATCCCGCTCGACAAGATCCTGATCATCGGGGTCATCGGCGTCCTCTTGCTCGGGCCGCAGCGCCTGCCGATGTACGCCCAGAAGTTGGCCGAGTTCGTCAAGGCCGTGCGCCGGTTCGCCGACACCGCCAAGGAGCGGATGCGCGACGAGATGGGCCCCGAGTTCGACGACATCGAGTGGCAGAAGCTCGACCCGCGCCAGTACGACCCGCGCCGCATCATCCGAGACGCCCTGCTCGACTCCGGCTCCGGTGCCGCCGCCGTCCAGACGGCGCAGGTCACGGCGTCCAAGGTGCGTGCGACGGCTCCCGTCGTGCCGCTGGCAGCCGGTGAACCGGCACCCTTCGACGCCGAGGCGACCTGACGCTCGTCACGTCCCCAGACGACGGACTGGAGGCCCGGTGCCAGCTGGCACCGGGCCTCCAGTCCGTCCCGGGATCGCGTCGTCAGTCGCGGGTGGCGACGATCGTGTAGGTGGTCGGGATACGGTCGCGGTCGTGTTCCGGCCATGCCCACGACCCCGTGCCGGTCTCGACCATGCGGGGGCTGAACCGCCACGGCAGGGTGCGACCCTCGTCGAGTCGGCGGAGCCGGAGTCCGGCGCCGAGCAGGGCGTTGACGATCTCGGACAGCGGGTGCGGCCACTCGAAGGTCCGGGTGTTCGCCACCGTGCCGTCGCCCGCGTAGGTGCCGGCATCGTCCCACTGCTGTGCCGTGCCGTCCGGGAAGTAGCGGTAGCGGGTGACGAGCTCGTCGGCGTCCTCGTCGAGGGCGTACAGGGCGGGGTGGCCGTCCCGGATGAAGAACACCCCGCCGGGGCGCAGCAGGCCGGCGACCTGCGCGGCCCACCGATCGAGGTCGGGGAGCCAGCAGATCGTGCCGATGCTCGTGTAGACGACGTCGAAGTCCCCGGTGACCGCTGCCCGGGCGTCGAGGACGTCGGTCTCGACCCAGGCGACGTCGAGTCCGAGCCGCGACGCGAGCCCGCTGGCCGAGGCGAGTGCGGCGGGGGAGAAGTCGACGCCGGTCAGCCGGGCGCCCTCGCGGGCGAGTGACACCGTGTCGGTGCCGATGTGGCACTGCAGGTGACAGACGTCGAGGCCGTCGAGCGAGCCGTTCGGCAGCCAGGGCGTCAGGGCTGGCAGGTCCTCGCGCACGACGTCGGAGCGGTGGTCGGTGTCGGCGAGGGCATCGATCGCGTAGGCGCCCTCGTGGATCGGCACCCGGTCGTCCCAGTTCGCGCGGTTGGTGGCGCGTGCGTGGTCCCAGTCGACGTCGACGTGATCGGAGCTCATGCCGACGAGCCTAGGACAGCGACAACCCGAGCTTCCGGCCGGCGAGCCCGCGTCCCATCGTCGTGATCCGGTCCGCGATGGCCGTCAGGGCCACCGCCGACGGGTCCTCGGGCGCGCCGAGCACCACGGGGAGGCCGGTGTCCCCGCCCAGCCGGAGCGGCACGGACAGCGGCACGCTGCCGAGCACCGGGACGGGGGTGTCCTGCCCCCGGGAGAGCCGTGCGGCGGTCTCGGCGCCACCGCCCTCGCCGAACAGGTGCAGGACCGAGCCGTCACGCTGCACGAGCCCCGCCATGTTCTCGATCACGCCGATGACCCGCTGCCCGGTCTGACGGGCGACGATCCCGCTGCGCTCGGCGACGTCGGCGGCTGCAGCCTGGGGGGTCGTGACGACGAGGACCTCGGCGTGCGGCAGCAGCTGCCCCACCGAGATCGCGACGTCGCCGGTGCCCGGCGGCAGGTCGAGCAGCAGGACGTCGAGGTCGCCGAAGAACACGTCGGTGAGGAACTGGTTCACGGTGCGGTGCAGCATCGGGCCGCGCCACGACACCGCGGTGGAGACGTCGTCGACGAACATGCCGATCGACACGACCTTCACGTCGTGGGCCACCGGCGGCAGGATCATGCTGTCGACGCGAGTCGGGCGCGGTGCGACGCCGTGCTCGTCCGTCAGGCCCATCAGCCCGGGGACGCTGAAGCCGTGCACGTCGACGTCGACGACCCCGACCCGCAAGCCCCGGCGGGCGAGCGCGACGGCGAGGTTCACGGTGACCGTGGACTTGCCGACGCCACCCTTGCCACTCGTCACGGCGATCACCCGGGTGAGCGAGTCCGCGGTGAACTGGACCCCCTTGGGCCGGCCAGCCCGCAGCCGCTCGGTCAGCGCGGCGCGCGTCGCGGGGTCCATCACGGACACGTCGACGTCCACCGCGGCGACCCCCGGGACGGAACCGGCGGCGACGCGCACGTCGCGCTCGATGGTGTCGGCGGCGGGGCACCCGACGATCGTGAGCTGCAGGTCGACGCGCACCGCGCCTCCCGGCTGCACGTCGACCCCACGGATCATGTCGAGCTCCGTGACGGGGCGACGGATCTCGGGGTCGATGACGCGGCCGAGCGCGGCGAGGACCGCCGTGCCGAGCTGTTCGTCGGTGGGGAGGGCGTCAGCCACGGGTGGAGCTGTCGTGTTCGTCCGCGTAGCCGGCCTCGTCGGCGTCGCGGCGATCGAGTTCCTCGAGCAGGGAGCGGAGCTCGGCGCGGATGAAGTCCTTCGAGGCCATGTCCCGCATCGCGAGGCGCAGGGCGACGACCTCGCGTGCCAGGTACTCGGTGTCCGCCAGGTTCCGCTCGGCCCGCTGACGGTCCTGCTCGAACTGCACGCGGTCACGGTCGTCCTGCCGGTTCTGCGCGAGCAGGATCAGCGGGGCGGCGTACGACGCCTGCAGCGAGAGCACGAGTGTCAGTGCCGTGAAGCCGATCGCGGCCGAGTCGAACTGCCACGGCTTCGGCGCGAGGGTGTTGTAGCCCATCCAGACCACGCAGAACAGCGTGAGGCCGATGAGGAACCACGGCGTGCCCATGCCGCGTGCGATGCCCTCGGTCGCGCGACCGAAGGTGTCCCCGCGACCGCGGCGGCGGGTGGGGAGCACACGCGTGCGCATGCCCTTGGGGGAGTCGAGCCGGACCTCTTGACGGTCTCGGTCGCGACGGTTGTCATCCGTTCGGGCCACGGGTGGTCCTCCTTCCCGTCGTCACGGGTGTCCTGCGCGGGCGTTGGCGTGGAAGCGGCGAGGGTTCCCCCTCGCCCTGACTTCGCCAGTCGTCCGGCAGGACGTGGTCGAGGACATCGTCGATCGTCACCACCCCGACGAGACGGTGGGCGTCGTCGACCACGGGGACGGACAGCAGGTTGTAGGTCGCCATGATGCGGGTGACCTCGGCGGCGCTCGCGTCGACCCGGACCGGTTCGGTCTGCTGGTCGATGAGCGTGCCGAGCCGCTCGTTCGGCGGGTAGCGGAGCATCCGCTGGAAGTGCACGAGCCCGAGGAACCGGCCGGTCGGCGGTTCGTACGGCGGCAGGGTGACGCAGACGGCGGCGCCGAGCACCGGGGCCAGCTCGTGGCGGCGGACCAGCGCGAGGCCCTCGGCCACGGTGGCGTCGGCGGAGACGATCACGGGCTCGGTGGTCATCAGACCACCGGCGGTGTCCGGCTCGTACTCCAGGAGCATGCGGACGTCCTGCGCCTCCTCCGGCTCCATGAGCTGCAGGAGCGCCTCGCTCCGCTCGTCGGAGAACTGGGCGAGGACGTCGGCGGCGTCGTCCGGCTGCATCTGGTCGAGGACGTCGGCGGCACGGGCGTCCGTCAGCCGCGTGAGGATCTCGATGCGCTCCTGGTCGGGCATCTCCTCGAGCACGTCGGCGAGCCGGTCGTCGGGGAGTTCCTCCGCGACCTCGAACCGGCGCTCGGCGGGCAGGTCGAGCAGCGTCGACGCGAGGTCGGCGGGCACCAGGTCGGAGTACGCGGCGATGACGTGCTCGGCGGACTGGGCCTCGCCGGGGAGCTCGTCCTCGGTGACCTCGTTCCACGTCGCGAACGTCGTGGGGCCCTTGCCGAACGGCGACGGCGTGGTCTTCGGCTTGCGGAGGAAGAGCTGCGCGACCTCCCAGTCGCCCTGCCCGCGGTCCTCGATCGCGACGTCCTCGATGGTGGCGCGGATCCGCTGGTTCTTGATGAGCACCTTGCGGCCGAGCATCTCGGCGATGACACGGACCTCGCCGCCGCGCTGCTCGAAGCGGCGCATGTTCACGATCCCGGTCGTGATGACCTGCCCGGCACCGATCGAGGTGATGCGGCCGATGCTCACGAAGATGCGGCGCTTGCCCGGCACCTCGACGATGAGCCCGACGACGTGCGGGGGGTCGGCCCGGCGGTAGACGACCAGGACGTCCCGGACCCTTCCGACGCGGTCGCCCGCGGGGTCGAAGACGGAGCACCCGGCGAGGCGGGCGACGAAGACCTTCGTGGCGCTCACCCGACCCAGCGTAGTCGCTCGCGTGTGGACGTTCGCTCGCGCCGGACGGCGGCTTCGGATCGGCTGCTTCCCTGAGAGTGCACGTGCGATTGCAAGGTGTGCGGTGAATGATGGCTGGGTGAGCAATCAGAGCCCCTTCGCCGGCAGGACCGCCCAGGCGTTCCCGACGCTGCCCAAGGGCGACGTCCTGGGAACGTACGACAGCTACCCCGATGCGCAGCGCGTGGTGGCGAAGCTGGCCGAGGCCGACTTCCCCGTCAACCAGCTCTCCATCGTCGGCAACGACCTGAAGACGGTCGAGCGGGTCACCGGCAAGATGACCTACGGCCGTGCCGCCATCGCCGGCGCCCTGTCCGGCCTCTGGCTCGGCATCTTCTTCGGCATCGTGCTCACCCTCTTCTCGCCGAGCGCGGGCGGCCTGATCCTCGCGGCGGCGATCATCGGTGCCGCGTTCGGCATGCTCTACGGCATCGCTTCGTTCGCGATCACCAAGCGGCAGCGGGACTTCACGAGCGTCCACCAGGTGCTCGCCACGAACTACCAGATCGTCGTGAACCCGCAGCTGACGGGGCAGGCGCAGCGGATCCTCGGCGAGCACGGGGCGACCCCGTCCACGCACTGGAACGACGCTCCCCAGCAGCAGCAGCAGCAGCAGCAGCAGCAGTGGCGTCCGGGCCCCGGTGGGGTCCCGCCGCAGCAGCAGTCGCCGTACGGCGGGCACGCCACCCCGCACCAGCAGCCGGGAGGCCCGCAACACCCCGGCACGTCGGCCCCCGGCGCGCAGACGGGCGCGCCTTCGGGCCCGCCGCGCTACGGCACGAACGACGGACCCCGGTACGGGGAGACCCCGGAGACGGCTCCCGCCCCCGCGGCCCCGCCGGTGCCGGAACGCCGGCCCGAGGAACCGCCGCGCTACGGCGAGCGGGTCACCGGGGCGACGCCGCCGGAGCCCTCGTCCTCGCCGGACGCCCAGCGTGACGGCGACAGCGGCGGGGACAGCGACCGCCGCTAGCCGCGCTCCGGCTGCTGCGCTCGGGCGCCGGCGCGCGTGCTCCGTGGTCGATGGACCGCCAGGTCGCTCGACACACCGCTCACGTCCGCCGAGGTCGCACGAAATGTCGCCGACGAGCTTCGCGGGCGGCACTTCGTGCGGCCGCAGCGGCGCGTCCAGGCGGTCCGGGCGGTCCGGCGGTCCGGGCGGTCCGGCGGTCCGGGCGGTCCGGCGGTCGCAACACCCCGTGCGCACGGCGTCGAGCGGTCAGAGATCGTCGTTCGGCACCGGCCCCGACGACGGTTCGTGACCGCTCGGCCTCGAGTAGACGGCACGTCGTGACCGGGCGAAGTGCGGGCGCGGGCACAGTGCGGTCTTGCGCGCGGCGCGGCGCGGTCCGGGCGGCTTCGGCGCGCCTAGAGGAGCTTCGAGTAGCAGACCGACAGGGGCGCACCGACGTAGGGCCCGAAGTTCGCGATCCGGCGGAACCCCTCACGCTGGTAGAAGCCGACGGCACGCTTCTGCTCGGTGCCCGTCTCGAGCACGAGTGCCGGGGACCCGAGGTCGAGCGCGGCTTCCTCCAGCCGACGCAGCAGGGCGGCCGCGACACCGGAGCCGCGGGATTCCGGTCGGACGTACATCCGCTTGATCTCGGTGATGCTGTCCTCGACGACCCGGAGGCCCCCGCAGGCCAACGGCGTGCCCGACTCGTCACGCGCGACGAAGAACACCGCGATCGACTCGGCCGTCGGCTTCTCGCCCGGCTCGGTGTCACCGCCGTACGCCCGGTCGATCTCCAGGCGCTGGGCTGCGCGGAGCCGCTGCGCGTCGGGGGAGTCGAAGTGCTCGACCTCGATCGAGAAGGTGTTCGGGGAGACCTCGGGCGTCGTCACCCGCTCAAGGCTAGCGGCCGGAGCGGGCGATCCACCCCTCCACTTCCGAGGGGGTCCGGGGGATGCCGATCGACAGGTTCTCGGCGCCGTCCTCGGTCACCAGGATGTCGTCCTCGATGCGGACACCGATGCCGCGGAACTCCTCCGGCACGGTCAGGTCGTCCTGCTGGAAGTACAGCCCGGGCTCGATCGTGAAGACCATGCCGGCCTGCACGACGCCGTCGAGGTACATCTCGCGGCGGGCCTTGGCGCAGTCGTGCACGTCGAGACCGAGGTGGTGGCTCGTGCCGTGCACCATGTAGCGACGGTGGAACTGGTTGTCCGGCTCGAGCGACTCGGCGGCGGACACCGGCAGGAAGCCCCACTCGGCGGTCTTGCGTGCGATGACCTCCATCGCGGTGGCGTGCACCTGGCGGAACGTGATGCCCGGCTTGACGATGGCGAACGCGGCGTCGGCGGCTTCGAGCACGGCGTCGTAGACCATGCGCTGCACGGGCGAGAACATGCCGCTCACCGGGAGCGTGCGGGTGATGTCGGCCGTGTAGAACGAGTCGACCTCGACCCCGGCGTCGATGAGGATGAGGTCGCCCGGCTGCACGGCGCCGTCGTTGCGGGTCCAGTGCAGGATGCAGGCGTGGTGGCCCGAGGCCGCGATGGTGTCGTAGCCCACGGTGTTGCCGTCGGCGCGGGCGCGGCGGTTGAACGTGCCCTCGACGATGCGCTCCCCGCGCGGGTGCGCGAGGACGGCGTCGAAGTCGGCGATGACGTCGTCAAACCCGTGCTTCGTGGCGTCGACGGCCTTGCGGAGCTCACGGACCTCGTACGCGTCCTTCACCAGCCGCAGCTCGGACAGGTCGCGGGCGAGCAGGTCGTCGGTCGCCGGGGACCCCTCGGTCTCGTCGGCGCCACCGATCGCGCTGCCGATGCGCACGTCGAGCGAGCGGGTCAGGTCGTCGTCGGCTTCGCGCACCAGCAGCGCGGAAGAGTCGAGTGCGTCGGCGACGGCAGCGAACTCGCCGAGGTCGGCCGTGGCCAGCCCGAGGTCGGCGGCGACGGCGTCGAGCGATGGACGCGGACCGACCCAGAACTCACCGATCTCGGGGTTGGCGTAGAACTCCTCGGAGTCGCGGCCGGCGGTGGCGCGGAAGTACAGCGTGGCGTCGTGGCCGGAACCGTTCGGCGTCATCACGAGCACGGAGCCGACGACGGTGTCGGTGCCCCAGCCGGTCAGGTGCGCGAAGGTGGAGTGCGGGCGGAACGGGTAGTCGCAGTCGTTCGAGCGGACCTTGGCCTGCCCGGCCGGCACCACGATCGTGCGACCAGGGTGCAGCTCGGAGATGCGGGCGCGACGCTCGGCGGCGAACGCGGCCTGCTCGCGGGGCTCGGGCTGCTCTTCACCGCGGTCGGCCCACTGCGACCCGATGAAGTCCTTGAAGGTCGAGGACCCGGGGGTCGTGGATCGGTTGCTCGTCGCGCGGGGAGTCGTGTCGGCCATGCGTCCATCATCGCACCGCCCGGGACACCCGGCCTGTGCGGCCGCTCACCTGTGGATAGCATTGGCGACGTGCCAGACCCGTTCATCGACCTGCACGCGCACTCCAGTGTCTCCGACGGCACCGAGCGTCCCGCGGAGCTCGTCCGAGCGGCCGCGGCCGCCGGACTCGACGCCGTCGCGCTGACCGACCACGACACGACCGCGGGCTGGGCGGACGCCACGGCCGCGGCTCGTGAGCTGCCCCTGACCCTGCTGCCCGGGCTCGAGCTGAGCACCCGCATCGGGTACCGCAGCGTCCACGTGCTCGGCTACCTGGTCGATCCCGAGCACCCCGGCCTGGTCGAGGAGACCACCCGCATCCGCGACGGCCGGCTCTCCCGCGCCCACCGCATGGTCGACCGCATCGCCGAGGACCACCCGATCACCTGGGCGGACGTGCTGGCCCAGTCCAGCCCCGGTGCCACGATCGGCCGTCCGCACATCGCCGACGCCCTGGTCGCCCGCGGGCTCGAGTCCGACCGGTCCGCGGCGTTCCGCGGCATCCTGCACCCGGCGTCCGGCTACTACGAACCGCACGAGGCGCCCTCGCCCCTGCGCGGCGTCGAACTCATCCGGCAGGCGGGCGGCGTGCCCGTCATCGCACACCCGGCGGCGTCCTCGCGCGGGATCGTCATCGACGAGCCGATGCTCCGCGACCTCGTCGACGCCGGGCTCGGCGGGCTCGAGGTCGACCACCGCGAGAACCTGGCGCACGGCAAGCGCACCCTGCTCGACTGGGCGACGCGCTACGGCCTGTTCGTCACCGGTTCGAGCGACTACCACGGCACCGGCAAGCCGAACCGGCTGGGGGAGCACCGCACCGCACGTGTCTCCTTCGACACCATCGTGTCCGAGGCCACCGGCAGCGCGCCGGTCGTCGGCCCCGGCTCCCGCCTGGCCTGACGGCAGGCCGATCGGCCGACCGGCCGACACACGAGTCTTCGGCCTGCGCGACAGGTCACGCGCCTGCATCCACGTGGACCGTCGCTGCGCGCGTGGGCCGGTCCGCGGGTGGGGACGACGAAGGGCCCGTCGCGTCAGCGACGGGCCCTTCGGTCTGGAGGCGCTACTCGCCGTCCGACGTGGCCTGCGGTGCCGAGGTGGTCGCCGAGGCATCGCCGGTGCCGGCACCGCGACGACGGCGACGACGGCGGCGCTTCGCGGCGCCGTCGGTGGTCGGACCACCCTCGGCGGCTGCGCCGTCCTCGGTGCCGGCCGCGGCGGTGGGGGCGACCGACTCGGTGGGTGCCGCCTGCGGGGCGGACTGCTCCGAGCCTCCTGACCGGGTGCGGCTGCGCGACCGCGAACGCGACGCGTCACGCGAACCCGTAGCACCCGCGGCCGGGCGGTCGCCGCTGCGCTTCTCGGCGGGGGCACCGGCAGAAGCCGCGTGCGACGACGAGCCGGGCAGGCGGCCCTTGGTGCCCTTGGGGATGTCGAGTTCCTCGAACAGGTGGGGCGACGACGAGTAGGTCTCGACGGGCTCGGGGATGCCGAACTCGAGGGCCTTGTCGATCAGCGTCCACTTGTGCAGGTCGTCCCAGTCGACGAACGTGACCGCGATGCCGGTCTTGCCAGCGCGGCCGGTGCGGCCCGCACGGTGCAGGTACGTGTCCGGGTCGTCCGGGATCGTGTGGTTGATCACGTGCGTGACGTCGTCGACGTCGATGCCACGGGCAGCGACGTCGGTGGCGATGAGCACGTCGCGCTTGCCGGCCTTGAACGCCGCCATCGCGCGCTCGCGCTGCTCCTGGTTGAGGTCGCCGTGCACCGCCGCGGCGTTGAACCCGCGGTCCTTCAGCTCCTCGACCAGCTTCGCCGCCGCACGCTTGGTGCGGGTGAAGATCACGGTCTTGCCGCGGCCCTCGGCCTGGAGGATGCGGGCGATGACCTCGTCCTTGTCGAGCGAGTGCGCCCGGTAGATGAGGTGCTTGATGTTGGCCTGCATGAGGCCCTCGTCCGGGTCGGTCGCCCGGATGTGCACCGGACGGCTCATGAACCGGCGGGCGAGGGCGACGATCGGCGCCGGCATCGTCGCCGAGAACAGCATCGTGTGCCGCACCTCGGGGACGGCCTGGAAGATGCGCTCGATGTCCGACAGGAACCCGAGGTCGAGCATGCGGTCGGCCTCGTCGAGCACGACCTCCTGCACGTGGGAGAGGTCGAGCAGACGCTGCCGCTGCAGGTCGATGAGTCGCCCGGGCGTGCCGACGACGATCTGGGCGCCGGCCTTGAGCTGCTCCACCTGGCCTTCGTAGGCCTTGCCGCCGTAGATCGAGACGATCGTGGTCGGGCGGTTCGAGGCCGCGAGTTCGAGGTCCTCGGTGACCTGGACCGCGAGTTCACGGGTCGGGACGACGACGAGCGCCTTCACGCCGTGCGCCGGGTCGGCGCCGAGTCGCTGGATCAGCGGCAGGCCGAAACCGAGCGTCTTGCCGGTACCCGTCTTGGCCTGGCCGATGATGTCCTGGCCGGTCAGGCCGAGCGGGATGGTCTGTTCCTGGATCGGGAAGGGCTCGATGATGCCCTTGCCGGCCAGTGCATCGACGATGTCCTGGTCGATGTTGAGGTCTGAGAAAGTCAAAGAATCACCTTAGTTCTGGTGGAAGTCCGGGCCAGTCTACCGATGGGGCCGTCCTCCGGGGCGCGCCGGGGTGCTTGGGGGAGTCGGGCGGTCCGGTCCGGGCGCCTGGCGGGGCGACCGGCAGGTCCCTCGGGGTGCGCCCTCTATGCTGGTCGAGTGGTGTCGTGGTGGAACCGGAAGCGCGCGGCGCAGCTCGCTGCCGCATGGCTCGCATCGCGGAACCCCCGCGGAGCCGCACAGGTCAAGCGTCTCGCGCTCGATGACGTCAGTCCCGAGCTCGACGTCTACCTGGGGCAGGCCGCGTACCTGCAGCTCTCCGTCTACGAGACGATGGGACGGGCCGGTGCCTCGGCTCCGACCCTGTCCGGCCGACTGGTCACCGGGGTCCTGGCGACCACGGCGCTCGAGCGGCACCGGACGATCGTGGCCGAGATCGAGCGCCTCGGCGAGGACCCGGCGGCGCTGATGGCCCCGCACCGCGAGGCGATCGACCTGTTCCTCGAGCGCACGAGCGGCGCCGACTGGTACGAGTCGATGCTGACCGGGTACGTCACCGCCGGCATCCTGAACGACCTGTTCGGCAACCTGCTCCGCTCGCTGCCCGTCGACGTGCGGCAGCGCCTGCGCTCGGTGTTCGACGCGCGTGAAGAAGCCGCGGTCGTCGTGGAGCTCACGGCACACATCGAGGACGACCCGCAGATCGGGTCGCGGCTCGCGATGTGGGGCCGACGGCTGGTCGGCGACACCCTGCTGGTGGCGCGATCGGCACTGGCGTCGCACGCCCGTGAGGACCAGGAGCGGCTCGAGCCGGTCTGGACCGAGCTCATCGCTGCGCACACCCGACGGATGGACGCCCTCGGTCTGACGGCCTGAGCGGTCAGACTGCTCGAGGGTCAGGCGCCGCGGGTCTTGAGCTGCTCGTAGTACGCCGCGTCGCGCTTGTCGCGCTGCGTCCCGAGCAGCCACTCGACCACCAGTGCGACCACGCCGGACCCCACCAGGGCCACGACCCAGATCCAGGTGCCGTCGTACCGCCACCCGGCCCAGGTCAGGGCTTCCCAGAGGACGGCCGCGGCGATGCCGCCGACCGCCGGGCCGACGAGCACGCCACGGCTCGACCGCCACGGCAGGACCACGTGCGCGACGGCACCGATCAGGACGCCGCCGAGGACGGCGAAGAGCAGTTCCACGTCGTCAGGCGACGAAGCCGATGCGCCGTGCCTCTTCCGCGCCGACCTCGACGTAGGCGAGCGATGCGACGGGCACGATGAAGCGACGGCCCTTGTCGTCCTGCAGCGACAGGTGGGTCGCCTGCGCGGTGAGGGCCTCGGACACGGCCTTCTCGACCTGGTCCGCGGTCTGGGCGGTCTCGAACGCGATCTCGCGCGGGCTGTTGATGATGCCGATCTTGATGTCCACGACCACAGCGTATCCGAGGGGTCCCGTGCGGTATCGGCCGTTCGCCGCGGGCGCACTCGGCCGGTCACACGACCAGAGCCCCGCGCGTCCGCAGCGGTGCTGTCGGCGGTCCTGGGTACCGTACGAGCGTGCCGCAGACCACGCTGATGCCCGCTCCCGAGGATGCCGGGTTCGCGCGCGCACTGGTGGATGACCCCTCGCAGGCGGCGGTGCTGGCGCTGCCGGACGGCCGTCACGCCGCGGTGATCGGTGCGCCGGGCAGCGGCAAGACGACCACGCTCGCACGGCTCGTCGCCGACCGGCTGAACCGCGCCGGTGCGATCACCCCGGACGGCCACGCGACCGTCCTCGCCCTGACCTCGTCCCGCACGGCCGCGACCGCGCTGCGTGACCGACTGGCCACGGCGGTCGACCGGGTCGTGCCGGGCGCCCTCGCTCGCACCGTGAACTCCCTGGCGTTCCAGATCGTCACCCACGCGGCGGCGACGCAGGACCAGGAACCGCCGACGCTCCTCACCGGCGGGGAGCAGGACCGCATCATCGCCGACCTGCTCGCCGGGCACGAACTCGACGGCACCGGACCCGCGTGGCCCGACCCGATCACCGCCGTCGTCCGTGAGCGAGCGGGGTTCCGCACGGCTCTGCGCGACGTGATGATGCGCGCGGTCGCCGCCGGTGTCGAACCGGACGACATGCGGGAACTCGGCGACGAGCTCGGACGCCCCGAGTGGCGGGCGGTGGGCGACTTCGTCGACGACTACCGGGCCTCCGTGACCGCGTTCCGGCCCACCGGACTCGACTCCGGCGAGCTCGTGGCCTACGCCACCGCAGCGGTGCTGCGGCAGGAGCTGCCCGCGAGCATCGCCGCCCTCCGCCTGCTCGTGGTCGACGACACGCAGGAACTGGTGGAGGGCGAGATCGCCCTGCTCGGGGCCCTCGCTCGTTCCGGCGTGCAGGTCGTGGCGTTCGGTGACCCGGACATCGCCGCGTCGGCGTTCCGCGGCGCCGAACCGGACGTGCTCGGTCGGCTCGCGGTGCGGCTCGGAGTGGACCGCGTCGACGAGCTCTTCCTCCGGACGGTGCACCGCCACCCCGCCCCGATCCGCGCGCTGGTCACCGGCGTCACCGGCCGGATCGGCACCGCAGCCGCCGGACGGCAACGCAGCGCGACCGCGGACGACGCGGACGCCCGCTCCGACGCGGTCGTGCACCTCGAAGCCGCGAGCCGGTCCGCCCTCGTGGTCGCCATCGCCCGCCGGCTGCGTGAACACCGGCTGCTCGACGGCGTGCCCTGGCACCGGATGGCGGTGGTCACCCGGAGCGGTGCGGCCATCCCCGAGCTCGTCCGTGCGCTCTCCGTGGCCGAGGTCCCGGCGACCGCCGGTGCCGCACCTGTCCGTCCGCGCGACGACTCGGCGGCGCGGGCCCTGCTCGACGCGGCCGCTGTGGCGCTCGGCGTCCTGCCGCTCGACGCGGCCCTGGCCACCGCCTTCGCGACCGGGCCCCTCGGTGGCCTCGACACCCTGGCGATGCGACGGCTCCGGCTCGCGCTGCGGCGAGAGGAACTGGCGGGCGACGGCAGCCGCACCGCCGACGAGCTGCTGGTCGACGCGCTGGGGGCACCGGAGCGCCTCGCGACGGTGGACGCGGGCTTCGCGCGTCGGGCGACCCGGCTGGCCCGGAGCCTGGTGCAGGCCCGCACCGACGCCGAGTCCGGCTCGAGCATCGAGGAGATCCTCTGGGGGCTCTGGGAACGCAGCGGCCTCGCGAAGTCCTGGGGTGCCCAGTCCGCAGCCGGCGGGGTCGGTGCCGGCGAGGCCGATCGACACCTGGACGCCGTCGTCGGCCTGTTCACCGCAGCCAAGCGCTTCGTCGAGCGCACCCCGGACGCCCCCGCGCGGGTCTTCGTCGACGACCTGCTCGGCGCCGACCTGCCGGAGGACTCGATCGGCCCGGACCGGACCGCCGGCCGGGTGCGGGTGCTGACGCCCTCGGCGACGATCGGACTCGAGTGCGACGTGGTCGTGGTGCTCGGCCTGCAGGACGGCGTCTGGCCGAACACCCGGGTCCGCGGCAGCCTGCTCGACCCCGACGGCCTGGTCCGCGCCGCCGCCGGCGTCGAACGTTCGCCGATCGACGACCGCGCCGCCGTCGTCGCCGACGAACTCCGCCTGTTCGCCCGGGCCGTGTCGCGTGCGACCACCCAGGTCGTCATCGGCACCGTCGCGAACGACGACGAATCCCCGTCGCCCTTCGTCCGACTCGTCCCCGTGCCGCCGGACCGCCAGCCGACGGTGCACCCGCTGTCCCTGCGCGGCCTCGCCGGGTCGCTGCGCCGTCGGGTCGTCGCCTCGGGTGACCACGAGGCCGCGTCCGCCCTCGCCCGCTTGGCCGAGGCCGAGGTGCCCGGCGCCGCCCCGGACGAGTGGTACGGACTCGCCGAGCCGACCACGGACGACCCCCTGGTCGACCTCGACGCCGAGCCTGCGCCCGAGGTCGAGGGCGGTGAGCCCGTCGCACCGGCCGTGTCGGTGTCGCCGTCGCGGATCGGCACCTTCGAGGAGTGCCCGGTGCACTGGTTCGCGCAGACCTTCGGCGGTGGCGCCCCGAGCCCCGCGATGGGCATCGGCACGATCGTGCACGAAGCGATGGAGCACGCCACCGAGATCGACGTCGAGTCGCTGTGGGACCGGGTGGAGGCACGGTGGGACGAGCTGACGTTCGAGTCGCCCTGGGTCGCCGACCGCGAACGCGCGCGCACCCGGCGGATGATCGAGGGACTGAGCGACTACCTCCGGACGTTCGCCAGCGCCGGTCGACGGCTGCTCGGCGCCGAGACCTCGTTCGCGCTCGTCACCGGGCCCGCGCGCATCCGGGGCAGCATCGACCGCATCGAGGTCGACCCCGAGGGACGCGTCAGCGTGGTCGACCTGAAGACCGGCCGTTC
Source organism: Curtobacterium flaccumfaciens (assembly GCF_018598405.1). Classification (NCBI taxonomy): domain Bacteria; kingdom Bacillati; phylum Actinomycetota; class Actinomycetes; order Micrococcales; family Microbacteriaceae; genus Curtobacterium; species Curtobacterium flaccumfaciens. Next base: position 61,651 of record NZ_JAHEWS010000007.1, on the reverse strand, counting down.
GATGCCCAGCGAGAAGAACGACATGCCCGAGCACCCGCAGCTCGGCGCCTACCAGCTCGCGGTCGAGGACGGCGCGGTCGAGGGCGTGCCGGCCGGATCGCCGATGGCCGATGCCCGGCTCGTGTTCGTCCAGAACCCCCGCGGCGGGAACGCCTTCTCCGAGCGCACGCAGCACGCGTTCGACGCCCAGGCACGTGAGGCGTACCGCGAACGACTGCACGGTGTGGCGCGGGGCATGGCCGGGAGGACCTTCGTGGCGAACGTGGACGACCACTGCGAGAAGGCCCGGACCGGCGTCGAGTGCCGGATCCACGTGGTGGCGGAGGTGACCTGGTGAGCGAGACGACCGACACGGCCGACACGGCGGACACGGCGGACACGGCGGACACGGCGGACACGGCGGACACGACCGACACGACCGACACGGCGGATACTGCCGACAGGGCTGGCGTGGCCGGCGCGGCTGATGTGGCTGGCGCGGCCGGTATGGCCGGCACGGCCGCCGCTGCTCCGCCCGTCGTCCGGCACGGCGCCGACGCCATCGCCGACGCCCTCGGCCGCCCGCGCCCCACGGCCCAGCAGCGTGCCGTCATCGAGTCGCCGCTCGTGCCGGCCCTCGTCGTCGCGGGTGCCGGCAGCGGGAAGACCGAGACGATGGCCTCGCGCGTCGTCTGGCTCCTGGCCAACGGCCACGTCCGCCCCGACGAGGTCCTCGGCCTGACCTTCACCCGCAAGGCCGCCGGTGAACTGTCGGTCCGCATCAACGACCGCATCCGCGCGCTCGAGGACGTCGGCCTGATCACCCCCGGCGACGCCTTCGAAGCGCCCACCGTCTCGACCTACAACGCCTTCGCCAACGCCGTCTTCCGCGAGAACGCGCTGCTCGTCGGCCGCGACGGCGAGTCCCAGGTGCTCACCGAGCCATCGGCCTGGCAGCTCGCCCGCCGGGTGGTGGTGGCCGCTCGCGACGACCGGCTCGCCGGGCTCGACCGCGACGTCGACACGCTGACCGCCGCCGTGGTGGCGCTCGCCGGAGCCTCCTCCGAGCACCTCGTCGAGCCCGAGGACCTCCGCCGGTTCGCAGTGGAGTTCTCCGAACTGCTCGAACTCCCCGGCAACCGCGGCAAGCCCTACAAGGCGATCACCGACGCGGTCGCCGCCATCGGTGCCCTCGAACCCCTGGCCGACCTCGTCGCGGAGTTCCGCCGACAGAAGGTCGACCGCGGGTTCGTGGAGTTCTCCGACCAGATCGCCCTGGCGCTCGCCGCTGCGGAGTCGGCTCCGCGGGTCGTGACGGACCTGCGGAGCCGGTACGGCGTGGTGCTCCTCGACGAGTACCAGGACACCTCGGTGGTGCAGACCCGGTTCCTCGCCCGGCTGTTCCGCGGGCACTCGGTGATGGCGGTCGGCGACCCGCACCAGTCCATCTACGGGTTCCGCGGTGCCAGTGCGGCGAACCTCGCCCGGTTCCCGCACGACTTCGGCGGCGACGAGCCCGGGGTCGCCGAACCGGTCACGTTCGCGCTGTCGACGAGCTGGCGCAACCCGGTCGACGTGCTCGCCGGGGCGAACGCGATCGTCGCGCCCCTCTCCGAGGCGTCCGAGGTGGACGTCGAGCGGCTCTCGCCGCGCCCCGGTGCGGATGCCGGCACCGTGCGCGTGGTGTTCCCCGAGACCCTGCCGGAAGAGGCCGACGAGGTCGCCGCCTGGTTCCAGGACCGCCGCCGCCGGGACCCGGCCGGCTCGATGGCGCTCCTGTTGCGGGCACGGAAGGACCTGGCGTCGTTCACGGCGGCGCTCGGTGCCCGCGGGGTGCCGTACCACGTGCTCGGCACCGGGGGCCTGCTCCAGCGCCCGGAGATCGTCGACCTGGTGGCCTGCCTGCGCGTGCTGCACGACCCGGCCGCCGGCAACGACCTGATCCGGCTGCTCGCTGGAGCCCGGTGGCGGGTGGGTGCGGCCGACATCGTCGCCCTGCACCAGCTCGCCCGTTGGCTGTTCCAGCGCGACCACACCCAGCAGCGCCTCGACGACGAGTTGACGGCTGCGTTCCGGGCCTCCGTGGCCGCCGGCGAGCACGGCTCCATCGTCGATGCGCTCGACTTCGTGGCGACCGCCCCCGACGAGCACGGCGCGCTCGAGGGCATCACCCCGGCCGGTCGCAGCCGGATGCGTGCCCTGGGCCGGCAGCTCGCGATGCTCCGGTCCCGTGCGGGAAGCGACCTGGTCGACTTCGTGACCCTGGTCGTGCAGGAGATGCGGCTCGACATCGAGGTCGCCGCGCACGAGCAGGGCAGCGGCGCCTACCTCGACGCCTTCATCGACGAGCTCGCCGGGTTCGTCTCGACCGACGACCGTGCCGACCTCGGCTCGTTCCTCGGGTGGATCGACGCCGCCGCTCGGCGCGACGACATGGGCCCGCGGTCCGAGGAACCGGAGGCCGGCACCGTCCAGATCCTGACCATCCACGGGTCCAAGGGCCTCGAGTGGGACGCCGTCGCGGTGCCCCGGATGGTCGAGGGCGGGTTGCCCGCGCGCCCGCAGGAGGGCTCGTCCGGGTGGCTCGGCTTCGGCCGACTGCCGTACGAGTTCCGCGGCGACGCCGCCGAACTGCCCCGGCTCGCGTGGCGCGGGCAGGAGACCCAGAAGGACGTCACCACGGCGATCGACGCCTTCAAGGAACAGGTGAAGGCCCGCAACGAGGACGAGGAACGTCGACTCACGTACGTCGCCCTGACCCGTGCCAAGCACGACCTGCTGGTGTCCGGCTCCTTCTGGGCCGGTGGTGTCCGGCCGACGGAGCCGAGCCGGTACCTCCGTGACCTGGTCGACGCGGGCGTCATCGACGGAGCGGCGATCCCGGAGACCACGGTGCACGACGAGAACCCGATGGGTGAGAGTGGCGCGACCCAGACCTGGCCGCACGTGCCGTTCGGGCAGCGTGCACCGCGCGTCCTGGCCGCCGCCGAGCGGGTGCGGAACGCGAACCCCGGTGCCTCCGGTCGGTTCGCGGCCGACATCGACCTGCTGCTCGCCGAACGGCATGCCACCCGGAACGCGAAGCACGCGGTCGCCGTCCCGCACCGCGTCCCGGCGTCGGGCTTCAAGGACTACCTGACAGAACCCGACTCCGTGGCGGAGCGGCTCCGTCGGCCGATGCCGGAGCGCCCGTACCGCGCCACCCGGCTGGGCACGCTCTTCCACCAGTGGGTGGAGCAGCGGGCGCGGAGCGGTGGTGCCCTCGAGACGCTCGACGTGTGGGACGGCGAACTCGACCTCGACGCCGACGACCTCGCGGACGCATCACCGGACGCCGTGGTCACCGACGACGACGCCCGCCGCCTGGCGGACTTCCAGGCCACGTTCGCCCGCTCCCGGTGGGCCGGGCTGACCCCCATCGAGGTCGAACGGGAGATCCACATCCCGTTCCTCGGGCACAGCGTGGTCTGCAAGCTCGACGCCGTCTACGAGATCGACGGGCGCGCCGAGGTGGTCGACTGGAAGACCGGCAAGGCACCGTCGGGCGCCGACGACCTCGCCCGTCGCATCCTGCAGCTCGCGCTGTACCGCGTCGCGTACGCCGAGTTCACCGGTCGGCCGCTCGACCAGGTCGACGCGGTGTTCTACTTCGTCGCCGACGACCTCGAGGTCCGTCCGACCGAGCTGCTGGACCGCGCCGGTCTCGAGCGCGCGTGGTCGGAGGCGATCGGCTGACGTCCTGCGGGCCCCTTCGCCCTGGATGGGCGCGCTCCGCCCTGGACGGGCGCGCTCCGCCCTGGAGGCCCGAAGCCGGTCCCAGGAAACGGCACCGGGCCTCCAGGCGGTCGCGAGCACGGCCCCTGCCGGGCCTTCGTGAGCAGCAATGGTCGGGTACGCCGCAGCAACCCGACCATTCCTGCTCACGAAGGGCAGGCCGACGGCGTCAGCCGTGGCGTCGCTCGGTGGAGGACAGCAACTGCTCCACCTCGCCGATCTCCATCGTCTCCGGTGAGACGGACTGCAGCGGCTCCGCACTCGGTGCGTGGACCGCGTCGACCAGGCGGTGCATCATCGCGACGGCGTCGTCGACGACCTCGGTGCTCTTCGCCTGCACGCCGTGCAGCAGCCAGTGCGCCGTCTCGAGCTCGTGGTGCACCCGCGCACGCTGTGCGAGCTGACGGTCACGCCCGCCGCCGTTCGCCTCGTAGGCGCTGAGGACGGTGTCGAAGGCGTCACGGCGGCCGGCGAGCACCCAGGCGAGGTCCTTGGCGGGGTCGCCGAGCCGGAGCTCACCCCAGTCGAGGATCCCGCTGACCGCATCGCCGTCGACGAGCAGCGCCCCGGTGCCGAGCGAACCGTGCACGACGGTCGGCGTGAACTGCCAGAGCTGCTGGTCGCGCGCCGCACCTTCCCAGCGTTCGACGAGCGCGGCGGGGACGAGTTTCGTCGCCACCGCGCGGTCCATCACCGAGACGGCGGAGCGGAGCACCTCGAACGGCGTCAGCGAGGGCAGTCCGGCGTCGGAGACGAAGCTCGTCGGCAGCTGGTGGATCGCGGCGACGGCACGGCCGACGCTGGTGGCGAGGTCCGGGCGCTCGACGAGCGACGCGAGGGTCGGGTGGGTCCCGGCCAGGCGGGTCGTGACGATGGCGCGCGTCGAACCGATCGGTGCCTGTCCGCGGTACTCGGCCACACCGAACGGCAGGCGTGTGCGGATCCCCGCGCTCAACGCACGGATGGCGACGAGGTCGGCCGACTGCCGGGCCTCGGCGCGCTGGTTCCGGGGACGGCGGATGACGATCTCGGTGCCGTCGGCGTCGCGGAGGAGCGCCGACTCGTAGTCGCCGGCCGCGGCCGAGCCGAGCGTGCGCGTGCCCGTGACGAGGAGACCTGGAACGGCCGTCGTCGCCAACGCGGCTAGAGTGAACTGGGATCCCGCCATGCCCCTCAGGGTAGGCGCGTGACGCGTGCACGGCTGCACGCCACGCTGTTCGGCGGCCTCCATACCCACCGCACGTCTCCTGCACGTCCGCACCCGATCCGAGGAGCTCTCCCGCCGTGACCGTCGAGTTCGCCGCCCGGCTCCCGCTCTCCCGCAACGAACTCGACCGCGACGCCGAGTTCCGCACGACCGACGAACTCGAGCGTGTCCTGCGCGAGGACGAGCGCACCCGGTACCTGCCGGTGCGCGGAGCCGAGATGCTCCGGAACCCCGACGGCACCCTGCGCTTCGTGACCGCGGCGGAGATCCCCGTCGACACCGTGACCCTGTACCTCGGTCGCGCCGTCTCCGACGCACCGGACGCCGCCGCGGGCACCCGGTTCGTCGCCGCCTTCATCGACGGCGGGACGGCGACCGCCATCGAACCGTCGGACGACGCGTGGCAGAGCCTCCGGATGTTCGGCACCGAGCTGTCGCCGCGTGACCAGGGCCTGGCGGTCGAGGCCGTGGCGATGGCCAACTGGCACGCCGTGCACGGGTTCTCCCCGCGTACCGGGTCGGCCACCGCCGTCGTGAGCGGTGGATGGGTCCGTCGTGACCCCGAGGGGCACGACCACTTCCCGCGTACCGACGCGGCGATCATCGTCGGGGTCGTCGACGCCGACGACCGGATCCTGCTCGGCTCGAACGCCGCGTGGGACGCGAACCGGTACTCGCTGCTCGCCGGGTTCGTCGAGCCGGGGGAGTCGCTCGAGGACGCCGTCCGCCGCGAGGTCTGGGAGGAGTCCGGGGTCCGTGTCGAGGAGCCCGAGTACCTCGGCTCGCAGCCGTGGCCGTTCCCCGCGTCGCTGATGGTGGGCTTCCGCGCACGTGCAGCCGGCGGCGACCCGACCACCGCCCGTCCCGACGGGGTGGAGATCCTCGACGTGCGGTGGTTCTCGCGCGACGAGATCCGCCAGCGTGCCGGGGACACCCTCTTGCTGCCGGGACGCACCTCGATCGCCCGCGCCATCATCGAGGAGTGGTACGGCGGGCCGCTGGACCTGCCGTGAGCGTCGCCGGTCCACGTGGCGCAGCCGCTGCGGGCGGTGCAGGGGCCGTCGAGCCCCGGCCGCCGTCGCCCGACGAACTGCTCGCCGCGCTCGACGCCGAACAGCGCACGGTCGCCCGCACCCTGCTCGGTCCGGTCGCCGTGCTGGCCGGTGCGGGGACGGGCAAGACCCGCGCCATCACGCACCGCATCGCCTACGGGGTCGCGACGGGCACCTACGCGCCCAACCACGTCCTCGCGCTGACCTTCACGACCCGAGCCGCCGGTGAGCTGCGCTCCCGACTGCGGGCGCTCGGTGCCGGGACCGTCCAGGCGCGCACCTTCCACGCCGCCGCGATGGCGCAGCTCAGCTACTTCTGGCCGGACACCGTCGGCGGGCACGCGCCGAAGATCGTCGAGTCCAAGGGGCGGATGATCGCGCACGCGGCCGACACCGTCGGCATGCAGGTCGACACCCCGGTGCTCCGCGACCTGGCCGCCGAGGTCGAGTGGCGCAAGGTGCAGATGCTCTCCCTCGACGAGTACGAGGCCGCCGCGGCTGACCGGGTGATGCCGCGAGACACCACACCGCGCCGCGTCATCGACCTGATGAAGGCGTACGAGCGGCTGAAGGACGACCGTCGGCAGCTCGACTTCGAGGACGTCCTGCTCGCGACCCTCGGCATGGTCGAGTCCGAGCCGCGGGTGGCGTCGTACGTACGGCAGCAGTACCGCTTCTTCGTCGTCGACGAGTACCAGGACGTCTCGCCGGTGCAGCACGACCTGCTGCGGGCCTGGCTCGGCGGCCGCGACGACCTGTGCGTCGTCGGCGACGCCAGCCAGACCATCTACTCGTTCGCCGGGGCGTCGAGCGACTACCTGCTGGGGTTCGGGTCGGAGTTCCCGCGTGGTTCGGTCCTGCGCCTCGAGCGGAACTACCGCTCCACCCGTGAGGTCGTGCACGCGGCGAACACCCTGATGCGCGGTCAGCCTGGTGCGCTCGACCTGATCGCCCAGAGCCAGGAGCCGGGCCCCGAACCGATCGTGCTGTCCTGCGTCCACGACGGTGACGAGGCACAGACGATCGCACGCCGCATCGCCGAGCTCGTCGGTGCCGGGGCGTCCTACGGGGAATGCGCCGTGCTCTTCCGCGTCGGCGCGCAGTCGGCCGCGCTCGAGTCCGCACTCGGCCGGAACGGCATCCCGTACCGCGTGCAGGGCGGGACCCGGTTCTTCAACCGCCCGGAGGTCAAGCTGGCCGTCCACCACATGCGCGGCGAGGCGATCCGGCAGACGGACGACGAGCTGACCCGACGGGTCCGGCTGGTGCTCCAGGTCAGCGGCTGGTCGGAGACGCCGCCGGAGGGCACGGGGGCCGTCCGCGAGCAGTGGGAGGCCCTGCAGGCGATCATGGGCCTCGCCGAGGACGCGCCGGCCGGCACGACCATGCAGCAGTTCACGCAGGACCTGGTGGACCGGGCGGCGACGCACCACGAACCCGAGGTCGACGCCGTGACCCTCGCGACCCTGCACTCGTCGAAGGGTCTGGAGTGGCCGCACGTGGTCATCGCCGGCGCTGCCGAGGGGCTCCTGCCGATCTCGCACGCGACCACTGACACCGAGGTGGACGAGGAACGGCGTCTGTTCTACGTCGGGCTCACCCGTGCCCGCCGGTCGGTGACGATCACGTGGTCGCAACAGGGCTCCAGGCGTGGGGGAGCCCGGGCTCCGAGTCGCTTCCTGGCAGCGCTCGGCACGCACACCGCGGATGGGGCAGCACCGTCGAACGGCTGACCGACAGGTCGTCGCGCTCGAAGACGAGTTGGTCGGGTGCTGCACGCTGGGTCCGGAGCGGCAGGCGTTCCACCAGCATGCGCGTCGTCGCGGCGGCCACCGCCGCCGAGCGCCACGGTGACAGCGGTGCGGGGTGCCGTCCCCACACCTGCGCCGCGATGGCCGGCCAGGCGGGGTCGTGGTCGACGCGCGCGTACTCCGCGCACTGGAGGCACGGCCCGGCTCCCGGGACGACGAACGGTCCGAGACGGATGCGTCCGTCGCCGACGACGACCGCCAGGTGCGGGACGCCCCGGCGGGTCCACGCGGCGCGGAGTGCCGGGTCGACGACGTGGTCGGCAACCACCACGGCGAGCCGGGGCTCCGGGTCGGGCAGGACGACCGGGCCCCCGGCCGGGGCGGAGGTGCGGCTGACCGTCACACCTTCTCCGGAGAGGAACGTCGCCACCGTGTCGGCGAGGATCCCGTCGCCGTGCACCTCGACCCGTTCGAGTGGCTCGGGCAGGACCTCGACCACCGCGGGCGACGCCGCTCCGAGCACCCCGGCGGCGCGCTCCGGCGAACACCCTGACGCGACGGCGAGGCCCGACAGCACGTCGTGCCCGGTCTCGCGCCGGAGCCCACTGAGGAACCGCTCCTCACCCGTCGTGGGGACCGCGACGACGGCACGCGGGGGATCGACCCCGAGCTGCACCGTGGCGGGGTCACGCCAGACGAACTCGAGCGTCGGATCGATGCGGATGCCCATGACCCCACGGTGCCGGAGTGTGCGGCAGGCGTGGGGTCACGGGGCGGATCTGTGGAGAACTCAGCGGAGCCGGGGGTCCGTGCCGGGCTGGCCGCCGGTGTCGTTCCCCGGCTCGTCGCCGTCGGACCCGTCGGACCGGGCTGGCCCGTCGGGGTCGGTGCCCGTGTCCTCGGCCACGCCGCCCGACTCGTCCTCGTGGGGACGCGCACCGGTCGAGTCGTTCAGCAGGTCTTCGAGCGCCTTGTCGAAGGCGTCGTCCTCGTCGGTCTGGGAGGGGTTCCGCAGTCGTGCGACGAGGCCGTCGGGTGCGTCGACGTCGTCCGAGGTCGGCACGAGGTCGAAGTGCGACCAGAGGGCGTCGCGCTGCTCCGCACCGAGCTCGTCGGTCACCCGCTGCCACATCGCCGCGGCCTCGCGCAGACGACGCGGGCGCAGCTCGAGACCGACGAGCGTGGCGAACGCCGACTCGGCCGGGCCGCCGGCGGCACGGCGACGGCGCACCATCTCGGCGATCGCCCCGGCCTTCGGGAGGCGCACCGTGGCTGCCGCGGTGACCGTGTCCACCCAGCCCTCGACCAGGGCGAGCATCGTCTCGAGGCGGGCGAGCGCGGCGTCCTGCTCGGGGGTGCGCGGCGGGATGAGCGCACCGGAGGCCAGCGCGTCGCGCAGCTGCTCCTGGTTCGTCGGGTCGATGTCGGCCGCGAGCTCCTCGACGCGGTCGAACGGGATGTGGATGCCCCGCGCGTAGTCCGTGATCGACGAGATGATGTGCAGCCGGAGCCAGCGTGCCGACCGGAACAGCCGGGCGTGTGCGAGCTCGCGGACCGCGAGGTAGATGCGCACCTCGTCCTCGGAGACGTCGAGGCCCTCGGCGAACTCGGCGACGTTCTGCGGCAGGAGCGCGGCGACCTGCTCGTCGAGGAGCGGCACACCGACGTCACCGCCGGACACGACCTCCTTCGACAGCTGGCCGACGACCTGGCCGAGCTGGATCGCGAACAGCGCGCCGCCGATCCCCCGCATCGCCTTCGAGACGTCGCCGAGCATGGCCTTGAGCTGCTCGGGCGCACGCTGGTCGATCGCCTCGGTCAGGGCGTCGGCGATGCTGAAGGCCACCGGCTCGGCGATCTGCGTCCACACCGGGGTGGTCGCCTTCGCCCACTGCTCCCGCGTGTAGAGGCTCGGCGTCGCGGTCAGTTCGGCGACCGTCGTGACTTCGTCGAGCCAGAGCGCGGCGACCTGGAACGCCTGGTCGGCGGCCTGCGAGGTCGCCGGGTCGACCGGGTGCCCGCCGTCACGGGCGATCGCGGTCGCGCGCTCCGCGGTGGCCGAGAAGTCGATGCCGTCACCACCGGACTGCGCGGCGCGCTGGAGCTGGCTCATGAGGTTCGCCACGGAGGCCGGGTCGTTCGGCAGACCGGCGGCACCGGCGAGCTGCGACGGGTCGATCTGCCCCTCGCCCGAGAGCAGCTTGCGCAGCATCTCCTGGAAGTCGTCGTCCGGCCCCGGCTGTGGTTCATCAGGCATGCCGACTACGCTAATCGCTGCTCACGGGGCCGCACCTGGGATGCCCCCGTGGGAACGCCCGAAGCGCTGCGCCCAGGGCGAACAGCCCCGTCGCGAGACGTGGGCGACCACCCTGCCGCCAGGCGCGGGTGCCCACCCTGGAAGGACCCCGCGTGACCCTCTTCGCCCCCGCGCCCCGTCGTCGCTCGCGTGCCCGCACGGTCGGGTGGGCGTTCCTGATCGGCGCGGTCGTGCTGGGCCTGCTGGCGAGTCTGCTGCCCAGCCCCTACCTCATCGAGGTCCCGGGGCCGGTCTACAACACCATCGGCACGCAGAAGCAGGGGACGGGCAAGGACGCGAAGGACGTCAAGCTCATCCAGGTGTCCGGCCACGAGACGTACCCGACGGCCGGCGCCCTCGACATGCTCACCGTCGGCATCCAGGGCGACGCCACGAACCGCCCGTCGTGGACCAGCGTGATCCGCGCGATCTTCACCAGGTCGCAGGCGGTCATCCCGGTCGAGGCGATCTACCCGAGCGGCACCACGACCGAGCAGGTGAACGAGCGGGACTCCGCCGACATGCAGGCGTCGCAGCAGTCGGCGGTCGCCGCCGCGCTCATCCAGCAGGGGAACGACCTGCCCACGGAACTCGAGGTCAGCGCCGTGCAGGAGGGCTCAGCGGCCGACGGCGCGATCGAGGAGGGCGACGTCATCACGGCGTTCGACGGCAAGTCGCTCACGACCAACGCCGACGCAGCGAGCCTGCGCGAAGCCGTCGCGCAGCACGGCACCTCGCGCCCCGCGACCGTCACCGTCGAACGGGACGGCGCGACGAAGGACGTCCGGGTGACGCCGCGCAGCGAGCAGGGCACGGCGCTGCTCGGGGTCGGCGTCACCGAGCGCTACGAGTTCCCCTTCAAGGTGTCGATCCGCCTGCAGGACGTCGGCGGACCGTCCGCCGGCATGATGTTCGCGCTCGGGATCATCGACGAGATCACGCCGGGCAAGCTCAACGGCGGCAAGCACGTCGCCGGCACGGGCACGATCACGGCGGACGGCGAGGTCGGCCCCATCGGCGGGATCCGGCAGAAGCTGTACGGGGCGAAGGACGCGGGAGCCACGGTCTTCCTCGCCCCCGCGGACAACTGCGACGAGGTCGTCGGGCACGTGCCGGACGGACTCGACGTCTACAGCGTCTCCACGCTCGACCAGGCCGTCACCGACCTGCAGACGATCGCCGACGGCAAGAGCACCGCGAAGCTCGCCCGCTGCGGTTCCTGACCCGGTCCTGAGCCCCCGTACAGGTTCACGTCCGGTCCGGTCCCATAGGATCAGTGTCACTGACGGCCCGCCGCGAGCCGGGCCCGCCGGTCCGACACGTCTGGAGCACATCAAGTGACGACAACCTCGTCCACCTCGGGGCGGCGTTCGCCGCGGGTCCCCATCGTGGTCACGATCATCGTGCTGGCCGCACTGGTGATCGCCTTCTTCATCTTCGCCAGCCTGTACACCGACTACGCGTGGTTCGCGCAGCTCGGGTTCCAGCAGGTCCTCACGACCCGGTGGATCGCCGGGGCGCTGATGTTCCTGGCGGGCTTCCTCGGCATGGCCGTCCCGGTCTTCGTGAGCATCGCGCTCGCGTTCCGGTTCCGGCCGGTCTACGCGAAGCTCAACTCGCAGCTCGACCGCTACCAGCAGGTCATCGAACCGCTGCGGCGCGCCGTCATGATCGGCATCCCGGTCGTGCTCGGCATCTTCGCCGGGCTCTCGACCGCGGGGCGCTGGAGCATGGTCCTCGAGTACTTCAACCGCACGCCGTTCGGCAAGACGGACCCGCAGTTCGGCCTCGACATCGGGTTCTACGTCTTCGAGCTGCCGTTCTGGCGCTCGATCGTGGCCTACTCGTCCGCCGTCGTCCTCATCGCCGGTCTCGCCGCCCTCGCTGCGAGCTACCTCTACGGTGCGCTCCGCTTCGGCGGTCGTGAGGTCCGGATCTCCCGTGCCGCTCGGATCCAGCTCGCCGTCACGGCAGCGCTCTACGTCGCACTGCAGGCGGTCAGTCTCTGGCTCGACCAGTACGCAGCGCTGACGAAGTCGAACTCGCTCATCACCGGTGCCCAGTACACCGACGTGAACGCGGTCATCCCGGGGCGCGAGATCATGGCGGGCATCGCGGCGATCGTCGCCCTGCTCTTCATCGTCACCGCGGTGATCGGCCGCTGGCGCATCTCGATCGTCGGCACCGGTCTGCTGCTCGTCGCGGCGATCGTGATCGGCGGCATCTACCCGTGGATCGTCCAGCGTCTGCAGGTGAAGCCCTCGGAGCGCACCTTCGAATCCGCCTACATCGAGCGGAACATCAAGGCCACCCGTGACGCGTACGGCGTCGCCGGTGTCGAGGAGCAGAACTACGACGCCACGACCGAGGCGAGCTCCGGCGCCCTGGCGCAGGACGCCCAGACGACGGCGAACATCCGCCTCATCGACCCGAAGATCGTCTCCGACACGTTCAGCCAGCTGCAGCAGTACCGGCAGTACTACCAGTTCCCGGACGAGCTCGACGTCGACCGCTACGACGTCAAGGGCGAGACCGAGGACACCGTGATCGCGGTGCGTGACATCGACCTCGAGGGCCTCAGCTCGGCCGCGAACACCCAGTACAACCGGGCGTTCGTCTACACCCACGGCTACGGCGTCACCGCGGCGTACGGCAACCAGCGCGCGAGCGACGGCAAGCCGGTGTTCCTCGAGTCGGGCATCCCCTCGAACGGCGCACTGGGCGACTTCCAGCAGCGCGTGTACTTCGGCGAGACCTCGCCGCCGTACTCGATCGTCGGTGCCCCGAAGGGCACGAAGGACGTCGAGCTCGACTACCCGGCCGGGTCCGACGACGCCAACGGCGGCAACGCGACCACGACGTACGCCGGCGACGGCGGTCCGAGCCTCGGCAACTTCTTCAACCGGCTCGTCTACGCCGCGAAGTTCCAGTCGGAGCAGGTCCTGCTCTCGAACGCGGTGAACAAGGACTCGCAGATCCTCTACGACCGCGACCCGATCACGCGCGTGCAGAAGGTCGCGCCGTACCTGACCGTGGACAGCGACGCCTACCCGGCGATCGTCGACCACCGCATCCAGTGGGTGGTGGACGGCTACACCACGAGCGACGCGTACCCGTACTCGCAGAGCCAGAGCCTGTCGGACAGCATCGCCGGCGCCGAGTCCTCGACCTACCGCACCGACCAGGTGAACTACATCCGGAACTCGGTCAAGGCCACGGTCGACGCGTACACGGGCAAGGTGACGCTGTACACCTGGGACACGAAGGACCCGGTCCTCAAGACCTGGCAGAAGATCTTCCCGACGTCGATGAAGCCGGTGTCGAGCATGAGCGCCGAACTCCTCGACCACGTGCGCTACCCGACCGACCTGTTCAAGGTGCAGCGCTCCATCCTCGGCACGTACCACGTGACGAACGCGAACTCGTTCTACTCGGGTGACGACGCGTGGAACACCCCGCAGGAACCGACGAGCACGGCGACGTCGGACAGCGATGCCGACACCGCGGCGACGTCGACCAACGCGCTCGGCGCGCAGACGACGACGACGGCCAGCAGGGCGAACCTGCAGGATCCGTACTACCTGACGATGAAGGTGCCGGGGCAGGGGACCGCGTACTCGCTGTACACGACCTACATCCCGCAGCAGTCGGCCGGGGCGAACAACCGCAACGTGCTGACCGGCTACCTGGCGGTGAACTCCGACGCGGGTGGTGCCGGCAAGGGCGAGAAGGCGTCGGGCTACGGCAAGCTCACGCTGTTGACGATGCCGAAGACCGACAACATCCCAGGTCCCGGACAGGTGCAGAGCCTCTTCAACGGTGACTCGACGGTGTCGCAGGAGCTCAACATCCTGAAGCGCGGCAACTCGACCGTGAAGCAGGGCAACCTGCTCACGCTCCCGGTCGGCGGTGGGTTCCTCTACGTGCAGCCGGTCTACGTCCAGTCGACCTCGAGTGGGTCCTACCCGCTGCTGCAGAAGGTCCTCGTGGCCTTCGGTGACAAGATCGCGTTCGAGGACACCCTCGACGAGGCGCTGAACTCGCTGTTCGGCGGCGACTCGGGTGCCGCGGCCGGCGACTCCGGCGCGAGCGGCAGCGGCTCCGGTTCAGGTTCCGGAAGCGGATCCGGCTCGGACACGGACACCGACACGGGCTCCGGCTCGGACACGGACTCGGGTTCGACCGGTGGGTCGACGGGTACGGGCACCGGCACGGTCGACAACGACGCCCTGCAGGAAGCCCTGGCCGACGCGAAGGACGCGCTGCAGGACCGCCAGGAGGCGTACGCCGACAACGACCTGGTGGCGGCGGCGGAAGCCGATCAGCGCCTCCAGGACGCGATCGAGGCAGCCACCGCAGCCGAGAACGGGAACTGAGACACACCGTGGCGGGACACTCGATTTGTGTCCCGCCACGGCCCCGTGTAGGCTTCTAAACGTGCCGCGGGGTGGAGCAGTTCGGTAGCTCGCTGGGCTCATAACCCAGAGGTCGTAGGTTCAAATCCTGCCCCCGCAACCAAGCGTCACATGAAGGCCCCGGTCCAACAGGACCGGGGCCTTCTTCGTACCCGAGAGCGCCGCAGCGTCCCGCGCCCCGTCCCCGGACATCCGCCGGACACAGCCCCCCGGGTACGCTCGCGGCATGGCCACCCTCACCATCGCGGCGGCGCAGTTCGCCCCCGCGGACGATCCCGTCGCCAACCTCGACACCGTGCGCGCCGCCGCCGTGGATGCGGCAGCGCGCGGCGCGGACCTCCTCGTCACGCCCGAGTACACGTCGTACTTCACCGCGGACATCGACGACCGCTTCGTGGCCGCCGCGCAGCCCCTGGACGGGCCGTTCGTCTCCGGCCTCCGCGACGTCGCCCGCGAGACCGGCATCGCGCTGGTGGTCGGGGTCGCCGAGTCCGCGGACACTCCGGAGCGCTTCCGGAACACCCTGGTCGCCGTGCTCCCCACCGGTGAGCTCGCCGCGACGTACCGGAAGGTCCACCTCTACGACGCCTTCGGCTCGCGGGAGTCGGACCGCATCGAGTCGGGCGATCCCGAGCAGCTGCCGGTCTTCGAGCTCGGCGGGCTCCGCATCGGCCTCGAGACCTGCTACGACCTGCGCTTTCCCGAGGTCACCCGGAGGCTCGCGGCCCCGGAGCTCGGTGCGGTCGACGTCGTCGTGCTCCCCGCGGAGTGGGTACGCGGCCCTGGCAAGGAGCACCACTGGCGCACCCTGCTCACGGCCCGTGCCATCGAGAACACCGTCTGGGTGGTCGGGGTCGGACAGACGCCGCCGATCGGCGTCGGCGGCTCCGTCGTCCTCGACCCGTCCGGCGTCGCGGTCGCCTCGGCCGGCGCCACGCCGGGCACGCTCACCGCGACGGTCGACACCGCCGTCACCGACGCGGTCCGGCGGGTCAACCCGTCGCTGTCGCTCCGGCGGTACGACGTCACGCTGCGCGCCCAGCCGGGAGGCCCGGAGCAGCTCTGACGCGTACGTGGCGTCCCGGCGCGGTCGCGTCTCAGGCGCGGGGCCGCGCTCCCAGGGTCGCCAGGCGGGTGGCGGCGTCCTCGAGGACGCTCCGCCGCTTGCAGAACGCGAAGCGCACGAGGGACCGGTACCCGGCGACGCGGTCCGGTCGCACGAACGCCGAGACCGGGACGCCGGCGACCCCCGCCATCGCGGGCAGTTCGAGACAGAGTGCACGGGCGTCGTCGTACCCGAGCGGCGCCGCGTCGGCGAGCACGAAGTAGCCGCCGTCGGGTCGCATCACGTCGAAGCCCGCTGTCCGCAGTCCGTCGGCGAGCAGCTCGTGCTTCGCGCGCAGGTCGGCCGCGATGCCGGTGAAGACCGCGTCCGGAAGGCGCAGGCCCACGGCGACGGCCGGCTGGAAGGGAGCGCCGTTCACGAACGTCAGGTACTGCTTGACCGTGGTGATCGCGTCGACGAGCGCCGGGGGAGCGGTGAGCCAGCCGATCTTCCAGCCGGTCGTGTTGAACGTCTTGCCGGCGCTCGACACCGACACGGTCCGCTCTGCGGCGCCGGGCAGGGTCGCGATGGGCGTGTGCTGGACGTCGAACGTCAGGTGTTCGTAGACCTCGTCCGTGATGATCACCGCGTCGCGCTCGGTGGCGAGGTCGACGACGGCCTGCAGGACCTCGGTGGGCAGGACTCGACCGGTCGGGTTGTGCGGGGTGTTCACGAGCACGGCGCGGGTGCGGTCGGTGAAGGCCGCACGGAGCGTGCGCTCGTCGGGCAGGAAGTCGGGCGCGCTGAGCGGGACCGTGACGTGCACGCCGCCGGCCAGCCGGATGAGCGCCCCGTAGGCGTCGTAGAACGGTTCGAAGGTGACCACCTCGTCACCGGGCTCGACCAGGGCGAGGAGCGTCGCGGCCAACGCCTCGGTGGCACCGGCCGTGACGAGGACCTCACGGTCGGGATCCACCTCGAGTCCGTACCACCGCTGCTGGTGTTCCGAAACGGCCGCTCGCAGGTCCGGGGTGCCCCGGCCGGGCGGGTACTGGTTCACGCCGTCGCGGATCGCCTGCACCGCGGCCTCGAGCACCTCGGCCGGGCCGTCCTCGTCGGGGAACCCCTGTCCCAGGTTGACCGCGCCGGTGCTGGCGGCGAGGGCACTCATCTCGGCGAACACCGTCGGTGCGGGGACCCCGTCCGGTCCGAGCAGCATCGCTCCGTCGGCGGCTCGCAGCCACGGTCCTGCCTGACGCATGTGGTTCCCCTCCCGTGCCGGCGACGACGTGTCGCGCTGAACGGACCCCAACCTAGCTGTCCGTCCAGCGGCGAACCGGGACACCGGCGTACAGGGCACGCATAAGATCGCCAGGGGTGGCTCGCAGCCTCGCCAGAAGGACCGCTCAGGTGCCTGCGACAGACTGCACGAGCTTGAAAGGAGCACGTCCAGCATGACCGACACCACGCCCGACGGGCAGGGCGACGACCGCCGTCCGGACGATGCGGCTCCGCCTGCCGCCAGTGAGGACGCCGCAGCAGCGGCCACGAGAGGGAACACGTCGATGCCGAACGACTCCGACCAGCAGGGCGACACGCCTCGCCCGCAGCAGAACGACGCGGCGAACGCCGACCACACGGACGCGATCCCGTCGTCGACGGACCACCCCACCGACCGCTACACCGCGCCGTACCCCGCCGTCTCCGGCGACGCCTCGAGCGCGCAACAGGGCGGCTACGGCCAGCAGACGTCGCCGTACGGCCAGCAGTCCCAGTACGGCCAGCAGGCCCAGAACCCGTACGGTCAGCAGAGCCAGAACCCGTACGGTCAGCAGAGCCAGAACCCGTACGGTCAGCCGAGCCAGAACCCGTACGGTCAGCAGGCCCAGAACCCCTACGGCCAGCAGGCCCAGCAGGCCCAGAACCCGTACGGTCAGCAGTCGCAGTACGGCCAGCCCGGCGGCGAACGCCCCCGCTACGGCGAGTACGCCCAGCCGACGTCATCGGCCGCTCCGACCTCGTCGTCCGAGTACGCCACCGCCTCGGCGCACGCCCCGCAGTCCGCCACGAGCGCCTTCGGCGACGTCGACGGCGCGAACCAGCGGAACGGCCACTACTTCAGCGACGACGCCTCCGGCGCGGCGACCACGACCACCAAGGACCGTTCCGGCCGGAACAGGCTCCTCCTGCCCATCATCGCTGCCGTGATCGCGGGCGGTCTGGTGGGCGGAGGCGCCGGCTGGGCCGTCTCCTCCAGCAACGACGGGGGCACCGTCGTGTCCTCCGGCTCCTCGCAGGGCGGCAACCTGACGGTCAACGACTACGACTCGGCGACGGTCGTCACCGCGGTGGCCGCACAGGCGACCCCGTCCGTCGTCACCATCAACGTGTCCTCGAGCAACGAGGCCGGCACCGGTTCCGGCGTGGTGATGAGCAAGGACGGCTACATCGTCACGAACACCCACGTGGTGACCCTCGACGGCGACAGCTCGAACGGCTCGATCCGGGTGACGACCTCGAACGGCAAGATCTACGCGGGCAAGCTCATCGGCACCGACCCGACCGTGGACCTCGCGGTCATCAAGATCGAGGCGACCGACCTCAAGCCGATGGAGTTCGCGGACTCCTCCAAGCTCAACGTCGGTGACACGGCCGTCGCGATCGGTGCGCCGCTCGGTCTGTCGAACACCGTCACGGACGGCATCGTGTCGACGCTGAACCGCAGCATCCAGGTCACCTCGAGCGCGCCGAGCGAAGGCGGCGACTCGAACGAGGGCGGCAACGGCGGCTCCGGCCCGTTCGACTTCTGGGGCAACGGCGACAACGGCAGCAGCTCGTCGGCGAACACCACCGTCTCGCTCCCGGTCATCCAGACCGACGCCTCGATCAACCCGGGCAACTCCGGTGGCGCGCTGCTCGACTCGAAGGGCCGCCTGATCGGCATCAACGTCGCCATCGCCTCGGCCGGCAGCTCGTCGTCGTCCGAGTCGGCGGCCGGCAGCATCGGCGTCGGCTTCTCGATCCCGTCGAACCTGGTCAAGCGCGTCGCGAACGAGATCAAGGACAACGGCTCGGCCACGCACGGCCTGCTCGGTGCCTCGGTCGGCGACGCCTCCGAGGACGCCACGGCCACCCAGACGGGCGCGCTCATCAAGTCCGTCTCCTCCGGCGGCGCAGCGGCGAAGGCCGGCCTGCAGAAGGGCGACGTGGTCACCAAGATCGGTTCGGCGACGGTCTCCGACGCCACCGACCTGACCGCGCAGGTGCGGTACTTCGCCGGCGGTGCCTCGACGACGATCAGCTACGTCCGCGACGGTCAGACCCGGCAGGCCGACGTGAAGCTCGGGACGTTCGACAGCAAGGGCTGACGCCACCACCAGACGGACAGGATGCCCGGGGCACGACGTGCGCCGGGCCTCCAGTCCGTCCCGTGGTGCGTCGCGCGCCCGCGCAGGTGACGGGTTCGGCCTCTTGATAGGCTCATGGTCGCTCTGCGGGGCGGCACCGTCCCCGGTGCGTCCCGTGCCGCCAGCCAGCACCCCGAGGTACGCATGCAGTCAGACGGACAGCCCCTGCCGGGCGTCTCGTACGTGATGCCCGTGCTCAACGAGGTCACCGAGGTCCGGGCCGCTGTCGGCAGCCTGCTCGACCAGGACTACACGGGCCCCTTCGAGGTCATCCTCGCGCTCGGGCCGTCGATCGACGGCACGAACGAACTCGTCGCCGAGATGAGCGCCGCCGACCCGCGGATCCGCGCGATCAACAACCCGGTCGGATCGACGCCGGCCGGTCTGAACGTCGCGATCCGGGCGTCCGTCCACCCCGTCGTCATCCGCGTGGACGCGCACTCGGTGCTGCCCACCGACTACACGCGCATCGCGGTGCGCACGCTCCTCGACTCCGGCGCGGACAACGTCGGCGGAATCATGCGCGCCGAGGGCCGCACCCCCTTCGAGCGATCCGTCGCCCTGGCCTACGGCAGCCGTGTCGGGCTGGGGGGCACGCCGCACCACGTCGGCGGCACCGCCGGGCCGGCCGAGACCGCCTACCTCGGCGTCTTCCGCCGGGAACGGCTCTTCGACGTCGGGCTCTTCGACGAGGGCATCAAGCGCGGGCAGGACTGGGAGCTCAACCGGCGGCTGCGGCAGACCGGTGGGACCGTCTGGTTCACGCCCGAGCTCGTCGTGACCTACCGGCCGCGGCCGAGCCTGAAGCGCCTGGTGCGGCAGTTCGTCGCCACCGGACTCTGGCGCGGTGAGCTCGCCCGCCGGTTCCCGGCCAACAACGGCCTGCGCTACTTCGTACCGCCGGCGATGGTCGCGGCGATGGCCCTGGGCATCGTCGCCGGGCTCGTCGGGATCGTCGGCGCCGTCCTCGGCACCCCGCTCGCGTGGGCGCTGCTCGGGTTCGTCGTGCCCGCCGTCTACCTGCTCTTCGTCGTGCTCGGGTCGGTCGTGGTGGCGCGCCGCTCCGGGCTGCCGACGCTCCTCTGGCTGCTCGTCGTGCTGCCCTGCATCCACGTGGGCTGGGGGCTCGGGTTCATCATCGGGTTCCTGACCCGCACGTCCGAGCTGACCACCCACACGGGACGGTGACCGAATGACCGACCAGCCCACGACCGGCCGCGGATCCGCACGGCCGACCTCGATCGCCGAGCTCCGGGCCGTCGCCCAGCCGGACGAGGTCCGTGCCCGCGCCAACGCCGAGCACTGGACGGCCTCGCTGTACCTGCGAGACGTCTCGCCCTACCTGACCTGGGTGCTCCTGAAGACCCGCGTCAGCGCGAACCAGGTCACCGCCCTCATGATCCTGGTCGGCTGGAGCGTCGCGGCCGCCCTGCTGATCCCCGGGATCTGGGGTGCCGCGCTGGCGCTCGTGCTGGGCCAGCTGCAGATGCTCGTCGACTGCTCCGACGGCGAGGTCGCCCGGTGGCGCGGCACGAAGTCGCCGGCCGGGGTGTTCCTGGACAAGGTCGGGCACTACACGACCGAGGGGCTCATCCCGATCGCGCTCGGCATCCGGGCCGCCACCTGGCCGATCCACGACGCCGACTGGATGTGGACCACGATCGGCTGCGCACTCGGCCTGGTCATCGTGCTGAACAAGGCGCTCAACGACATGGTGCACGTCGCTCGCGCCAACGCCGGCCTCGACAAGCTGGTCGACCGTCGGGACGCCTCGACCGCACCGTCGGGCCGCAAGCTCGCCTCGCTCCGCCGCCTGGCACGGTTCCTGCCGTTCCACCGCCTGTACCACTCGGTCGAACTGAGCATGCTCGCGTTCGTCTTCGCCCTGCTCGCCCTGGTGATCGGCGATCCGCTGGCCAGCCGGATCCTGGTGGGCGCCCTGCTGCCGTTGGCCGTGCTGGCGACGGTCGGGCACTTCCTGGCGATCATCGCCTCGAAGCGGGTCAAGGCGTGACCGAGTCCCCGACCGTGCCCGGCACCGTCCGGCGCCACGCGGTGGTGCACCGCGAACGACCCCGCGTCGCCGTGGTGAGCCTGTCGCAGGGCACCCGGCCCGAGGACCTGCGTCGTGGCCTCGAGAGCGTGCTCGCGCAGCAGGGCGTCGAGCTCGACGTCGTCTGCGTCGGCAACGGCTGGGTGCCGACGGGCCTGCCCGACGGTGTCCGGGCGCTGGCCCTGCCCGAGAACGTCGGGATCCCAGCCGGGCGGAACGCCGGAGCCGAGACCGTCGACGGTGACTACGTGTTCTTCCTCGACGACGATGCCTCGGTGCCGTCGCCGACGTTCCTGCGGGACGCCGTCGCACTGTTCGAGCACGACCCGTCGCTCGGGCTCGTGCAGCCCCGCGTCGTCGACCCTGCTGGTGCCGCGAACCCCCGCCGCTGGGTGCCGCGCATCCGGAAGGGCGAGCCGGACCACTCGTCGCCGGTGTTCTCGGTGTGGGAAGGCGCGGTCGTCCTGCCCATGGACGTGTACCGGGCCGTCGGCGGCTGGGGCGCCGAGTACTTCTACGCCCACGAGGGCATCGAGCTCGCCTGGCGCGTGTGGGATGCCGGTCGTCGCACCTGGTACGCCGGAGACCTCGTCGCGCACCACCCCGCGATCGACCCGGCACGGCACACCGAGTACTACCGGCTGAACGCCCGGAACCGCGTGTGGCTCGCCCGCCGCAACCTGCCGGCGGTGCTGCGGCCGCTCTACGTGGGTTCGTGGGCCGCGATCCAGATCGCGCGCTGGTGGCGTCACCCGCGACGCCTGGCCACCTGGTTCGCCGGGATCCGTGAAGGATGGACGACCGACTGCGGGCCGGTGCGCCCGATGGGCTGGCTCACAGTCGCACGGATGACCATCGCAGGGCGGCCGCCGGTCGTCTGACCCGCCCGCCCCAGTCACACCAGAGCAGACCCGGAGAAGGACCATGTCGATCATCAGCGACCTGCGGACCGCGCTGCGGCTCGTCGAGCGACTCCTGACGTCGCGCCGGAGCCGTCGGCAGCTCGCACGACGACTGCCGTCCGCCGCCCGGCCTGCACCCGGATCGATCGAGATCGCGGTGTACTTCGCCGACGGCCCGGTCAACATGTACCAGGTGCGCCAGTGGTACGCGCCGCTGGCCGAGCTCGCGAAGACGCACCCGGTGGCGATCGTCTCGCGGAGCCCGGGCACCATGCTGACCCTGCTCGACGAGTCGCCCGTGCCCGCGGTCTACGCTCGGCAGGTGGTCGACCTCGAGCACTTCGTCGACACCCAGGCGCCGAAGGTGGTGCTGTACGTCAACCAGAACGCCCGCAACTTCCAGATGATGCGGTACGGGCGGATGTGGCACGTCTTCGTCAACCACGGCGAGAGCGACAAGATGTACATGACCACCAACCAGTTCAAGGCGTACGACTACGCCCTGATCGCCGGGGACGCCGCCCGCGATCGTCTGGCCGAGGCGCTGTGGGACTACGACCTCGACGCGCGGACCATCGCGATCGGTCGTCCGCAGGCGGATCACTTCGCAGGGGCGGCACCGTACCCGGACGACGACCGGACCGTGGTGCTGTACGCGCCGACGTGGGAGGGCGACCGGGGCGCCGCGGCGTACGGGTCGATCGCGTCCCACGGCACGACCATCGCGGAGCAGGTGCTCGCATCGCCCCGGCACCGTCTGGTGTACCGCCCGCACCCACGGAGCGGAGTGCTCGACCCGGCGTACCGCGCCGCGCACGAGCGGATCGTCGCGGCGATCACGGCCGCGAACGCCGCTGACCCGGCGGCGCACCACCTGCACGACGACGGCGGCGACCTGGGCTGGCAGCTGGCGGACGCGGACGTGGCGATCACCGACATCAGCGCGATGATCTACGACCGGCTGGCGGTCGGCAAGCCGCTCATCGTCACGCGTCCGGTGTCGCCCGAGGCCGACGTCGACGAGCGCGGGTACCTGAGCGACGCCAACTGGCTGACCGCGGCCGATGCGCCGTCGGTGCTCGCCCGTGTGGACGCCGCTGCGAGCGACGCCGAGGAGCTCGCGCGCCTGCAGCACTGGGTCGTCCGGTACTTCGGCGACACGACCCCGGGGGTCGCGACGAGGCGGTTCCACGCGGCTGTCGAGTGGCTGCTGGAGCGGTGGCTGACCGTCGCCGCCGAGCGCGACGGGCGCTGACGGTCGGTCGGCAAGCCGGCCCGTCGCCGCCGGCGCCCGGAACGGCGTTATGGCTGCAGACCGGGCCCGACGAGTGACATCCGCCAGAGGTACTCGGACCGGTCCGGTCGTCGCCACCGCACGATGACGACCCCGGTGTCCTCGGGGTCCGCGCCGAAGACCGCGAGGGACAGCGACCGGCCCGGTTCGAGCCGGCGCACCGCGAGCGGTGGGCAGTAGCCGTTGCCGAGGTGGGTGAGGGAGAGTCCGTCGACCGGCTCGGGGCCGGTGTTGACGAGGTCGTACCGACGCGGGGCGTGCGATCGGTCGACGGCGAACGGGACGGCGTACGCGGTTGGTGGGTGGTGCATGGGGGGAACGCTAGGGGGAGGGTCCGACGGTGGGCCCCCGGGGGCGACCACGAGGGGCCGGGGTTGTGGAGGGAGCCCGCGGCACCCGTGTTCGTGCAGGGGGAGTACCCCGGCCGATCAGGAGCCGTAGTCCGCCGCGTACCGGGCCAGCGCGGCGTCGATGGTGTCGTCGAGCTGCAGCCGGCCCTTGTCGAGGTACAGGCCGCGGTCGCAGAAGCGACGGAGGTCCTTGTCGTTGTGCGACACGAAGAACAGCGTCCGGCCGCCGGCCAGGAGCTCCTCGATGCGCTTGTAGCACTTCTCGCGGAAGGCCTTGTCGCCCACGGCCAGCACCTCGTCGACGAGGATCACCGGCTCGTCCAGCCGGGAGATCACCGCGAACGCGATGCGGACCTTCATGCCGCTCGACAGGTGCTTGTAGGGGGTGTCGACGAAGTCGGCGATCTCGGCGAAGTCGATGATCTCGTCGAAGGCGTCGCGGATCTCGGCGCGTGACATCCCGTGCAGGCCGGCCGTCAGGTAGACGTTGTCGCGTACCGTCAGGTCGCCGACGAAGCCACCGGTGATCTCGATGAGCGGTGCGACGCCGGCACCCACGTCGATGCGGCCCTCGTCCGGCAGCATGACCTGGGCCACGAGCTTCAGGAGGGTCGACTTGCCCTGCCCGTTGCGGCCCACGACACCGATCGCCTCGCCCGGGCGGACGTCGAAGGACACGTTGCGGAGCGCCCAGAACTCGTCTGCGCGCTTGCGGCGGCCACGTCCGGCGAACAGGTCCTTGAAGTTCCGGCTCGCCCGGCGGTTGCGCTTGAAGCAGATGCCGGCGTCGCGCACGGAGATGACCGGGGCGACGGTCTCGGTGCGGCGGGTCTGGTCGGTCGCGGTCATCACAGCTCCTTCAGCACGCGGTGCTCGCTGCGACGGAACACCGCGAAGCCGATGACGAGGACGATGCCGGTCACGACCACCGAGGCCCCGACCTCGAGCCAGTCGAGCTGGCCGGGGAAGAAGGCCGCGCGGTACATGCCGAAGATGCCGGTGAGCGGGTTGATCGCGGCGATGTCGCGCAGGGCGGAGGGGAGCGCGTGCGTGCCGTAGATGATCGGCGACGCGTAGAACAGGAAGCGCAGCACGAGCTTGGTCGCACGCTCCAGGTCGCGGAAGAAGACGACGAGCGGGGCGACGATGAGACCCAGCCCGTAGACCAGCGCACACTGCAGCACGATCGCCAGCGGGAAGAACACGACCTGCCAGTGCAGGTGTGCTCCGGTCGCGATCGCGAAGGCCGCCAGGACCGGCAGGCTCAGCAGGAACTCGATGCCCTTCGACGCGACGATCCGGGCCACCCAGATGGTGCGGGGGATCGTCGTCGAGCGGATCAGCTTCGATTCCTTGATGAACGCCCGGGTGGAGTCCGAGACACCCCCGGTGAACCACATCCACGGCAGCAGCGCGGACAGCAGGAACACGATGTACGGATCTTCACCGACCGACCCGCGGTGGAACACCTGCGTGAAGACGAACCAGTAGATCCCCGACATCACGAGCGGGTCGAGGATCGACCAGACGTAGCCGAGCGCCGACGTCGAGTACCGGACCCGGAGGTCGCGGACGGTCAGCAGCCAGAGGGCCTGACGATAACGCCGACCGGCGCTCCGGGGCGTCGCGGGTGCGGCAGCCGCGGGCGCGGTCGGCGCACTCGCTGTGGTCACGGTTTCCCTTCGGGCGGAACCGCCGAGGGGTCCTGACGGTGGTTCAGGCGAACAGGTTGTTCGCGCGCTCGAGGTCCTCGGCGAAGTCGATCTCGACCGCGTACAGGTCGGAGATGTCGATCGGCGTCCAGCGTAGCCCGTCCTCGGCGATGGCAGCTTCGATGCCGCCCTCGAAGTACTCCTGGTCGTCGACGCGCCCGAGCTGGCGGATGAGGGCCTGCTTGTCGGCAGCGGAGACGTAGTTGATCCCGACGGCTTCGCCGAGGCCACCGACGACCTGCTTGGAGAGCTTGTGGATGAAGCCTTCGGCGTCGACCGTGTACTTGACCTCTTCGTCGGAGACCTTGTCGGTGTTGACGCTGACGAAGGAACGGCCCTCGTCGATCATGTCGGCCGCGCGGACGAGCGCCATCGGGTCGAAGACCACGTCGCCGTTCATCCAGAGGACACCGCTCTTGCCCGTCGCCTTGAGGGCGCGCAGCAGGCTCTTCGAGGTGTTGGTGGAGTCGTAGGACTCGTTGTAGACGAAGTTCGCGTCGGGGAATGCCTCGACGATGTGCTCCGACTTGTAGCCGACGACGATCGTCACGCGGGCGCTCGAGCCGAACGCGGCGCGGATGTTGTCGAACTGCTGCTGCATGATGGTGCGGCCGTCGCTGAGCTCCGTGAGCGGCTTCGGCAGGCTGCGGCCGAGGCGGCTGCCCATCCCCGCTGCGAGGATCACGATCTGCGTGGTCATGCTGGTCCCTTCTGGTGTCCGCCCGCGCACCCTGGGGTACGGGCGGGCCTCGTCGAGTCTGCGCTTCCAACGTCCGAGTTGCCCGAGAACCGATCGCGTCGACGTGGGACGTCGGTGCGAGGAGGCCGCCGGGATCGCCTGCTGGAGCAGGTTTCCAAGTGGTGAACACTCCTTCGTGCCCTGGTGAATGATACGGAAACACCCCCTCGTGGGGTACGGGTCTGCGCGCTTCGTACTCAATTCGTGACCCTGGGCAGCACGGTTCCCGCCGCGCGGAGAGCGTTGGTACGGTGGGTCGATGCCAGCCCGCGCGGAGAACGAGGACGTGTACGCCACGGCCGACGCTGCCTGGATGACCGAAGCGGGGGACGCCGACGAGGCGGATGCCGCGGCTGCGCAGGACGACGCAGCCGACGACGACACGGGGGACACGGATGCGGACGACACCGCCACTGATCACGCGATGACCGACGACACGACGGCCACCCGCACCGACGACACGACGGCCACCCGCACCGACGACACGACGGCCACGCTCGGCGGCGACGCGACGCCCACTGTGCCGCGCCCCGCGAAGGCGCGTGCCGGCAAGGGACGCACCAAGCGCCCGGCGAAGGCCGACGCTCCGACTGGCGCCGTGCCTCCCGTCCCGGTTGCGGACGACGACGTGACGGACGCCGGAAGTGCGATCGACGTCGACACCGCCGCCACGGCATCCGCGGCCCCGGCGAAGAAGCGCGCACCGCGCACCGCCGCGCCCAAGCAGCCGCAGAAGCTCCAGCCCGTCGTGCTCGCGGCGAGCGGACTCGTCAAGCGGTACGGGCAGACCCTGGCCGTCGACGAGGTCGACCTCGAGATCCGGCAGGGTTCGATCTTCGGCGTCGTCGGACCGAACGGCGCCGGCAAGACGACGACCCTGTCGATGATCACCGGACTGCTCCGCCCCGACGCCGGATCGGTGACCGTGCTCGACCACGACGTCTGGGCCGACCCGACCGCGGCGAAGCGCAGTCTCGGTGTCCTGCCCGACCGGCTCCGCCTGTTCGACCGGCTGACCGGCGCGCAGCTCCTCTACTACTCGGCCACGCTCCGCGGGCTCGACGGGGCCACCGCCCGCCAGCGCAGCGACGACCTCGCCGAGGCCTTCGGGTTGGGCGAGGCACTGGGCCGCCAGGTGGCCGACTACTCCGTCGGCATGGCGAAGAAGATCGCCCTGGCCGCCACCCTCATCCACTCACCGCGGGTGCTCGTGCTCGACGAGCCGTTCGAGTCGGTCGACCCCGTCAGCGCGGCGACGATCACGGACATCCTCCGCCGGTACACCCGGGGCGGCGGCACCGTCGTGCTGTCGAGCCACTCGATGGAGCTGGTCCAGCGCACCTGCGACTCGGTCGCCATCATCGTCGGCGGCAAGGTCCTCGCCTCCGGCACCATGGCCCAGGTCCGAGGGCGCAAGAGCCTCGAGGACAAGTTCGTCGAACTCGCCGGCGGACGTGTCGTCGCAGAGAGCATGGAATGGTTGCACAGCTTCTCCGGCTGAGGGCGGACCTGCTCGCGGGGGAGGTCCGCGGCACCGCCCGCCGGTCCGTCGCCGTCGTGCTCGGCAGCCTCGCCGGACTCCTCGCCGCCGTGTTCGTCGCTGCGCAGACCATCGCGCTCGGCAGCGCCGACCCGGACGTCGCCCGTGCCGTCGTCGTGCCCGTCGGCACCCTGATCACGTTCGGGTTCACGGTCGTGCCGCTCGTCGTCGGCCGGAGCGACCAGCTCGACCCGCGTCGCTTCACCGTGTTCGGCATCGAACGACGTCGACTCGCGGTCGGGCTCGTCGTGGCCGGTCTCGTCGGCATCCCGGTCATCGGGGTGGTCGTCGTCGCGGTCGGCCAGGTCGTCGCCTGGGCCCGCGACCCAGGGCTCGCACTGCTCGCGGTCGTCGGCGGGCTGCTCGCCGTCGCGACCTGCGCGCTCCTGGTCCGCGTCTGCTGCACCGTCGGTTCGCGGCTGATCGGCCCGGACCGCTCCCGCGACGCCGGGTGGCTCGTCGCACTCGTCATCATCGCGCTCTCGATCCCGACGGTGGCGCTGCTGCTGCGCGTCGACTGGCTCGACCCGCAGGGCACCGAGATGCAGCGCGTCGCGGACGTCGCCGGGTGGACGCCGTGGGGCGCCGCCTGGGCCGTGCCCGCCGAGGTCGCGAGCGGCCACGTCGGCACCGGGGTCCTCAAGCTGCTCGTCGCGGTCGCCGTCGTCGCCCTCCTCGCCTGGGCGTGGTGGTCGCTCGTCGGCCGTGCCCTCGAGACCGTCGACGACCGGGCCCGGACCCGCCGCTACCAGGGCCTCGGCTGGTTCGACCGGTTCGGGTCGGCCCCGGTGTCCGCCGTCGCGGCCCGGGCGCTCACGTACTGGGTGCGGGACCCGCGCTACCGCGCGTCCTACCTGATCATCCTGCTGGTGCCGATCGTCGTCATCCCGCTCGGCGTCGCCGGGGTGCCGTGGCAGTGGACGGCCCTCGTGCCGCTGCCGCTGATGGCCCTGATCGCCGGGTTCCTGCCGCACAACGACGTCTCCTATGACAACACCGCCGTCTGGTTGCACGTGGCCTCGGGAGCACCGGGGTGGAGCGACCGGCTCGGTCGGGTCGTGCCCGTGCTCGTCGTGGGCGCACCGGCGATCGTGGCCGGAGCCGCGCTGTCCGCTCGGCTGTTCGGTGACTGGGCGGCGTTCCCGCTCCTCATCGGGGTGAGTGCGAGCGCCCTGCTGTCCGGCCTCGGGCTGTCGAGCGTGCTGTCCGTGCTCATGCCGTACCCGACCGTCCGACCGGGCGACCACCCCTTCCAGCAGCCGCAGGCCGCAGGCGTCACCGCCACCGTGGCGCAGGCGTCCATGGTGATCGGCATCGTGCTCTGCACGGTCCCCGCTGCCTGGCTCGCGGTGCTCGCCGCCGTGCAGGGTCCGGAACCCTGGTCGGTGCTGACGCTCCTGGTGGGCATCGGGGTCGGTGCCGTCGTGCTGGTGATCGGCGTCGCCGCCGGCGGTCGCCTGTTCGACCGTCGCGGCCCCGACCTGCTCGCGGCGGCGCAGCGCAACTAGCAACCCGACCAGGAGCAACGCGCCCGAGGGCAGACCGTCGTACCCTGGTTGCATGAGCATGACGGAACCAGGCGGCGGCCTCGACGTGATGGACCGGGAGCTCGAGAAGCTCCTCGAAGACGAAGCGATCGAACCCGGTGACCACGAGCGGTTCTCGCACTACGTCAAGAAGGACAAGATCCTGCAGTCGGCCCTGTCCGGCAAGCCGGTGAAGGCCCTGTGCGGCAAGAAGTGGATCCCGGGTCGCGACCCGGAGAAGTTCCCGGTCTGCCCGGACTGCAAGGCGATCTACGAGAAGATGAAGGCCGAGTAGACGCGACCAGACGACGGACGGGAGGCCCGTGGCGACGCCGCCACGGGCCTCCCGTCCGTCGTCTGCGCTGCTGGTCGCACATCGTGAGCAGAAAAGGTCGGGTCGCCCTGGGATACCCGACCATTTCTGGTCACGAAGCGGCGATGCGCCGCGATGCGACGCGACGCGACGCGCACGTGTGCGTGCGTGCCCTAGATCACCAGGGTCGGGATGGCGGGGTCGCCGCGCCCGATGCGGGATGCGTCGGCGGGTAGCTCCGCCTTTGCGCGCTTGTGGTGCGCCCGCGCCGCCTCGACGCCCTGCGTGCCGAGGAACGCCGGGTCGACCTCGCCGCCGGTGACGACGGGGACCAGCAGCGGCCGCTCGTCCGGGCCGACCTGCGCACCCGTGAGCACGATCTCGGCGGTGGCGACGCCGTTGCGGAGTCGTCGGCCCGCCTCCTTCCGGCCGCCGATCGACGCCTTGTCGGCCGACTTCTTGGCGACGGGGACCCAGTCGCCGCCGTCGGCGTCCCGGTGCGCGACGAGCTTGAACACCATGCCGGCGGCCGGGTGGCCGGAGCCCGAGACGACCGACGTGCCGACGCCGTACGAGTCGACCGGGGCGGCTCGGAGCGCGGCGATCGTGTACTCGTCGAGGTCGTTCGTCACCGTGATCTTCGTGCCCGTCGCCCCCAGGCGGTCGAGCTGCGCGCGCACAGCCGCGACGACGGACGGCAGGTCGCCGCTGTCGATCCGGACGCCGCCGAGCTTGCCGTCGGTGAGCCGGACGGCCGTCTCGACCGCGGCCTCGATGTCGTAGGTGTCGACGAGCAGGGTCGTCCCGCTGCCGAGCGCGTCGAGTTGCGAGCGGAACGCCTGCTCCTCGGAGTCGTGCAGCAGCGTGAAGGCGTGTGCGGCGGTGCCCATCGTCGGGATGCCCCAGGTGCGCCCCGCCTCGAGGTTGCTCGTCGCACCGAACCCGGCGATGTACGCGGCTCGGGCCGCGGCGACGGCGTTCCACTCGCCCGTGCGGCGGGAGCCCATCTCGGCGAGGGGGCGGCCGTCGGCGGCGGAGACCATGCGGGCGGCGGCCGAGGCGATCGCGGAGTCGGCGTTGAAGATGCTCAGCGCGAGCGTCTCGAGCACGACGGCCTCGGCGAAGGTGCCCTCGATCTGCAGGATGGGTGAGTTCGGGAAGTACACCTCGCCCTCGCGGTAGGCGCGGACGTCGCCGCGGAACCGGTAGTCGGCGAGCCACGCGGCGGTGCCGGAGTCGATGACGCCGCGGTCGCGCAGGAAGCCGATCTCCTCGTCGCCGAAGCGGAAGTCACCGAGGGCGGTGAGGAAGCGTCCGAGCCCGGCTGCGACGCCGTACCGGCGCCCGTCGGGCAGCCGCCGGGCGAAGACCTCGAAGACGCATCGGCGGTTCGCGGTCCCGTCTTTCAGGGCGGCGTCCACCATGGTGAGTTCGTACTGGTCGGTGAGGAGCGCGCTGGTCACGTCTCCGACACTAGTGACGTGACGGTGGGGAGGCCCGGATCACCTCGGCCGCCCGGTGTCACGGTTCGGTCCGTGCGAGGTTCCGTACTCGGTGGTACCCGCCGAGGGTCGCACCGAGTCCGGAACCTCGCACGGCGCGTGGGCGGACCTCGCACGGTGCGAGGGTCCGGGGCGAGCGTCGGTACGCTGGTGCCGTGACGGATGCACCGATCGGAGTCTTCGACAGCGGGGTCGGCGGCCTCACCGTGGCCCGCGCCATCATCGACCAGCTCCCGCGCGAGAGCATCCGGTACGTCGGGGACACCGTGCACTCGCCGTACGGCCCGAAGCCCATCGCCGACGTCCGCCGCTACGCGCTCGAGGTCATGGACGACCTGGTCGAGCAGGGCGTGAAAGCCCTGGTGATCGCCTGCAACACCGCCTCGTCCGCTGTGCTCCGCGACGCTCGCGAACGGTACGAGCAGGCGTACGGCATCCCGGTGGTCGAGGTCATCCAGCCCGCCGCCCGCGCCGCCGTCAAGCAGACCCGCACGGGCCGCATCGGGGTCATCGGTACCGTCGGCACCATCGCGTCGCGCGCCTACGAGGACGCCTTCGCGGTCGCCGCCGACGTCAGGCTCACCACCGCCGCGTGCCCACGGTTCGTCGAGTTCGTCGAGGCCGGGGACACCTCGTCGCCGTCGCTGCGCGAGATCGCGGCCGGGTACCTCGACCCGATCCGTGCCGCCGACGTCGACACCCTCGTGCTCGGCTGCACCCACTACCCGCTCATGTCCGCCGCGATCCAGTTCGTCATGGGCCCGGAGGTCACGCTCGTCTCCAGCGCCGAGGAGACCGCGAACGACGTCTACCGACGGCTCGTGGAGCACGGGCTCGAGCGCACCGCGACCACCGCCCCGACGTACTCGTTCGAGGCGACGGGCGACGACAAGAACGGTTTCATCCGGCTCGCCCGGCGCTTCCTCGGTCCCGAGGTCTCGAGCGTCGGCCACCTCCAGACGGGGGCCATCACGCTGCCCCGCACCGAAAGGACCCCATGACCGACACACTCCGCGTCGACGGCCGCACCGCCACCGACCACCGTCCCGTCACCATCGAGCGGGGGTGGAGCACGCAGGCCGAGGGAAGCGCGCTCATCTCGTTCGGCAACACGAAGGTGCTCTGCACCGCCTCCTTCACGAACGGCGTGCCGCGCTGGCTCGCCGGCAAGGGCACCGGCTGGGTCACCGCCGAGTACTCGATGCTGCCGCGGTCGACGAACGAGCGCATGCAGCGTGAGTCCATCAAGGGCAAGGTCGGCGGGCGCACGCACGAGATCTCCCGGCTGATCGGCCGCTCGCTCCGTGCCGTGGTCGACACCAAGGCGCTCGGCGAGAACACCCTCGTCATCGACTGCGACGTGCTGCAGGCCGACGGCGGCACCCGCACGGCGTCGATCACCGGCGCGTACGTCGCGATGGCGGACGCGATCGAGTGGGGCCGCGCGAAGGGCTTCATCGCGAAGAAGGCCACCCCGCTCACCGACAGCGTGCAGGCGATCTCGGTCGGCATCGTCAAGGGCGAGCCGATGCTCGACCTCGCCTACACCGAGGACTCCGCCGCCGACACCGACATGAACATCGTCACGACCGGGTCGGGCAAGTTCATCGAGGTGCAGGGCACGGCCGAGCACGCCCCGTTCGACCGTGACGAGCTGAACGTCCTGCTCGACCTCGGCCTGGCCGGCAACCAGTCGCTCGCGGCGATCCAGCGTTCGGTCCTGGGTCTGGCGTGACGTCCCGCGAGGTGGTGCTGGCCACCCACAACCAGGGCAAGGTCGTCGAGCTGCGTGAGATCCTCGGGTCGGCGTTGGGCGAGGGCGTCGAACTCGTCGGCTACGACGGCCCGGAGCCGGTCGAGGACGGCGGCAGCTACGCCGCGAACGCCCTGATCAAGGCCCGCGCCGCGGTCGCCCACACGGGGCTGCCGGCGCTCGCCGACGACTCCGGGATCGCCGTCGACGCCCTCGGCGGGGCACCGGGCATCCACTCGGCCCGGTACGCCGGGACCCGGTCGGACGCCGACAACATCGCGCTGCTGCTCGCGAACATGGAGGGCGTCGTCGAGCGCACCGCCGCCTTCGTCTGCGCCGCCGCGTTCGTCACGCCCGACGGCCAGGAGCACGTGGTCGAGGCCGTCTGGAACGGCGAGGTCCTGACCGAGCCCGTCGGTGACGGCGGGCACGGCTACGACCCGGTGTTCCGGCCGGACGACGCCGATCGCTCGTCGGCGGAGCTCAGCCGCGACGAGAAGAACGCGCTCTCGCACCGCAGCAAGG
Source organism: Curtobacterium flaccumfaciens (assembly GCF_018598405.1). Taxonomy (NCBI): domain Bacteria; kingdom Bacillati; phylum Actinomycetota; class Actinomycetes; order Micrococcales; family Microbacteriaceae; genus Curtobacterium; species Curtobacterium flaccumfaciens. The sequence continues at coordinate 28,516 of NZ_JAHEWS010000007.1, read as the reverse complement.
CGTTCCGAGGCATCGCGCCGATCGTGCGGGAACACTTCGGCGTCTGACGCGCTTTCCGATCTGCACAACCACAGTCGCCCCGAACCACGGAAGTCCGTGGTTCGGGGCCACTTCGGTTGTGCGCGGGCCCGACGAGCGCCAGCGGACGGGTGCCAGCGACCCGTGGAGGCGCGGCGCGGTCAGAGTGTCGGGTCGACCGTCGGAGCGGTCGGGGCCGTGGTGGCCTCGGCGTCGTGCGCGTGCTTCGCCTTGCGGGCGTTGCGCAGGTACGTCAGCGCCATCGGCACGACGGTCACGACGACCGCGGCCAGCAGGATGATGTCGATGTACTCGCGGACGATGTGCGCCACGAACGGGATGTGCCCGATGAAGTACCCGAGGAACGTCACGCCGACACCCCAGACGACGGCGCCGATCGCGTTGTAGAGCGAGTACTTCTTGTAGTTCATCCGACCGACGCCCGCGGCGATCGGGGCGAAGGTGCGGACGACCGGCACGAAGCGGGCCAGGATGACCGCGGCGGGACCGAATCGGTGGAAGAACGCGTTGGTGCGGTCGACGTTCTCCTTCGAGAACAGACCGCTGTCCTTCCGCTCGAAGATCGGTGGCCCGGCCTTCTTGCCGATGTAGTAGCCGAGCTCGCCGCCGAGGAACGCCGCGACCCCGATCATCAGCGCCGCGATCCAGATCGGGATGCCGCCGATCTCGCCGCCGCGGTCGAAGGCGAACAGGCCGGTGATGACCAGCAGGCTGTCGCCGGGGAAGATGAAGCCGATGAGCAGCCCGGTCTCGGCGAACACGATCGCGCACACCACGAGCACGGCGATGGCCCCGAAGTGGTCGAGGATGTACTGCGGATCGAGCCACGGGATCAGGGCGAGTGCGACGGAGTGCATGGTTCTTCCGGTCGTGGAGGCGGGAGTCACGGGGAGGACTCCCGCGGGATGAGGGTACCGCCCGGAGGTGACGCGGCCATCCCCCGCTGGGCTGACCCGCCCGAGGCGTGCGGATGACCGCAACGGTGCGGAAGGAGGGACTGGGTGCGGAAGGAGGGACTCGAACCCTCACGCCTGGGGCACAGGAACCTAAATCCTGCGTGTCTACCGATTCCACCACTCCCGCGAGCAGCGGCAGTCTACCGAGCGCGCGGTGCGGGGCGGACGTGCGCCGAGCCTCCAGGCCGTGGGACGCACCGTGCGCCGGACGCGACCCGGTGCGAGGTTGGTGGCTGGGTGCGGCGCGGTAGGTGTGCACGGAGCGGTCAACGGCGCACGGGTTGACGGACTCCGCACGGTGCGGTGCCGGTGCGGTGCGCGGCGGACGCGCACGCACGGTGCGCGGGCCGCGATGTGGTGCCGGGTTGGTGGCTGGGTGCGGCGCTGTAGGCGTGCACGGAGCGGTCAACGGCGCACGGGGTGACGGACTCCGCACGGTACGCCCCGAAGCGCACGCACGCACGCACGCCCGCACACACGCCCGCACACACGCCCGCGCGCTCCGCGTCAGCGCAGCGGTCGCGGCAGGTACCGGGGCACGTACCGGAGCAGGATGCCCGCGCCGACCAGGCCGAGCACACCCATCACCCCGCTCGCGACCGCGATCGACGCCACAGCCGTCACGCCCGAGATCACGAGCGGCGCCGCGGCGGACCCGAAGTCGCCCGTGAACCGCCAGGCCCCCAGGAACGGTGCCGGGGCGTTGCGCGGTGCGAGGTCCGCGCCGAGCGTCATGAGGATGCCGGAGCCGACACCGTTCGCCAGGGACATGCCCATCGCGATCGCGACGAACCAGCCGACCCGGGCGTCCAGGTGGCCGCTCCAGGCGAGCAGGAAGTAGCTGATGCTCAGGCCGAGCATGCAGGGCAGGGCGCTCGCGAGCCGTCCCCAGCGGTCCATGATCTGGCCGCTCGTGTAGAACAGCGCGAAGTCGACGGCTCCGGCGATGCCGATCACGAGCGCCGCGGTCGAGTCGTCGAGGCCGACGCTCACCGCCCAGAGCGGCAGGATCACCTGCCTCCCGGCACGCATCGCGCCGATCAGCCCGGCGCCGCTGCCGAGCCGGAGCAGGACCGCCCGGTTCGCGCGGATCGTGCGGAACAGGCCCTGCGCCTCCTGCTGGACGAGCTGCGCGCCGGTGTCGGCGGGTGGTTCCGTCGCGTTCTCACGGCTCGCGTCCGTCGCGTGGTCGGTCGCCGGCCGGGAGGCCCGTGGCAACCGCAGACCCCGTGCGCCCGTCACCGGGTCGCGCAGAACCAGGAGCACGGTCGCCGCCGCCAGGCAGCAGACGACGTGGATCCAGAAGGCGCTGCTGGTGGTGCCGGTCAGGTGGACGACACCGGCGGCGATGAACGGGCCGACGAAGTAGCCGAAGCGGAAGACGCCGCCCAGGCTCGACAGCGCCCGGGCCCGGATCCGCAGGGGGATCGCGGTGGTCATGTAGGCGTGCCGGGCCAGGGCGAACACCGCGGTGGAGACGCCGACCAGGAACACGCCGAGCGCCAGGACCCAGGCGTTCGCGGCGGTGGTGGCGACGACCAGTCCGACGACCGACACGAGTGCGGCGCCGATCATCGCGTTCCGCTCGCCGATGCGGGCGACGACGATGCCGGAGGGCACATCGCCGATGAGTTCGCCGACCAGGATGAGCGAGGCGACGAAGCCCGCGAACGCCAGGCTCGCGCCGAGGGAGTCGGCGGCGATCGGGATGATCGGGATGATCGCGCCCTCCCCGATCGCGAAGAGCGCGGCGGGCAGGAACCCGGACAGCAGGACGGACCGGAAGTCGAATGAGTCGTTCCCCGTCGTGGCCATCGCCCGACCAACGGTACGCCAGCGGTACCGCTTCGTCGGCGGGTTACCCTGGAGACATGCGTGTTCTTGCGGCGATGAGCGGTGGTGTCGACTCGGCGGTGGCCGCAGCCCGGGCGGTCGATGCCGGCCACGACGTGGTGGGCGTCCACCTGGCCCTGAGCCGGATGCCCGGCACCCTGCGCACCGGCAGTCGCGGGTGCTGCACGATCGAGGACTCGATGGACGCCCAGCGCGCCGCGTCGGCCCTCGGGATCCCGTACTACGTGTGGGACTTCTCCGCCCGGTTCAAGGAGGACGTCGTCGACGACTTCGTGGCCGAGTACCAGGCCGGCCGCACCCCGAACCCCTGCATGCGCTGCAACGAGCGGATCAAGTTCGCGGCGCTGCTCGAGAAGGCACTCGCCCTGGGGTTCGACGCCGTCGCGACCGGGCACTACGCCTCGATCGTCACCGGCCCGGACGGCTCCCGTGAACTGCACCGGTCGGCCGCATGGGCGAAGGACCAGTCCTACGTGCTCGGGGTCCTGACCGCCGAGCAGCTCCAGCACGCGATGTTCCCGCTCGGCGCCACCCCGTCGAAGGACGAGGTCCGGGCCGAGGCCGCCGAGCGCGGGCTGACGGTCGCGCAGAAGCCCGACTCGTACGACATCTGCTTCATCCCGGACGGCGACACCCGCGGCTGGCTCGCCGACCGCGTCGGGACCGCCCCCGGTGACGTCGTCGAGCGCGACGGCACGGTCGTCGGCTCGCACGAGGGGGCCACCGGGTACACCGTCGGTCAGCGCCGCGGCCTGGCCCTCGGACGGCCCGCGCCGGACGGCAAGCCGCGCTTCGTGCTCGAGATCCGCCCGAAGGACAACACCGTGGTCGTCGGCCCGAAGGAGGCGCTCGCCGTCACCTCGATGTCGGGCTCGCGGTTCACCTGGGCGGGCACGGCCCCGGCCGACCCCGAGACTCCGTTCGCCTGCGACGTGCAGATCCGCGCGCACGCCGACCCGGTGCCCGCGACCGCCCGGGTGGAGGACGACGTGCTCGTCATCGACGTCGACGAGCCGCTGCACGGGGTCGCTCCCGGGCAGACCGCCGTGGTCTACGTCGGCACCCGGGTGCTCGGCCAGTGCACGATCGACAGCACGGTCAGCGCCGTCCCCGTCGACGCCTGAGCCCGCCGCTCCCGGGGCACACGCTCGCTGCACGCCGCGTCGGTGGTGCACGGTAGAACTGATGCCATGAGCGAGACCGACGCGACGTTCGAGACCATCGACCCCGACGGGCTCGACGCCGCCCAGGCCGCGCGCGAGGTCGACCGGTTGCGCGCCCGCGTCAACGAGCTGCGTCACGACTACTACGAGGGCAACGCGTCCCCCCTGTCCGACGCCGACTACGACGCCCTGGTGCACCGCCTCGACGCGATCGAGCGCCGGTTCCCGGAACTCCTGACCCCGGACAGCCCGACACAGACCGTCGGGGGACAGGCGCAGACGACGCAGTTCGCGCCCGTCGAGCACGCCGAACGGATGCTCTCGCTCGACAACGTGTTCAGCCCCGAGGAACTCACCGAGTGGGCCGTCAAGGTGCAGCGTGACGCCGGTGCCGAGCGGGTGCGGTTCCTGACCGAGCTGAAGATCGACGGCCTCGCGATCAACCTGCGGTACGAGCACGGCCGGCTCGTCTCGGCCGCCACCCGCGGCGACGGCGTGGTCGGCGAGGACGTCACCGGCAACGTGCGCACCATGGGCACGATCCCGGACCGGCTGTCGGGCAGCGGGCACCCGCCCCTGGTCGAGGTGCGGGGCGAGATCTTCTTCCCGGTCGCCGAGTTCGACGAACTCAACGCGAACCAGCGCGAGGCGGGGGAGCGCGTGTTCGCCAACCCGCGCAACGCCGCCGCCGGGTCCCTCCGCCAGAAGGAAGAGGGCAAGTCCGAGGCGAAGCGCGCCCTGATGGTCGACCGGCTGCGGCGCCTGCGGATGCTCGTGCACGGCATCGGCGCCTGGCCCGTCCGCGAGCTCGAGCAGGGCACCGACGTCCGCAGCCAGTCCGAGGTGTACGAGCTCCTGCAGACCTGGGGCCTGCCGACGAGCAGTCACTACCGGGTGTTCGACACCATCGACGAGGTCAACGGTTTCGTCCGGACCACGGGGGAGCGCCGGTCGTCCGTCGAGCACCAGATCGACGGCGTCGTCGTGAAGGTCGACGACCTCGCCCTGCACGAAGAACTCGGGTCGACCTCGCGGGCACCCCGGTGGGCGATCGCCTACAAGTACCCGCCGGAAGAAGTGCACACGACGCTCACCGACATCGTGGTCAGCGTCGGCCGCACCGGCCGTGCGACCCCGTTCGCGGTGATGGCCCCGGCCGAGGTCGCCGGGTCGGTCGTCCGGCAGGCCACCCTGCACAACCAGCAGGTCGTCAAGGCGAAGGGCGTGCTGATCGGCGACACCGTGGTGCTCCGGAAGGCCGGTGACGTCATCCCCGAGGTGCTCGGCCCGGTGGTCGAGCTCCGCGACGGCTCCGAGCGCGAGTTCGTGATGCCGACCAACTGCCCCGAGTGCGGCACCGAGCTCGCCCCCGCGAAGGAAGGCGACATCGACCTCCGCTGCCCGAACGCGAAGAGCTGCCCAGCCCAGGTGCGTGGCCGGGTCGAGCACATCGCATCACGGGGGTCGCTCGACATCGAGGGCCTCGGCGAGGTCGCTGCCGCGGCGCTCACCCAGCCGCTCCGCCCGGAGACCCCGCCGCTGGTGACCGAGGCGGGCCTGTTCGACCTGACGATGGAGGACATCGTCCCGATCGAGGTCATCGTCCGCGACGCCGAGACCGGCATGGAGAAGGTCGACGACGACGGCACCCCGAAGCGCGTCACGCCGTTCAGCCGGGCACGCAAGAGGACCGACCCGCCGTTCGACCCCGAGGCGCGCGGTGCCGACTACACCGGGGAGCCGAGCCGCTACCCGTCGAAGAACGCCTTCGAGATGCTCGCGAACATCGACGCCGCGAAGACGAAGCCCCTGTGGCGGATCCTGGTCGGCCTGAGCATCCGCCACGTCGGTCCCGTCGCCGCCCGTGCCCTGGCGAACCACTTCGGCTCCCTCGACGCGATCCGTTCGGCGTCGCGCGAGGACCTCGCCGCCGTCGACGGGGTCGGCGGGATCATCGCCGACGCCCTGCTCGCCTGGTTCGACGTCGACTGGCACCGCGAGATCATCGACCGCTGGACCGCGGCCGGCGTGCAGTTCACCACCCCGGGCCACCCCGGCCCGGGCAGCGCCGACGTCGAGGGCGGCGTGCTGAGCGGCGTCACGGTGGTGGCGACCGGGTCGCTCGAGGGCTACACACGCGAAGGTGCACAAGAGGCGATCATCACCGCGGGTGGCAAGGCGGCCTCGAGTGTGAGCAAGAAGACCGACTTCGTCGCGGCCGGTCCGGGTGCCGGATCGAAGCTCACCAAGGCCGAGCAGCTCGGGGTCCGGATCATCGACGCCGAACAGTTCCACCTGCTCGTGACCGAGGGTCCGGCGGCGCTCGCCGAGCCGGAAGCGCCCGCGACCGAGGACTGAGCGGGCCGCTGGGCACACCGCCGCATGTCCGCGAACCGCGCCGCGCCGCGCGACGTGCCCAGTTCGGGGGGGCAAGTTGCATCGCGCATGGCTGATCCGGGCACATCTCCATAGACTCGGCTGAGCATCACCCGTCGTCTGCAGGGGGACGTCGGGACGGCCTTCCAGGGGGAGACCCGATTGCTGCTCATCGCTGCGGCTCTGCTCACCGCCTCGATGCACTCGCTCGGAGTGATCGAGGCCCCAGGCATGCCCCCGGCACACCCGGTCACGGTCGCCACCGCGACGACGCACATCGTGCCGGTCGACGACCCGGCCGTCGACGGGCTGACGACGAACGCGACCGCACCCTCGGCCGAGGCGGTGACGCGGGTGGGGGTGGACGACCTCGCGACCGCCCGCGGAAGGATGTTCGTCGAGGACCTCGACGCGCTCGGTGCCGCGGACCTCCGCCGTGCGGCCGTCGACCGGCGCGTCGTCGCGACGGTGCAGGACGACCCACCACCGGCGCAGACCGTCGCGCAGTGGTGGTCGCACCTCGACGCCGACGAACAGGACCGGCTCCGCATCCACGCACCGGCCCTGGTCGGGAACCTCGAGGGCGTTCCCTACGTGGTGCGCGACCGTGCGAACCGGGCGATGCTCGCCGCGGGCCTGGCCGACGCCCACGTGGGTGCCGCGCGTGCCGCGATGCTCGGGCAGGTCCGGGACTCGCTCGTGCACGAACCGGGTGACCCGCGGCGGTTCCTGGTGGCGCTCGACACCCGGGGCTCCGGACGCGCGGCGATCAGCATCGGGGACCTCGACACCGCAGCCGACGTCACCGTCGTGGTGCCGGGCATGTTCTTCACCGTCACCGGCCAGATGACCGACTTCACGAACACCGCGAACGACCTGTCCCGCGAGGAGGCCACCCTCGCGCCGCTCGCCGCGACGGGCAACGGTTCGGGGGCCGCCGTCGTCGCCTGGATGGGGTACCGCACGCCGGACCTGTCGAACATCCTGTCGCTCGCGCTGGCACGGACCGGGGCGGAGCGGCTCGGACGCACCGTCGACGGACTGCGACAGATCCGCGCGGGGGACCAACCGCGGGTGAACATCGTCGCGCACTCGTACGGATCGACGACGGCGATGATGGCGCTGGCGACGGGCCGGATGACCGCGGACACCCTGACGGTCCTCGGGTCGCCGGGCAGCGACGTCCGGTCTGCGTCGGACCTCGCCGTCGCCTCCGGGCAGGTGTTCGTCGGCGGTGCGCACAGCGATCCCATCGCGGGCTCCGGGTACTTCGGCACCGATCCGGGTGGGGCGTCCTTCGGCTCCACCGTGCTCGACCTCGCCGGCGGCGCCGACGCGTTGTCCGCCGGTGACGTGTTCCGGCGTCCGGTGGGCCACAACGACTACCTCAAGCCCGGCACCGCATCGCTGCACGACGTCGCCCTGATCGGCATCGGCCGCGGCGACCTGGTGCGCGAGCAGGTCCGCAGGGGCAGCACCGGCGACGACGACATCGTCAGCGCCTCGCCGGACATGTACCTCGTGCGACCGCAGGACCTGCAGCCACGCGACTGACCGGCCCGGACGAGCGGGCGGACGTGACCGGCCCGGACGAGCGGGCGGACGTGACCCGCCCGGACGAGCGGGCGGACATGACCGGGCGGGGCAGCGTGACGGCGCGGTGGGCGTGACCCGATCGTGACCGTCGGCCGACGTGCCGGCGCCGCCACGGGCCTCCCGGCCGGATCAGCGCGCACGCGCGGATCGTGACGCCGCCTCGGGACCGGCTGGGTGGCAACCTGAACGCGACCGCAGCCTGCACTCGTTCCAGGGCAGAACCAGTACAGCCCCCCTGCCTACGGTGCCGTCATGCGTGTGGTGCGATGGCCTGGTGCTCTCCTGATGTTCGTGGTGATGTCCGTGCTCGCCGGCATGCTCGTCGCCGTCGCCGTGACCCCGGCGGTCGCCGTCGCGGGTGAGGGGACGTCCGGGGCGGTGTCGTTCTTCGAGGACCTGCCGAGCTACCTCGACGTGCAGACCCCGCAGCAGGTGTCGTCCGTGTACGCGACCGAGGGCGGCCAGCAGGTGAAGATCGCGTCGTTCTACGCCGAGAACCGCACCAACGTGACCGCCGACCAGATGGCGGACTCGCTCAAGCAGGCGGCGATCGACACCGAGGACCCCCGCTACTACGCCGAGGGCGGCATCGACGTGCTCGGGACGCTCCGTGGCGTCGCCGCGACCGTCGTCGGCGGCGACGTGCAGGGCGGCTCGAGCATCACGCAGCAGTACGTCAAGAACGTCCTGGTGCAGCAGTGCGAGGAGCTCACCGGCACGGACCAGGCCGCCACGGAGAAGAAGGTCGAGGCCTGCTACGAGGACGCCGCCGGCGTCACACCGCAGCGCAAGCTGCAGGAGATGCGGTACGCCATCGCCGTCAACAAGAAGTACTCGAAGGACGAGATCCTGACCGGGTACCTCAACATCGTCGGGCTCGGCGGCCGGGTGTACGGCGCCGAAGCCGGTGCCGAGCACTACTTCGGCGTGCACGCGAAGGACCTGTCGCTCGTGCAGTCGGCCACGCTCGTCGCGATCCTCAACAACCCGTCGAACCTGCGCATCGACGTACCGAGCGACAAGGACAACGGCAAGGCCAACGGGTACACGCTGACGAAGGAGCGCCGCGACTACGTGCTCCACCGGATGCAGGCACACGGGTCGATCACGAAGGCACAGATGACGAAGGCGATCGCGACGCCGGTCACGCCGAAGATCACCGAGACCGCCAACGGGTGCTCGACCGCCGCGACGAACCACGACGCAGGCTACTTCTGCGACTACGTCCGCGACCAGGTGCTGCAGGACCCCGCGTTCGGCAAGACCGCGGCGGCACGCATCGCCACGCTCGACACCAAGGGCCTGCAGATCCACACCTCGCTCGACCTCGACCTGCAGGGGCAGGCGCAGAACGCCCTGTCGACCTACGTGCCGGCCACGATGGCGGGCGTCGACGTCGGCGGGTCGAACGTCACGGTCGAACCCGGCACCGGACGGATCATGTCGATGGTGCAGAACACCACCTACACGCAGGGCGACAACGCCGCGGCCGGGGCGACGGCGGTGAACTACAGCGCCGACTCCGGGTACGGCAACTCCGGGGGGTTCCAGACCGGGTCGACGTACAAGGTGTTCACCCTGGCCGAGTGGCTCGCCAGCGGGCACACCCTGTCCGACTCGGTCACCACGTCGGAGCACCAGTTCGAGAACGCCGAGTTCACCAACACCTGCCAGAACGTCGCCGGTGGCACCTGGAACGTCGCCAACGCCGAGAGCGTGCCGGCGTCGATGTCGGTCGAGGACGCCACGGTCGAGTCGATCAACACCGCGTACGCGCAGATGGGCAAGCAGCTCGACCTGTGCAAGATCGCCCAGCTGGCGCAGTCGATGGGCATCCACCGCGCCGACGGCGGCGACCTGACGCAGACGCCGTCGTCGATCCTCGGCGTGAACGAGCTGTCGCCGATCGACCTGGCCGAGGCCTACGCGGGCTTCGCCAACGGCGGCATCGTGTGCACGCCCACGGCCATCGACTCGGTGACCGAGGCGGACGGCACGAAGATCACCCCGACGCCGACGTCCTGCACCCAGGGCGTCTCGGCGGACGTCGCCGGCACGGTCGACTACGCGCTGCAGGGTGTGCTGTCCGGATCGGGCACCGCCGCGAGCGCGAACCCCGGGGACAGCGTGCCGAAGTTCGCGAAGACGGGAACCACCGACGGCGACGTGCAGAACTGGCTGGTCGGGTCGTCGACGAAGTACACGAACGCCACCTGGGTCGGCAACGTGCAGGGGAGCGTGAGCCTGGCGAACTGGCCGTTCCTGCAGGGCACGACCGGGTACAGCGCGAAGTTCGGGGTGGGGAAGTCGATGATGGCGTACCTGGACCAGACCGTCGGCGGGGGAGCGCTGCCGACGCCGAGCCAGGCGATGATCGGGCACGCGAGCAAATCGTCGTCGTCTTCTTCGTCGTCGTCGTCGGGGTCCGCGTCCGGACAGGGGACGGCGCAGGACGACCAGACGACGCCGACGGCTGCGCCTGCTGCGCCTGCTGCTCCGGCTGCACCCGCTGCTCCGGCTGCGCCGGCGCCCGCCGCGACGGTGGCCCCGGTGGCACCGGCTGCGAGGGACCAGAACGGGAAGTGACCGCCTGGAGGCCCGGTGCCGGTCCGGCGGACCGGCACCGGGCCTCCACCGCGTTGTCCGCAGCCGCGCCTGCGCGCTCGACGCAGCCAATAGACTGTTGGGCATTCCACGAACCGATCGACGGAGCACCATGCCTGACATCACGAGCGAGCAGGTCGCGCACCTGGCGAACCTCGCACGTATCGCACTCACGCCCGACGAGATCGAGAAGCTGACCGGGGAGCTGTCGCACATCGTCGAGAGCGTCGCCAAGGTCGCCGAGGTCGCGACCGACGACGTCCCCGCGACGAGCCACCCCGTGCCGCTCGGCAACGTCACCCGACCCGACGTGGTCGGCAAGACGCTGACGCAGGAGCAGGCGCTCTCCGGAGCGCCCGACTCCGACGGCGAACGGTTCCGCGTGACCGCCATCCTCGGCGAAGAACAGTAGGGCGAAGAACAGTGACCGACGACATCACCCGCCTCAGCGCCGCAGCGCTCGCCGACGCCCTCGTGGCGCGCGACGTCTCCAGCGTCGAGGCCACCCAGGCCCACCTCGACCGCATCGCCGCGGTCGACGGCGACGTGCACGCGTTCCTGCACGTGAACCAGAACGCCCTCGCCGTCGCGAAGTCGATCGACTCGCGCCGCGCCGCCGGCGACGACCTCGGCCCCCTCGCAGGCGTGCCGATCGCCGTCAAGGACGTGCTGTGCACGCAGGACATGCCGACGACCTCGGGCTCCAAGATCCTCGAGGGCTGGGTCCCGCCGTACGACGCCACCCCCGTCGCGAAGCTCCGTGCCGCCGGCCTCGTGCCGCTCGGCAAGACCAACATGGACGAGTTCGCGATGGGCTCGACCACCGAGTTCTCGGCGTACGGCCCGACCCGCAACCCGTGGGACCTCGACCGGATCCCCGGCGGGTCCGGCGGTGGCTCGGCAGCCGCGGTCGCCGCGCACGAAGCACCCCTCGCCCTCGGGTCCGACACCGGTGGGTCCATCCGTCAGCCGGGCGCCGTGACGGGCACGGTCGGCGTGAAGCCGACGTACGGCGGAGTGAGCCGCTACGGCGCCATCGCACTCGCGTCCAGCCTCGACCAGATCGGCCCGGTGTCCCGCACCGTGCTCGACGCCGCGCTCCTGCACGACGTCATCGGCGGGCACGACCCGAAGGACTCCACGTCCATCCCGGACGCGTGGCCCTCGATGGCCGCCGCCGCGCGTGAAGGCCTGCAGGCGGACACGCTCCGGGGGCTCCGCGTCGGCGTGGTCAAGGAGCTCGCCGGCGGCGACGGCTTCCAGGCCGGCGTCACACAGCGCTTCCAGGAGACGGTCGCCCTGCTCGAGTCGGCCGGTGCGGTCGTCGTCGAGATCGACGCCCCGTCGTTCGCGTACGCGATCAGCGCCTACTACCTGATCCTCCCGGCCGAGGCGTCGTCCAACCTCGCCAAGTTCGACTCGGTGCGCTTCGGTCTCCGGGTCACGCCCGAGAACGGTGCCACGGTCGAGGACGTCATGGCCGCCACGCGTGAAGCCGGCTTCGGTCCCGAGGTGAAGCGCCGCATCATCCTCGGCACCTACGCCCTCAGCGCGGGCTACTACGACGCCTACTACGGCTCGGCGCAGAAGGTCCGCACGCTCGTCCAGCGCGACTTCCAGGCCGCGTTCGAGCAGGTCGACCTGCTCGTCAGCCCGTCGGCTCCGACGACCGCGTTCCCGATCGGTGAGCGCATCGACGACCCGCTGGCGATGTACCTCAACGACCTCACGACGATCCCGGCGAACCTCGCCGGCGTCCCCGGCATGAGCATCCCGAACGGTCTCGCGCCCGAGGACGGCCTGCCCGTCGGCGTGCAGCTGATGGCGCCCCAGCGTGAAGACGCCCGGCTGTACCGTTACGGTGCCGCCCTCGAGCGTCTGCTCGAACAGCAGTGGGGGGCGCCGCTCATCGCGTCGGTCCCGGACCTCGACCAGAGTCAGCAGTCGGCTGCGCAGGAAGGTGTGATCTGATGGCGCAGAAGGACGCGCTCATGGACTTCGACGAGGCGCTCGAGCGCTACGAGCCGGTGCTCGGCTTCGAGGTCCACGTCGAACTGGCGACGAAGACCAAGATGTTCTCCGACGCCCCGAACTTCTTCGGCGGCGAGCCCAACACGAACGTCACGCCGGTCGACCTCGGGCTGCCCGGGTCGCTGCCGGTCGTCAACGAACAGGCCGTGCGGTACTCGATCCAGCTCGGGCTCGCGCTCGGCTGCTCGATCGCCGAGTCCTCGCGATTCGCCCGGAAGAACTACTTCTACCCGGACAACCCGAAGAACTACCAGGTCTCGCAGTACGACGAGCCCATCGCCTACGAGGGCGAGGTCGAGGTCGAACTCGCCGACGGCACGATCTACAACATCCCGATCGAGCGCGCGCACATGGAAGAGGACGCCGGCAAGCTGACGCACGTCGGTGGTGCCACCGGTCGCATCCAGGGCGCCGAGTACTCGCTCGTCGACTACAACCGTGCCGGTGTGCCCCTGGTCGAGATCGTCACGAAGCCGATCTTCGGTGCCGAGCACCGTGCCCCCGAGCTCGGTGCCGCCTACGTGCAGGTCATCCGCGACCTCGTCCGGGCACTCGGTGTCTCCGAGGCCCGCATGGAGCGCGGGAACCTGCGCTGTGACGCGAACATCTCCCTGCGCCCCCGCGGCCAGGAGAAGCTCGGCACCCGCACCGAGACGAAGAACGTCAACTCGTTCCGTGCCGTCGAGCGTGCGATCCGCTACGAGATCCAGCGACAGGCCGCGATCCTCGCCGCCGGTGGGACGATCACGCAGGAGACCCGGCACTGGCACGAGGACACCGGTCGCACGTCGGCCGGGCGACCGAAGTCGGACGCCGACGACTACCGCTACTTCCCGGAGCCCGACCTGCTCCCCGTCGTGCCCGACCCGGCCGTCGTCGCCGAGCTCCGTGCCTCGCTGCCCGAGGCCCCGGTCGCTCGTCGCCGTCGTCTGAAGGGCGACTGGGGCTTCGCGGACCTCGAGTTCCAGGACGTCGTCAACGGCGGCCTGCTCGACGAGGTCGAGGGCACCGTCGCCGCGGGCGCAGCACCCCAGGCCGCACGCAAGTGGTGGACCGGTGAGATCAGCCGCGTCGCCAACGCGCAGGACGCTGCCCCCGGTGACCTCGTTTCGCCGAAGCACGTCGCCGAGGTCATCGCGCTCGTCGAGTCCGGCGACCTGACCGACCGTCTGGCGCGCCAGGTGCTCGAGGGTGTCATCGCGGGCGAGGGCTCGCCGGCGCAGGTCGTCGAGGCCCGCGGGCTCAAGGTCGTCTCGGACGACTCCGCCCTCACCGCCGCCGTGGACGAAGCGCTCGCGGCGCAGCCCGACGTGCTCGCGAAGATCCAGGACGGCAAGGTCCAGGCCGCCGGTGCGATCATCGGCGCGGTCATGAAGGCCATGAAGGGCCAGGCCGACGCCGCCCGCGTGCGCGAGCTGGTGCTGGAGCGCGCGCAGCAGGCGTAGACGACTCCACCTCGGAACGGGAGGCACGGTGCCGGTCGGCACCGTGCCTCCCGTGCATCCTGGGGACACGTCAGCGATCCGGTGACAGGATGAGTCGTGTCCGCAACCATCCGTGCCATCGGAACCGCCGTCCCCGAGACGACCCTCGCCCAACCTCGGGTGCGTGACCTCTTCTCCGCCCAACCCGACCTTGGTCGGCTCGGCCAGCGGCTCGTCCCCGCGGCCTTCGACGGTTCGGCGGTCGACCAGCGGCACACCGTGCTCGAGGAGCTCGACTCCGCGCGTGGCGGGGGCGCCTTCCGCGACGACGACGGCACGCTGCGGTCGCCGTCGACCGGCTCGCGCAACGACCGGTACCGCGAACTCGCCCCGCCGCTGTTCGTCGCGGCCGCCCGAGACGCCGTCGAGCGTGCCGGCATCGCACCGGACGCCGTGACGCACCTGGTGACGGTCTCGTGCACCGGGTTCACGCAGCCCGGACCCGACATCGACGTCGTCGAGCAGCTCGGTCTGCCCGCGGGCGTCTTCCGGCACCACATCGGCTTCATGGGCTGCTGCGCCGCGTTCCCCGCGCTCCGGATCGCCGCCGCGTTCGTCGACCAGGACCCCGACGCCGTCGTGCTCGTGGTCTGCGGTGAGCTCTGCACCCTGCACGTGCGCGCCTCGAACGACCCGGACCAGATCGTCGCGAACAGCGTCTTCGGGGACGGTGCGGCCGCCGCGGTGGTCGCCCGCGACGGAGCCGGTCTGCGCTTCGACGACTTCACGACGGCCGTGGTGCCCGAGGGCGCGTCCGAGATGGCGTGGAACATCGGGGACGAGGGCTTCGAGATGGTCCTGTCGACCGCCGTGCCGAAGCTCGTCGGGCTGCACGTCCCGAGCGCCGTGCAACCCCTGCTCGCCGGCGGGCCTGCCTCGGACGTGCCGGTGTGGGCGGTGCACCCCGGCGGTCGGGCCATCCTCGACCGCACCCAGGAGTCGCTCGGCCTGCCCGACAGCGCGATGGAGTCGAGCCGGCGGGTGCTGCGGGAACACGGCAACATGTCGAGCGCCACGGTGCTCTTCGTCCTGCGCGACGCGGTCGAGGCGGGTCTGGCCGACGGCAGCGCGGTCGTCGCGCTCGCCTTCGGCCCCGGCCTCACGGTGGAGAGCGCCCTGCTGACCGCGGTCCGGACCGAGGCGTCGCCCGCGGCGTCGCCCGCGGCGGAACCCGCTGTCGCACCCGCCCGCGTTCCCGTCGCGACCACGGGCGCGGCGTGAGCGGTCGGGACGGCGGCACCACGGGCCTCCCGGCCGTCGACCTGCGCAGCCGCGCGCTCGACCTGACCGAACTGATGGACGACCCGGACTGCGACCCGCGCGCACTCGCGCGCACGTTCCGGCGCTTCGCCGTCGTCAACGCGCTCGTGAGCGGCTGGCGCGCGGCCTGGCGATCGCACGTCGTGCCGGCCCTGCCCGCCGAGGGCCGCGGCCGGGTGCTCGACCTGGGGTGCGGTGGCGGCGACCTGGCCCGGTCGCTGGTGCGCTGGGCGGCGAGCGACGGCTTCGACCTCGAGGTCGTCGGGGTCGACCCGGACGAACGCGCCATCGCCGCGGCACGGCGGTCGACACCAGCAGGCGTGACGTTCCGGCAGCAGTCGAGCGGCGACCTGGTCGCGGCGGGGGAGCGGTTCGACGTCGTCGTGTCGAACCACGTGCTGCACCACCTCGGCGACGACGAGCGGCGGGGCTTCCTGGCCGACTCCGAGCAGCTCGCGATCGGACGCAGCCTGCACTCCGACATCCGGCGGTCGCCGGCGGCCTACCGGGCGTACGCGCTGGCGTCACCGATCGTGGCGGCGGGGACGTTCATCCGGGTGGACGGGCTGCGGTCGATCCGCCGGAGCTTCACCGTGCCCGAGCTCCGCGATGTCCTGCCCACCGGGTGGCGGGCCGAGGCGGCTGCGCCGCACCGGGTGCTGGCGATCCGCGACGCCTGAGCGGGCGCCGGCCGTCGGCGTCGCGCAACCGGGTTTCGCGCTCAGCGACAGGTCACGGGCGTGCGAGCGCGCGAACTGTCGCCCAGCGCGAAGGACCGGCTGGCGGTCCACGACGCGACCAGACGTCGGACGGGAGGCCCGTGGCGACGCCGCCACGGGCCTCCCGTCCGTCTGCTGGTCGCGTCCACGACGCACGCCGCTACGGGCGCAGCAGCACCTTGATGGCCCGGCGCTCGTCCATCGCGCGGTAGGCCTCGGCGGCCTCGTCGAGCGGCAGCTCCAGGTCGAAGACGCGACCGGGGTCGATCGCGCCGGACAGCACGTCCGGCAGCAGCTCGGGGATGTACTTCCGGGCCGGTGCCATGCCGCCCGCGATCGCGATGTTCGTGTCGAAGAGGTAGCGCGTGCCGATCGACGGCACCCCGTGCGGGACCCCGACGAAGCCGACGTTGCCGCCGGGGCGCACCGAGTGCAGCGCCTGGTCCATGCTCTCCTCGGTGCCGACGGCCTCGACGGCGCAGTCGGCCAGGTCGCCGCCGAGCAGCTCGCGGACCGCAGAGACGCCCTCGTCGCCGCGCTCCGCCACAATGTCGGTGGCACCGAACTCGCGCGCGAGGGCCTGACGGTCGGCGTGCCGGCTCATTGCGATGATGCGGTCCGCACCGAGCCGCTTCGAAGCGAGCACGGCGGACAGACCGACCGCCCCGTCGCCGACCACGACGACGGTCTTGCCGGGGCCGACCGCTGCCGACACGGCGGCGTGGTGGCCGGTCGAGAAGACGTCGGACAGGGTGAGCAGTGACGGCACCAGGGCCGGGTCGACCGGGCCGGGGACGACGACGAGCGTGGCGTCGGCGTCCGGGATCCGCACGTACTCGGCCTGTGCGCCGCCGACGGGGTCGCCGTACGCGTCCGTGCTGCCGAACCCGGACAGGTGGTCGCAGCCGGTCGTCATCCCGTGGCGGCAGGCCTGGCAGGTGCCGTCGTTCATGGTGAAGGGGGAGATCACGAAGTCGCCCTCGTGCAGGGTCGTGACGGCGTCACCGACGGCGACGACCTCGCCGACGAGCTCGTGGCCGATCGGCCGGGGCCGCTTCGTCTCGGTGACGCCGCGGTAGGGCCAGAGGTCCGAGCCGCAGACACAGGCCGCGGTGACCTTGACGACGACGTCCTTGCCGGAGAGCAGTCCGGGACGGTCGCGCTCCTCGACGCGGATGTCGTTCGGGGCGTGGATGATCGCTGCGCGCACGGGAGGGCCTTCCGTCGAGATGATGGGGAACCGGCGCGGTCGACGTCGTCCGGGCCGTCGTCGACAGTACCCTCGTGCGGGTGGACGACGACCGGTACGGCGGCGATGTGCTCTCGGGGGACTGGCGCTCGCGCGGGGTGAAGAAGGTGCGGCAGGTGCCGCTCGAACGGGACATGGTGCTCGAGGACCCGGACTCCGGGTGGGCGGGTGCCGTGGTGGGGCTCGAAGCGGGCAACATCGCGCTCGAGGACTGGAAGGGCCGCACGCGCTCCTTCCCCTTCACGGGGCAGTTCCTGCTCGAAGGGGAGCTCGTGACGCTGGGACGGCCGTCGGCGCCGGTCGGGCGGTCGGCTGGTGCTGGTTCCGCTGGCCGGGCTGGTGCTGCCGGTTCCGCCGGTTCCGCTGGTCGCGTCGGTTCCGTGCATGCTGACTGGAGGCCCGGGGGTGCGCCCGTCGTGCGGCAGGCGTCCGACGGTGGTCGCCTCCGCACCGCGTCCGGATCGTTCGCGGTGGAGTCGCAGCGTGCTCGGGCGGCGCTGCCCTCCCGCATCATGGTCGAGGGCAAGCACGACGCCGAACTCGTCGAGAAGGTCTGGGGTGCCGACCTGCGCGTCGAGGGCGTCGTGGTCGAGGAACTCTCCGGCGTCGACAACCTGGCCGACGTGCTCGACGAGTTCCAGCCGAACCGGGACCGTCGTGTCGGCGTGCTCGTCGACCACCTGGTGCCCGGGTCGAAGGAGTCCCGCTTCGCCGACGCCGTGATGCGTGGCAAGTGGGGTGCGCACGTGCTCGTCGTCGGGCACCCGTTCGTCGACGTCTGGCAGTCGGTCAAGCCGGCGCGGGTCGGACTGCAGGCGTGGCCGACGATCCCGCGCTCGATCGAGTGGAAGAAGGGGATCTGCCAGGCGCTCGGCTGGCCGCACGCCGAGCAGGCCGACATCGCCCGGGCGTGGCAGCGGATCCTCGGGCAGGTGCGGACGTTCGCCGACCTCGAGCCGCAGCTGCTGGGCCGTGTCGAGGAGCTCATCGACTTCGTGACCGAGCCCCAGGCCTGAGAACCGGCGGATTGCCCGACCGGCGCGGTGTGCCGGGGGTGATCCGCGCCTCCAGGCCTACTGTTGAGGGATGGACGGCATCGACGGTCGCGTGCGGGGCGCGGTCGACCTGTGGCTGCGCTGGCTGCCGCGCTGGCAGATCGGCACCGCCCGTCCGCGCACCCGCATCTGCCGGAAGTGCACCGGGTCCCCGATCGCCGCGGCCGCGGGGTTCGGACCCGACGTTCCGCACGCTGTCCAGCACGCGCTGATCGGGCGGATCTCGACCATCGTCGAGGACGCCGTCGACGACTACACGGCGAAGAACCTGCCGTTGCTGCAGCGCGAACTCGAGCGTGCGGCGGCCCGCAAACGGCACGCGGGGTACCAGCCGGCCGAGGGGTTGTCGCCCGAGTTCCAGGGGCTCGACGTGGATCCGGAGCCGTCGCCGGGGTCGCCGTTCCTGTTCACCCTCGGTGAGATGGCCGGGACGGGCGCGGGGGAGCAGACGCCTCGCGAGCCGCTGTCCGACGAGGCGAAGGCAGCACTCCGGCACGAGATCGAGCTGTCCGACGAGTGCGCGCGGTCGACCGGGACCGCCGTGTGCCTGGCGCTCATCGACCACCGGCCGCGGATCGCCGAGGCCGTCGAGCGGCTGGTCGAGCCGCAGATCGAGGCGCTGGTGTCGGACATGTTCCGCGGGTTCGACGGGCCCGAGGACGGGCCGCGCAGCGGGTTGTTCTAGGCGGGCGCGGGGGCGCGGGTGCGGGTGCGGGTGCGGTCGTGGGTGCGGGTGCGGGTGCGGTCGTGGGTGCGGGTGCGGGTGCGGTCGTGGGTGCGGGTGCGGTCGTGGGTGCGGTCGTGCGCGGGTGCGGTCGTGCGGTGCGGGTGCGGTCGTGGTTCGAAGCCGCACGGTGCTGTGTCTGTCGGCCCGTGCGAGGTTGTCCGCTCGGTGCGCGCTTGTAGCACCGCACCGAGCCACCGCGGCGGCACCGCTTGGCGAACCTCGCACCGTGCGCGCTTCTCGAACCTCGCACCGCGTCGCGAACCGTGCGCGGCTCGAGTGACCCCGCACCGTGCGCGAGGCCCTGGGCCTGCACGGGTTGAGCTGACTCGCACGGTGTGAGGTCGGCGGCTCAGCGGGGGAGCAGGGTGCGGCCCGGGATCACGGTGCCGCGCAGCGAGCGGTGCTCGACGGGGCGCGCGGGGTCGTCGATGCGGCCGATGACGAGGTCGATCGCCTCGCGGCCGATGCGCTCGATCGGTTGCTCGAGCGTCGTGAAGCCGATCCAGTCGCTCGCCAGCGGGTACACGCCGTCGAACCCGGTCACGGAGAGGTCGCGCGGGACCTGGACACCGCGGCGGGCCAGTGCCTCGCACACGTCGAGCATGAGCCGGTCGGTCGGGCACATCACCGCGGTCACGCCCGACTCCTGCACGGCGTCCACCAGATCGGCGGCGAGGTCGTCCGGCGGCCGCACGAAGCTCGCGTCGATGTCGATCACCCGGACGCCGCGTACTCGGAGCCGCTCGACCATGGCCGACGATCTCGCGTGCTGCGTGATCGCGTTGTCGAGCGGGACGGTGAGGACCACCGCGGTGGAGTGGCCGGCGTCGGCGACGGCATCCGCGATCGCGGCACCACCGTCGGCCTCGTCGCAGTAGACACTCGAGAGCGCCGGGTGCAGCTCGGGCCGACCGGCGACGACGGTGGCGATGCGGGGCGCGAACTCGGCGATGTCGGCGGACGGCATCAGGCCGCTGCACACGACCAGGCCGTCGACGCGCATCGAGACGAGTGCTGCGAGGGCGGACTTCTCGTCCTCGACCCGACCGACGCCCGTCGTGGTGACGACGCGGTAGCCGAGCTCGGATGCACGGCGCTCCATCACGGCGTGCAGGGCGGTGTAGACCATCGACGATGCATCGCGGACGAGCATCCCGATCGTGTTCGTCCGGCCGCTGACCAGCCCGCGGGCCATCGCGTTGGCGACGTACCCGAGCTCGGTCGCGGCGCGTTCGACTCGCTCACGGGTCTCGTCGGAGAACCGACCTGTTCCAGAGAGGACCCGGCTCACCGCCGACTTCGAGACCCCCGCACGTGCGGCGACGTCGAGGATCGTCGGTTGGGCACCACGGCTGCTGTTCACGCGTCGGACGCTGCGGCGTCCCGCCGCGACCGCGATGCGGTGAACCGGAGCACACCGCGGGTGATCGCGCGCCAGCCGAGCAGGAACACCCCGAGCACGATCGTCGCGACGATGACGAACGAGATCGGCAGCGGATTGCCGTCGACGTCGCCCTGGCCGGTGGCGACGCGGACGGCCAGACCGACGAAGACCGTGAGGACCCAGACCACGACGCCGGTCGGCCAGAAGCGCAGCGGTCGCGCCCAGGCCCCGCTCGTCACGTACCCGATCGCCCACCCCGCCAGGAACGGGTAGGCCGTGGTCCAGAGTGCCAGCGCCGTGTTCGCTTCACCGTGGGACGAGCGCCCGATGAGCGCGAAGACGACGATGAGGACGACGTCGATGACGGCTGCGAGCCAACCCCAGGTGCGTGCGTTCACCCGCTCATTCTCGCAGCCTCCGGGGTGCTCGCTCATTCCTCCACAAGGTGCTGGGCGCGGCTGGTCCTCCACAGCACGCCCACTCGGTGCCGCTCCGAAGGCGGAGCATCCGGAGCATCACGAGTATGTCGATGAACCTCAAGCTCGCACCGGTCCCCGAAGTCCTCACGTTCCGAACCTCCGCACAGCGCCCCGACGAGTCCGATGCCATCAGGCGTCGGGCCGCTGCGGGGGAGCTCACACGGGTCGCGCGCGGACTGTACGCGGAGTCTGCGGGATGGGCCGCACTCCGACCCAGTGAGCAGCACCACGTCCGAATCCGCTCGTTCGCCGACCGCATCCGCGCCGGAGACCTGATCTCGCACGTCTCCGCCGCCGTCGTCTTCGGTGTGCCCCTGCTCACCCCACCACCGACACGGATCCACGTGACCTCACGCGGTGCCGACCGGCGCACCACGAACGCGACCTTCGTGGTGCACGCCGACCTCGACGCCGAGCGGAACGAGCGTCCGGTCGCCACGCCCGACGGGTTGCTGTTGTGCGGACTCGATCGGCTGGCGACCGACCTCGCACTCACACTGCCGTTCACCGACGCAGTCGTGTCCCTCGATGCGCTCCTCCGTCGCGATGTCGAGCGCGAAGACGTCCGATCGGCGATCGAGCGGCGCGGGCAGAAGGGACGACGTCGCGCCCTCCGGGCGATCGGGTTCGCCGATGCCGCGTCGGACTCACCGGGGGAGTCGTACGCACGGGCGCGGTTCGACCAGTTCGGGACACCACCGCCGGTCCTCCAGCACCGCTTCCGGACCGTCGGCGAGCCGGACATCGTCGTGGACTTCTGGTTCCCGGATGCCGGGGTCGTGGTCGAGTTCGACGGAGCCGTGAAGTACCGGAGCAGTGCGTACCTGCGGGGACGGACGCCGGAGGAAGCGCTGTTCGACGAGAAGATCCGGGAAGACCGGCTCCGTGCGTTCCCCGAGGTGCGAACCGTGGTGCGGCTCACCTGGTCGGACCTGCGCAACGAGTGGGTGCTCCGCGCGAAGCTTCGCCAGGCCGGAGTCCGCATGTCGCGCTGAGGGGTGTCAGTAGCGCACGGTGCGGGATCGTTCGGCCTGTCGCGGGGCCGCACGGTGCGCGGTTCGTCGCCCACGGCCGACCTGGCTGCTGTGTGCGGGATCGTCGGCAGAGAACGGGGCCGCGCACCGTGCATCCTTCGCCGGTCGGGGGCGAGTAGCCCGCTCCGTGCAGGGTTGTAGCCGGGCACGAAGCCGTCAACCTCGCACGGGTCGGCGGAACTCGCACCGTGCGCCGTCATCGCACCCGCACCACCGCACCCCCGCACCCGGAGTTCACCCGGCGGCGATGCCCGCGGCACCCGGAGTTCACCCGGCAGCGCCACACTCGAACCCGGCGCGGGAACGTTCCCACACGCCCGCCCGCACGACCAGCACCCCGCACGACCAGCACCTCGAACCACCCATCCCCGCCCCACCCCACGCACCACCACGGAACAGGGAGAACCCACGTGAAGACCCGAGTCCTCGCCGGCCTCGCCATCGCGGCAGCCGCGACCGTCGCACTGTCCGGCTGCGTCCAGAGCGCCAACGCCTCGAACGCTGCCGACGGCAACGGCACCACCGACCTCACCGTGTTCATCAGCGGCGACACCAACGTCCAGGACCTCTGGGACAAGTCGCTCATCCCCGCCTTCGAGAAGGCGAACCCGAAGATCCACGTCAGCACGAGTATCGACCTGCACGGCGAGCACGACGCCCAGACCCAGGCGAACCTCGCCACCGCGGTCAAGGCCGGCAAGTCCGTCGCGTACGACCTCGTCGACGCCGGCTTCGTCACCACCGCCGGCAAGGCCGGGTTGATGGCACCGGTCAGCGACAGCACGATCCCGAACCTGAAGGACGTCCCCGACGCCACGAAGCAGCAGGGTGGCGACAGCGCCATCCCGTACCGCGCCTCGAGCGTGCTGCTGGCGTACGACGCGAAGAAGGTCACGGACCCGCCGAAGACCCTCGACGACCTGCTCGCCTGGATCAAGGCCAACCCGGGCGAGTTCGCCTACAACTCCCCGTCCTCCGGCGGTTCGGGCGGCTCGTTCGTGGCCACGGTGCTCGCGAAGTACCTGACGCCCGCCGAGCAGGAGACGATGCAGACGAAGTACGACAAGTCGCTCGAGTCGAAGTGGGACAAGGGCTTCGCCGCGCTCAAGGACCTCGGCCCGTCGACGTACCAGAAGGGCGTCTACCCGAACGGCAACGACCAGGTCGTGCAGCTGCTCGGCAGCGGTCAGATCGCGATGGCTCCGGTCTGGAGCGACCAGTTCATCACCTCGCAGAAGACCGGCATCATCCCGAAGACCACCAAGGCCGTGCAGATCGAGGACCCGTCGTTCACCGGCAGCGCGAGCTTCCTCGGCATCCCCAAGACCGAGCCGGAGGCCAAGAAGGCGGCAGCCGAGAAGCTCGCCGACTTCGTGCTCAGCTCGAAGGGGCAGCAGCTCGTCGCGAGCGCCGTCTCCGGCTACCCGGTGATCCCGCTCGACAGCCTGCCGAAGTCCGTCGCCGAGCAGTTCGCGGACGCGAACCCCTCGCAGCTCCGCCTCGGGTTCCAGAGCGACTTCGCCGCCGACATGAACGCGGCGTGGGACGCGAAGGTCCCGCAGTGACCCAGACCGTCCAGGACGGCCCGGCAACCGGCCGGGAGGCCCGTGGCGACTCCGCCACGGGCCTCCCGCCCGTCCCGCCCCAGGCCCAGGGCCCGGCGCACCCCGCCAGCGGGCGCACGGCGCAGGAGCGACTGGCCCGCCGCCGGCGGTGGCAGGGCCTCGCCCTCGTCGCTGCCCCGGTGCTCGTGGTCGTCCTGTTCGTCGGCGTCCCGGTGGTGAACGCCGCCCTGTTCAGCCTCGGCTTCACCGGCGGCCTGAACCAGGCGCTCGCCGACATCGGCGGCGACACCGTGCGCGGCTTCTCGTTCGCGGTCTACACCACCCTGCTCGGCAACGCCACGTTCCTGCGCGACCTGGTCGCGACGCTCGGGGTCACCGCGCTGTCGACCGGCCTGACCGTGGGCCTCGCGGTCGTCGTCGCCGTGATCCTGCGGCTCCGCGGGGGCTTCCTCGGCAAGACCCTCAGTGTCCTCGCCGTGGTGCCGATCTTCGTGCCGGTGGTCATCGCGAGCTGGTCGATCCTGACCTTCACGGATGCGCAGGGCTTCCTCCGGAGCCTCGGCGCACAGTTCGGGCTCGACGTCCCGGTGTGGGGGTACACCCTCGTCGCCGTGGTGTTCGGCAGCGTCTGGACCAGCCTGCCGTTCGCGGTGCTCATGATCGCCGGGGCGCTGCAGGGCACCCCGGACGCCCTGGTCGAGGCTGCGAAGGACGCCGGTGCGAGCACCTGGCGCGTCGTCTGGCAGGTGCTCCTGCCGATGGCGGCCACCCCGCTCGTCATCGCGACGACGTTCACGGTGATCGGGGTCCTCGGTTCGTTCACCGTGCCGTACTTCACCGGTCCGAACGCCCCGACGATGCTCGGCGTCGACATCTCGAAGTACTTCCAGGCCTACAACCGTCCGCAGCAGTCGACCGCGATGGCGTTCATCGTGTTCGCGTTCGCCGCGGCCGCGAGCATCTTCTACCTCCGCTCGACGGTCCGCTCGAACGCGGGCGAGCTCGACAAGAAGCGTCAGGAGCAGCAGTGATCAAGCGTCTGACCGGCACCGCCCTCGTCTGGGCGACCGCGATCGTGCTGGCCGTCTTCATCCTCGGGCCGCTCGTCTGGCTGGCTGCGCGGGCCTTCGCCACGACGTGGACGTACCCGAACCTGCTGCCCGACGGCTGGACCCTGCAGTGGTGGGGCACGGTGTTCGAGGACCGCAGCCTGGCCGTCGCGGTGCAGAACTCGCTCGTCCTCGCCCCGCTCACGGTCCTCATCGCCGCCGTGGTCTGCTTGCCCGCCGCGTGGGCGATCAGCCGCATCGAGTTCCCGGGGCGACGGCTCGTCCTGGTCGGGCTGTTCGCCACGAACGCATTCCCGAAGATGGGCCTCTTCGTCACGATGTCGGCGATGTTCACCGCGCTGGACCTCATGAACACGGTGACCGGCATCCTGATCGTCCACGTCCTGGGGTGCGTCGTGTTCATGACGTGGCTGCCGGCCGCCGCGTTCTCGGCCGTGCCGCGGTCCCTCGAAGAGGCCGCCCGCGACGCCGGGGCCAGCCGCTGGCGCACCTTCTGGAAGGTGACGTTCCCGATCGCCTGGCCCGGGATCCTCGTCGCGATGGTGATGTCGTTCCTGGCGTCCTTCGACGAGGCGCAGGGCACGTACCTGGTCGGCGCCCCGACGTACATGACGATGCCGACGGCGATGTACTCGCTCGTCCTGAACTCCCCACGCCAGGTGTCGGCGGTGTTCGCGATCGCGCTGAGCATCCCGTCCGTGGTCCTGCTGCTGCTCGCCCGGAAGCACATCATGGGCGGCCGACTGGCGGACGGCTTCCAGATCCGATGACGCAGCCCCGATGACGCAGCCCCACATGACGCAGATCCCGATGACCACACCAGCACGAAAGGCGACCACATGACGGACGCAACGCTCGTCACGGAACGCGCGCAGGGCCTCCAGGCCGACGGCAGCACGACGGACCGGGCCCGCACCGGCGGACTCACCATCCGCGGACTGCGCAAGACGCTCGGCGGACGCGACGTCGTCGCCGGCATCGACCTCGACGTCGCGAAGGGCGAGCTCGTCTCGCTCCTCGGGCCGTCCGGCTGCGGCAAGACCACGACGCTCCGCATGGTGGCGGGGTTCCTGCCCGCCGACGGCGGCGTGGTCACCATGGGGGACCGCGACGTCACGTCGCTCGGCCCGGAGCGCCGACCGAGCGCGATGGTGTTCCAGAACTACGCCCTGTGGCCGCACATGACGGTGACGCAGAACGTCGCGTTCCCGCTGCGGACCCGACGGGTGCCGAAGCAGCGGATCGCCGAGCGGGTGCGGGACGCGCTCGAGCTCGTCGGGCTGAGCCACCACGCCGGTTCGAAGCCGACCGCGATCTCCGGTGGCGAGCAGCAGCGCGTCGCCCTGGCCCGTGCCATCGTGCAGGAGCCGGACGTCCTGCTCCTCGACGAGCCGCTGTCGAACCTCGACGCGAAGCTCCGCGTGAGCGTCCGCGACGAGATCCGGCGCATCCAGCAGCGTCTCGGCATCACGACCGTGATCGTGACGCACGACCAGGACGAAGCGCTCAGCATCTCCGACCGGATCGCCGTCATGCACGACGGGCGCATCGAGCAGATCGCCACCCCGACCGACCTCTACGCCCGCCCTGGAACGAGCTTCGTGGCGTCCTTCATCGGGTCGACGAGCGTCGTCACCGGTCGGTTCCTCGCCGGCACGTCCGTCAGCCCGACCGCCGCCGACACCGTGCTGATCCGCCCCGAGCAGGTCGCACTCACCGACGACTCGCCGATCCGGGCGACGGTCGCGCGGGTGCTCATGCGCGGCCACTTCGCCGAGGTCGTGCTCGCCACGGACGGCGCGGAACTCCGCGCGTTCGTCACCGGGCCGCCGCCGGCGGTCGGCACCGAGACCGGGGTCCGCCTCGGCGAGGTGCTCGTGCACCGCGACGGCGTGCTGCTCGAGGTCGCCCGATGAGCGCCGGGGTCCCGACGTCGGTTGCGGCCGTGTCGGCTTCGGTTGCGTCTGCGTCTGCGGTCGACCAGGTGGTCGCCACCAGCCCGGACGGGAGGCCCGGCGTGCGTCCGCCACGCCTCGTCGCCCACCGCGGTGCGCCGCGCGTCCGGCGTGAGAACACCCTGCCCGCCATCGCGGTCGCCGAGGCGCTCGGCGCCGAGGTGATCGAGGTCGACGTCCGTCGCACCGCCGACGGTGTCGCCGTCCTGCTGCACGACGAGACCCTCGGCCGGATGTGGGGCGACGCCCGCCGGGTGTCCGACGTCGCCTGGTGCGACGTCGCCCGGCTCGGCAACGGCCTCGACCGGATCCCGCGGCTCCACGGTGCGCTCGAACGGCTCGACGGCTGCCGGTCGACACTGCTGATCGACCTGACCGACGCCGAGGACGCCCTGGTCGCCGCCCGAACCGTCGCGGGGTTCAGCGGCTCCACCGAGGTGGCCTGGTGCGGAGCCCCCACGGCGATGGCGGCCGTCCGGTCCGTGCTGCCCGACGCCGACGTCTGGCTCGCATGGGAGTCCCTCGACCCACCGGTCCCCGCAGACCTCGAGGCGCTGGCACCGTCGACGCTCAACCTCGACGTCGCCTTCCTCACCCCGCGCACCGTCGAGGTGGCACACGCCCTGGGCCTGCGCGTCGCGGTCTGGACCATCGACGACGTCGACCCCGCGATCTGGGCGGCCCGGCTCGGTGTCGACTCGATCACCACGAACGACGTCGGCTCCATCGGCGCCGCGCTGTCCGCCGCGGAGCGGGACGGCTGGCCCGAGCGGGACCGCGAGCCCACCGAGACCGAGGTCGCCTCGCGCGCCCAGGCCCTGGCCCACCGCATCGCCCACGAGGTCATCGCCTACACCCGGGAGCACCCCGTCAGCGAGGTGCACACGAAGGCCAACCCCGCCGACCTCGTCACCGACGTCGACCGCCTGGTGGAGCAGCACGTGCGCTCCCGCGTGCGGATGGTGTTCCCGACGCACGGCTTCACCGGCGAGGAGTACGGCGAGGCCCCGGGCGACCGGCACCGCTGGTTCCTCGACCCCGTCGACGGCACCACGAACCTGGCCAACGGGGTCCCGTGGACCTCGATGTCGCTCTGCCTGACCCGTGGCGGACGCCCGCTCGTCGGCGTCGTGGCTGACCCGTGGCGCGGCGAGGTCCTCGAGGCCCGGCGCGGCCGCGGTGCCACCCTGCGCGACCGGCAACTCCGGCTCGACGACGCACCCCGGCCGCTCGCCGGAGCCGTCGTCGGAACCGAGCTCGACGGACACCGGCCGTGGCCGGGCTTCGGGGCGTTCCTCGACGCACTGGCCGACCGGTCCTGCACGCTCCGGGTGCAGGGATCGGGGACGCTGACGATCGCGCAGGTCGCGGCCGGGCGGGGGATCGGCGGCTGCGTCTCGGCGTTCAACCCGGTCGACCACGGGGCCGCGGTGCTGCTCGTGCACGAGGCCGGGGGTGTCGTGCTGACCCGCTCCGGCCCCGTCGAGGGCTTCCCACCCGTGGGGGAGCCGTTCCTCGTGGCGCACCCGGGGGCCGCGGACGAGCTGCACGCGGTGTGGACGGCGGCGCTCGCCGCGGGGTGAGCACGGTGCGGGTTCTGCGATTCGGTGCGGGGTTGACTGCCGGGTGCGGCGCTGCAAGCGCGCACGGGGCCGCCAAGCCGCCACGGGTTGCGCAAGTGCGCACGGTGCGGACTGGAGGCGCGGGGCGGGGTCGGCACGCGCCTCCCGTCCGGTGCGGGGTCCGCACGGTGCGGGGTCTGCGATCCGGTGCGGGGTTGGCTGCTGGGTGCGGCGCTGCAAGCGGGCACGGGGCCGCGAAGCGGGCACGGGTTGCGGAGGTGCGCACGGTGCGGGGTCTGCGATCCGGTGCGGGGTTGGCTGCTGGGTGCGGCGCTGCAAGCGCGCACGGGGCCG
>NZ_JAHEWS010000006.1:0-159731 GCF_018598405.1 Curtobacterium flaccumfaciens | reverse complement strand
GTGCTCCTTGCAGGGTCCCCGCCCGTGGCCCTCCGGCCGCGGACCCTGCAAGGAGCACCGACCATGTCCTTCGGTAAGCCCGTCCGACCCCTGATCACCCTGGGCGCCCTCGGCGCCGTCACCGCCCTCGCACTCACCGGTTGCGCCGGCGGGTCCACCGGAGCCGACGACTCCGGCTCCGACGCGAAGGTCTCCCGCGTCACCATCACGCTCACGAACGACGGGCAGGACGCCTGCGCGGTGTCCTCGACGAAGGTCCCGGCGGGCCCCGTCACCTTCACCGTGAAGAACGAGTCCTCGACCGCGATCACCGAGGTCGAACTGCTGCAGGACCAGCGGATCCTCGGCGAGAAGGAGAACCTGGCGCCCGGCCTCGACGCCGTCCGCTTCACCGCCACGTTGACCGGCGGGGAGTACCAGGTGTACTGCCCCGGCGCCGAGACCGAGCTGACGGACTTCACCGTCACCGGCAAGGCGGCGTCGACCGCGAACAGCAGCGCCTCGACCCTGCTCCGCGACGGGGCGAAGGGCTACGCGACCTACGTCGACGGCCAGGTCACCGACATGGTCGCCGCGGTCGAGCAGCTGCAGAAGGACATCGACGCCGGTGACCTCGACGCCGCGAAGACCGACTACGCGAACGCCCGCCCGTTCTACGAGCACGTCGAGAGCGACGTCGACGGCTTCGTCAAGAAGGGCTTCACGGCCACCGACAACGCCGGCAACCTCGACTACCTGATCGACATGCGCGCCTCGAACCTCGACCCGGCCGTCGGCTGGAGCGGGTTCCACGCCGTCGAGAAGGACCTGTTCCAGGCGGGGAAGATCACCGCTTCGACCAAGAAGACCGCCGCGGACCTGACCGAGGACGTGCAGCTGCTCGCGAAGCTCGTGCCGACCCTGGACTACAAGCCGGAGGACCTCGCCAACGGTGCCGCCGGCCTGCTCGAAGAGGTGCAGTCGAACAAGGTCACCGGCGAGGAAGAGGCGTACAGCCACATCGACCTGGTCGACCTCGCCGCCAACGTCGAGGGTGCGCGCCAGGCCTTCGCGTACCTCAAGCCGGGGCTGACCAAGCTCGACCCGACCCTGACGAAGCAGATCGCGAAGCAGTTCGACGCCACGAACACCCTGATGGACGGCTACCGCGACGCCGACGACCTGGGTGGCTTCGCCACGTGGGACGCCGCGACCAAGAAGTCCGACGCGAACACGATCTCGCAGCAGATCCAGGCGCTCCAGGACCCGCTGTCCCGCCTGGCCGAGAAGGTCGCGACCGCGTGACCGAGCCGGACGAGGCACCCCGGGCGAACGAGGCACCGCGGCCGAACGTCTCCCGCCGCGGTCTGTTCGGCGCCGGCCTGGCCGTGGCCGGTGCCGGCGTCGGGGCCGCAGCGGGCATCGGTGGCGCCACCGCGGCGACCGGCGTGAACCCGTTCACGGCGGCGACGAACGGCGACGAGTCGATCGACCTGTCGCAGAGCCAGCCGTTCTACGCCACCGCGGCCCGGCAGCCCCAGGGCGGGATCCGCACCACCCCGCAGCGGTACTGCGTCTACATGACCTTCGACCTGTCGACGACCGTGACGACCGAGCTGCAGGTGCTCCTCGCCCGCTGGTCGGCCGCGATCGCCCAGTTGCAGGCCGGCAAGACGGTCGGCAGCGTCGAACCCGCGCACGGCAACGGGGTGGGCGCCGACACGGGCGAGGCACTCGACCTCGGGCCGGCGTCCCTGACCGTCACGGTGGGCCTCGGCCCGGGCGTCTTCGACGAGCGCTTCGGCCTGGCCGACCGGCGTCCCGCGTCGCTCGCCGACATCCCGACGCTGCCGAGCGACAACCTGCAGGCGGGCCTGACCGGCGGAGACCTGTCCCTGCAGGCGTGCGCCGACGACCCCCAGGTGGCGTACCACGCGGTGCGCGACCTGGCTCGGATGGCCCGGGGCACCGCGACCGTCCGCTGGACCGTGCTCGGCTTCGGTCGGGCATCGGCGGGGCCGAACCAGAGCACACCCCGCAACCTGATGGGGTTCAAGGACGGCACCCGCAACATCACGACCGACGCCGACCACGACCGGTTCGTCTGGCTCGCCCGCGACGCCGGGTGGATGGCTGGCGGTAGCTACCAGGTGGTGCGGAAGATCCGGATGAACATCGAGACCTGGGACGCCGACGTCGTCAGCGACCAGCAGCGGGTGTTCGGGCGGACGAAGATCCAGGGCGCCCCGCTCTCCGGCGGACAGGAGCACAGCACCCCGGACTTCCACGCGGCGGACTCCGACGGGGCGACGAAGATCGACCCGACGTCGCACATCGCCCTCGCCGCGCACGAGGCGAACGGCGGCGTGAAGATCCTGCGGCGGCCGTACAACTACACCGACGGGCTCAACGAGTACGGCCAGCTCGACGCCGGCCTGCTCTTCATCGCCTACGTGAACGACCCGGACCACTTCACGCGGCTGCAGCGGAAGCTCGGCGCCTCCGACCGTCTGAACGAGTACGTCTCGCACATCGGCTCCGCGGTGTTCGCCGTGCCGCCGGCACCCCGAAAGGGTTCCTACATCGGCGAGCAGCTGTTCCGATGAGATGAGTCGCTGACCCGAGGAGTGGGCGCCCTCCGCCGTTTCCCTGGAGGCGGAGGACGCCCGCGTCGCGGAGTCTCGCCGAACGGAACCACCGTCGACTTGCTGAAAGCGACCCGGCGCGACGCGTCGCGGTGCGACAACCCCGAGAGTACCCCGCAGATCCGCGGATCCGCAGTGTTCTCCCGCGATGGGACAGCCATCGCGCGAGCCCGGGTGCGCGACGTGCGCGCCGGGGGTGATCCGTGCCTCCAGGACGACGCCAACGGGCCGCCTCACCAGGGTGAGACGGCCCGTTCGCAGCGTGTGCCCGGAAGGCGCGGGGTCAGTCCGTCAGCACCGTCGCGTCGCGGTGTGCGCGCTTCCGGCGGATGACCACGAGTGCCGTGATCCCGGCCAGCAGCAGGATGCCCGCCGCGATGACGGGAGCGGTCAGGTCCGCACCCGTGTAGGCGAGGTCGCCACCGGCGCGCGGGCCGTCGTCGGTCCCGCCGACGCCACCGATGCCGGCGTCGTCACCGTCTCCCGTGCCGGGGCCGGGGGTGACCCCGCCGCCCGTGCCCGGGTTCGGGTCGACGGGGTCCGTCGGGTCGGTGGGGTCCGTCGGGTCGGTCGGATCCGTGGGGTCGACCGCAGCGGCGACCGGGATCGTCACGGCGAGGGTGACGGTCTGGCCGCCCGGGAGGGTGACCACGAGCGGTGCGTCGGTCGTGGCGACCGGGTCGGCGACGGCGGCGAGCGAGACGGAGCCGGCGGTGCGGGCGGCTGCCCGTGCGGTCGGCGCCTCGATCTCGGGGACCGTGACGGTCAGGGTCGCGCGACCCTGCTCGTCGGTCTTGTCGATGATCGTCGGGTCGATCGCGGACGAGGCGAGCTCCTCGCCGTCCGCGCTGACCGACACCGTGCCGGCCTTCGCGGGGTCCTCGCTGCTGAACAGGAGCGACGACAGGTCGAGCTCGATCTCGTCACCGGGCTGGAAGCCACCGGCGGGGGTCGGCGTGACCGTGACCCCGACGGCGCGCTGGTCGACCGGGGGCTCGACGGTCCCGTTCGCGACGAAGTAGTCGACCTGGGCCTGCAGGTCGACCTGGCCCGAGTCGGCGACGTTCGTGCCGGTCGCGAAGGCGGCGAAGTTGTCGCCACCGGTCGACAGGAACGAGTTGACGGTCACCTTGAGGGTGTCGGTCAGCGCGATCGGCTTGCCGCCGAGGGTCATGCCGGTGATGCGCTCGCCGCGGCCCTTCGACGGGTCGTAGGTGTACGCGAAGCCCTCCGAGACGCCGAGCTTCAGGAAGGGGCGCTCGAGGCCGTCCGGCTGCCACTGCTGCTCGAGGGCGTTCTTGATCTGCTGGCCGGTCATGTCCTTCGTCACCAGGGTGTTGGCGAACGGCTGGACGAGCGCGGCCTCCTTGTAGGTGACGGTGCCGTCCGGGTCGCCGGCGCCGCTCGACGCGTAGACCATGTCGGTGCGGAGGCCGCCCGGGTTCATGAAGGCGATCTTCGAGCCGTTGCGCTCGGTGGCGCTGCGCTGGACCTCGGCGATGTAGTTGCCCAGGACGGACTCGCCGCCGCGGTTCTCGGCCTTGCGGTCGGACTGCACGGCGCGACGCAGGTCGGCGGTGATCTCGCCGAGCTTCTCGCTGCCCTTCACGTCGGCGACGGCCTTGGCCGCGGTCACGATGCCGCTCACGGCGGTGACCGAGGTGGCGTCGGCGGGCACGCGGGTCTCGGCGTTGACCGACTTGACCTCGGACGTGATGCCGGTGAGCTGCTTGTCCGCGTCGACGGTGAGCTGCAGGTGCCCGAAGGCGACCCCGTAGGACCCGGCCTGGATCACCGGACGCTTCGTGCCGTCAGGACCCGCGATGGAGTGGTTGTACGTGGCGTGGGTGTGGGCCGACACGATGGCGGAGACCTTCGACGAGACGCCGGAGGTGATCTTGCCGAAGGAGCCGGTGCCGGTGGCGTCGGTGAGCGCGCTCGTCGTGGCGCCCTCGTGGACGAGCAGGACGAGCACGTCGGCCTCGCCGTTGTCGTCCTTGCCGTCGGTGAGCTGCTCGGCGTACCGGTTCACCTGGCTGACGATCGGGGCCATCGCCAGGCCCTGCACGCCGCCGGGGCTGACGAGTCCGGGGATGAGGTCCTCGGTGGTCGCGCCGATGAAGCCGACCTTGACGCCGCCCTTCTCCACGATGGAGTACGGGGTGAACGCCGGGTCGGTGGTGCCGGCCTTGACGATGTTCGCCGAGACGTACGGCCACTCGGCACGGTCCTCGATGCGGCCGGTCAGGTCGTCCTGGCCCTTGTCGAGCTCGTGGTTGCCGATCGCGCTGACGTCGAGGTCCATGGCGTTCAGGGCGTCGATCGTGGGGGCGTCCTGCTGGATGAGCGAGGTGAAGGTCGAGGCACCCACGTTGTCGCCGACGCTGGCGAAGATCGTGTTCGGGTTGGCCTCGCGGTACGACTGCACGACACCGGCGAGCTTCGCGGCCCCGGCGGCCTTGTCGGCGGCGGTGCCCTCGGACTCGATGCGACCGTGGAAGTCGTTGACGTCGACGATGTCGATCGTCGTGTCGCCCTCGGCGGCGACGGCTGCGGACGGGACGGACAGTGCGACCAGGACCCCGGCGGTGGCGAGGGCCGCGCCGGCGCCGAGACGCCGTCGGGTCGTCGCACCGGCGGATCCGGTGGTGTGGGAAGTGTTCATCGTCGACGAACCTACGAAGACGCACAGGCGACTCGCCAGACCCCGCCGCAAGTCGTCACACACCGTTCACACGGCCGTACCCCGTCGCCCGGCCACCCCGGTTCAGTCGCGGCCGAGAGCACCCTTCACGCGTTCGGTGACCTCGGTCGCCATCGCCTTGGCGGAGTCCTTGACGACGTCGAGCTCGACCGGGTCGCCCTTCAGCAGGCTCTTCGCCGTGTTGATCGCGTACTCCTTCGTGATGTGCGGCGGCAGCGGCGGGACGCTCCGGCTGACGTACGCGTCGATGAGCGTCACGCCCTGGTGGGCGAAGGCCCGCTCGACCGCCGCGTCGACCTCGGAGTCCTCGTGCACCGCGATGCCCTGGAACCCGAGCAGCGTCGCGTACCCGGCGTAGTCCATCGACTCGACGTCCTGCGAGCCGCGCCACATCGGGTTGCCGTCCTCGGTGCGCATCTCCCACGACACCTGCCCGAGGTCGTCGTTGTGCATGACCACGATGACGAGCTGCTGGTTCGGCCAGGCCGCCATGTACTTCTTCACCGTGATGAGCTCGTTCATGCCGAGCATCTGGAACGCCCCGTCGCCGATCGTGCACACCGCCGGACGGTCCGGGAACGCGAACTTCGCGGTCACGGCGTACGGCATCGCCGCGAGCATCGTCGCGAGCCGGCCTGACATGTCGCCGCGCATGCCCTCGCGTAGCCGGATGTGGTGGCCGTACCAGTCGGCGGTCGTGCCCGCGTCCGCGGTGACCGTGACGCCGTCGGGCAGCCGGTCGTTCACGGCCTGGATCACCCGGCGCGGGTTCACCCCGTCGTCGTAGGCGACCTCGGACTGCGCGCGCATCTCCGACTCCCACTCCCGCATCTCGTGAGCGATCGTCTCCTGGAACGACCTGTCGGTCTTCTGCTCGAGCAGCGGGAGCACGGCGTCGAGCGTGGACCCGACGTCACCCCACAGGTTGAGCTCGGTCGGGTACCGCAGGCCGAGCTGCTCCGGCTTGATGTCGACCTGGATGCCCCGGGCCTGCCCCGTCTTCGGCATGTACTCGCCGTACGGGTAGTTCGTGCCGAGCAGCACGAGGGTGTCGCAGTCGCGGATCTGGTGCAGGGACGGCAGCGACCCGAGCAGCCCGAGCTGCTGCGAGTGGTACGGCACGTCTGCCGGGATCACGTCCTTGCCGCGGAGCGCCGTGATGATCCCCGCACCCGCCTTCTCGGCCGCGGCGAGCACCTGGGCCGTCGCACCGCGCGCACCGGCGCCGACGAGGAACGTCACCTTCGACCCGGCGTTGATGATCTCCGCCATCTTCCGGACCTCGTCGGCGGGCGGTGTGATGCGGGTGGACGCCGGGACGTCGCTCGACCGCGAGGCCCAGTGCTCCAGCGGCGGCGCGTCGTAAGACATCGCCTGCACGTCGTGGGGCAGCACGACCACGGCCGGCTGCTTGCGGAGCGACGCCGTACGGAACGCGGTGTCGAGCACCACGCCGACCGCCTCTGGCGTCGCCACGGTCTGCACGTAGCAGGCGACGTCGGCGAAGACGCGCTCCAGGTTCGACTCCTGCTGCGTGAACGACCCCATCGCCGCGAGGCCCTGCTGACCGACGATCGCGACCACCGGCTGGTTGTCCATCTGCGCGTCGTACAGGCCGTTCAGCAGGTGGAAGGCGCCGGGACTCGACGTCGCGACGCAGACCCCGACCTCGCCGGTGAACTTCGCGTGCGCGGTCGCCATCAGCGCCGCGATCTCCTCGTGCGTGGGCCGGACGTACTCCAGGCCGTCGCCCTTCGACGCCGCCTTGCCGAGCGCACCGTCGAAGGCGCCGATCCCGTCGCCGGGGTACCCGAACACGCGGGAGACCCCCCCACGCCTTGATGCGGTCGATGACGAAGTCGCTCACGGTCGTGCTCATGGGCCCCAGCGTGCGCGGGCGCGCACGGGTCCGTTCACAGGCTCTGGCCTGGAGGCCCGGATCACGTGACCGACGTCGGTCAAGCGATCCGGGCCTCCAGACCAGGGCCCTGTGCTCGCCACCGGTGGGTGCTCGCTACTGCTCCTGCGCGATCAGCGGGCGTAGCGTGCGGTGCGCGATGCGCAGCCCCTCGAGCACCCTGTCGTCGGTGCCGCCCCAGAGCGGGTCCTCGTGCTCGACGCTCAGCGTGCCGTCGAAGCCCGCCTCGTAGAGGCGGTCGACGACGCGCGGCCAGTCGACCACGCCGCGGCCGGGCACCCGGAACCGCCACCAGCCCATGTCCCACGGGTCGTCGCCCTTGTCGACCTTGCCGAAGAACCCGTACTCGTCGCGCTTCCGGGGGAACAGCTCGACGTCCTTCGCCTGCGCGTGCACGATGTGCTCGGCGAACGGCAGGATCGTCTCCACCGGGTCGATCCCGATCCACGTCAGGTGCGACGGATCCCAGTTCAGGCCGAAGCCGAGCCCCGTCACCCAGTCCCAGAGCTCAGGGGAGTACGCGATGTTGCCGGGGTACCCGTCGGGGTGCCAACCCTCCATCACGCAGTTCTCGATGATGAGCCGCACGCCGCGCTCGCCGGCGTAGTCGACGAGCTCGGGCAGGACACGGTTCCCCTCGGCCATGTTCTCGCGGACGGACTTCGTGGTGTCGCGGCCGATGAACGTGCCGACGTACGGGATGCCGAGCGTCTGCGCGGTGTCGATCGCGTGCTCGAGGTGGGTCCGCACCGCCGCACGGTGCTCCGGGTCCTGGTGCAGGTTGTTCTCGTAGTAGGCCAGAGCCGAGATCTCGATTCCGGTGCGGTCGAGCAGGTCGCGGGTGGCCTGGGCGTCCTCGTCCGTGAACGTCGCGACCGGCAGGTGCGCCGCCTCGAAGTCGCGACCGCCGGTGCCCGGCCAGACGGCGACCTCGAGCCGCTCGTAGCCCTGCTGCTGGGCGAACCCGGCGATCCGGTCGAGCGACCAGCCCGGCAGGCAGGCGGTCAGCATGCCGAGCTTCACCGGATCTCCCGCCACGTCGTCTCGGCAGCGCTGCCGATCACGGCCTCGATGATGTCGGCGGAGCGTGCACCGTCCGCGAAGGTCGGCAGGCCGTCGGGGGCCACACCGGTGCGCACGGCGGTGTACGTGTCGGCGACGAACGCGGCGAAGGCGTCGAGGTACCCCTGCGGGTGCCCGGCCGGCACGATCGCCAGACGACGTTGGTCCGGGTACCCCTGCGACGGGTCGCGGACGACGATCTGCGCGCCCCGCTCGTTGCCGAACCAGGCGGACTCGGGCTGCTCCTGGTCGAAGGCAGCGCTGCCGCGGGTGCCGTCGACCTCGAACCACAGGCGGTTCTTGCGACCGGAGGCGACCTGCGAGATCACGACGTTGCCGATGCGGCCGGTGGCGGTGCGGAAGGTCGCGACGGCGGTGTCCTCGGTGGTGACCGCGGCACGTTCCGTCGCGTCCGCCACGGGATCGGGGTCGGGGGAACCGGAGAACGACGGGCCGGACGCGGCCGGCCGTGTCGGGTAGACGATGTCGGTCGCCGCGGACACCGAGGCGAAGCGCTCGCCGGTCACGAACTCGACCAGGTCGCACCAGTGCGAGCCGATGTCCGCGAATGCGCGGGACAGTCCGCTCGAGGTCGGGTCGACGCGCCAGCTCGAGGCGTCCTCGTCGAGCATCCAGTCCTGCAGGTAGTGCCCGTGCACCGCGAGCAGCCGGCCGAGCTCCCCGTCGGCGATGCGCGCCCGGATCTCCCGCACCATCGGGTGGTACCGGTACACGAAGGGCACCGTGGCCACGACCCCGGCGTCGGCCGCGGCGGCGACGAGCTCGGCGGCCTGGGCGGGATCGATCGCCAGGGGCTTCTCGCACACCACGTTGATGCCGGCCGCGATCACCGCGAGCGCCTGCGGGTGGTGCTGGTCGTTCGGGGTGCAGATGTGCACCACGTCGGGGGCGTCGGCGATGACCTCGTCGAGCGAGGCGTAGCCGCGGGGCAGGTCGAGCTGCGCCGCCACCTGGTCGGACCGGGTGGCGTTCCGGCCCAGCACGCCGAGCACGTCGGCCCCGGAGGCCCGGGCGGCGCGGGCGTGCACGCCCGCGATCATGCCCGTCCCGACCACGGCGACACGGAGGCGCCGCCCTTCGTACCCACTGCTCATGGTGCTCCCTCGCGCCCGACTGTCACCACCGTAGCGGCCCGGCCGTCCACCGGGACCGATGAGTACGGTCTGGTGCATGTCGAGCCTCCAGACCAGCCTGCTCATCCTCGGAGCCAGTGGCGACCTGTCCAAGCGCCTGCTCCTGCCCGGCCTCGCCACCCTGCTCCAGGTGAAGGACGACTGGGAGATCCAGCTCGTCGGGGCGGGGGTGGAGGACCTGTCCGACGCGGACTGGAAGGCCCAGGTGCGCGAGTCCTTCGAGAACGCGCAGGCGTCGAAGAACGAGGAGGACGAGGGGGCGTCCGGTGCCGCGGTGCTGCCCGACCGGTTGCAGGCCGTCGTCGACGCCTCGACCTACCGGAAGGCCGACGTCACGGACCCGGACGACCTGCGGATGCTGCTCGCGGCGTGCGACCACGACCCGGCGATCTACTTCGCGCTGCCCCCGGCGGTCACCGAGAAGAGCTGCGAGCAACTCGCGCACCTCGACCTGCCCGCCGGCACCCGCCTGGCGCTCGAGAAGCCGTTCGGCACCGACGCGGACAGCGCGTCGCACCTCAACGACCTGCTGCACTCGTTCATCCCCGAGGAGCGGATCCACCGCGTCGACCACTTCCTCGGCCGCTCCACCGTGCTCAACCTGCTCGGGCTGCGCTTCGCGAACCGCATCATCGAGCCCCTGCTCTCGTCGCAGCACGTCGAGCGCGTCGACATCGTCTACGACGAGACCCTCGGGCTCGAGGGCCGGGCGCGCTACTACGACAAGGCCGGCGCGCTCACCGACATGATCCAGAGCCACCTGTTGCAGGTGATGGCCGTCGTCGCGATGGAGGCCCCCGCCTCGATCAAGGCCGACGACCTGCGCACCCAGAAGGAGCTCGTGCTGCGGGCCGTCCGGCCGTGGGGCGGCGACGTCGTGACCGCGGGCAGGCGCGCCCGGTACACCGCCGGCGCCGTCGCGGACCGCCAGCTGCCGTCGTACGTCGACGAGGACGGTGTGGACCCGTCGCTCGGCACCGAGACCCTCGCCCAGCTCACCCTGGAGATCGCGAACTGGCGCTGGGCCGGCGTCCCGTTCACCCTGCGCTCCGGCAAGGCGCTCGCCGCGCAGCGCCGCGAGATCGTCATCACGTTCAAGGACTCCCCGCACGTGCCCGAGGGACTCACCGGCACCGAGCTGCCCGACCGGCTGCGCATCTGGATCGCCCCGGACGAGATGCAGCTCGAACTCAACGTCAACGGTGCCGGCGACCCGTACACGATCGACCACACCAGCCTCGAGGTGACGTTCAACCCCGGGCGGCTCAGCGCCTACGGCGAGGTGCTGGCCGGCGTGCTCGAGGGCGACGCGACGCTGTCCGTCCGCGGTGACAGCGCCGTGCAGGGCTGGAAGGTCGTCGGACCGTTCCTCGACGCGTGGAAGGCGGGGAAGGCGCCGCTCGACGAGTACGCCGCGGGGTCTGTCGGCCCGGACGGCTGGGACAACGTCGAGGGCTGACCCCGACGGGCGGCGTAGCGTCGGGCGACGTGAACACCACCGACGACGTCCTGCAGACCGTTCCCGAACCCGCCGGCGCCGACATCCGCGTCGACGACGTCTCCTACGACCACGAGGGCACCGAACTGCTCGGCGTGCTCGCGAAGGACGCCGCGATCGCTGGCCGTCGTCCGGCCGTCCTCGTCGTGCACGACTGGCACGGCGTCAACGAGCACGTCGAGGCCCGGGTGACGATGCTCGCCCGGCTCGGCTACGTCGCGTTCGGTGCCGACATCTACGGTGCCGGCGTCCGGCCCGGCGACGACACCGCGGCCCAGGTGGCCGGTGGCTTCTACCAGGACCTGCCGTTGCTCCGTGCCCGTGCGACCGCCGGGCTCGAGCGACTGCTCGCCGACCCCGACGTCGACCCGTCGCGCGTCGTCGTGATGGGCTACTGCTTCGGTGGCTCGACGGCGCTCGAACTCGCGCGGACCGGGGCCGACCTCGTCGGTGCGGTGTCGTTCCACGGCGGGCTCATCGCGCACGACCCCTCGGACGCCGCGGACATCCGGGCGAAGCTGCTCGTGCTCACCGGGGGAGCCGACCCCGTCGTGCCGGACGAAGCGGTGCACGCGTGGCAGGACGAGATGCGGGCCGCGCCGGAGGTCGACTGGCAGGTCGTGACGTACTCGGGCGCGATGCACGCGTTCGCGGTGCCCGGCACCGACGCCCCGGACCACGGTGCGCAGTACCAGGAACGGGCCGACCGTCGGTCGTGGCAGGCGCTGCGGGTGTTCCTGGCCGAGGTGTTCGACGAGGAGCCCGCGGGGCTGTGACGGCGCGGCCGGCGGCGGACGCTCGCGACACGCCGAGTGTGATGGTGCGGCGGCCTCGATTGGCGCCCGGGCCGCACCTGTTGTAGAGTCTTCCACGGCCGCAAGGCCACGCGCTCGTAGCTCAATGGATAGAGCATCTGACTACGGATCAGAAGGTTGGGGGTTCGAGTCCCTTCGAGCGCACAGTACGAGGAAGGGCCCCGGTGGAATCCACCGGGGCCCTTCCTCGTTCACGAGTCAATCCGCTGGTCGGTGCGGGTACTCGGCGGAGCGGCCCTGGAACGCGAGGATCGCCGGGTTGCGGATGTGCCCGTCCTCGATCTCGATCGCCCGACGGATGGTCTCGGACCCTGCCCAGGCACCGGGGCCGGACATCACCGTCCGCAGGAACGGCAGCAGTGCCTCGCTGATCTCCCACGTCGACGAGTTCCAGAGCAGCGACGGGCTGTGGTCGACCGCGTAGTAGTTGGTGGTGGCACCGACGGTGATCATCGGCTCCGCGAAGGACGTGGCCCGCGCCCAGCTGAACCCCATGCCCTCGTCGATCGAGACGTCGATGACGAGGCTCCCCGGCCGGAAGGCGGCGAGGTCCTCGGTCTGCAGGAAGACGAGGGGCGCGTTCGGGTCCTGGAGGGTGCAGTTGACCACGATGTCGTTCTCGGCCAGGTAGGGCGCGAGCGGGACCGGCCCGTCCGGGGTGGTCACCACCATCTCGGACGTCGGCCCGTCGTCCTGCCCGATGCGCAGGATGTCGACCGAGGGGATGGGGGAACCGACCGCGGCGACGTCCCGGTTCGTCAGGACACGGACGTCGTGGATGCCGTGCGCGTTCAGGGCGGTGACCGCGCCGCGGGCGGTCGCGCCGAAGCCGATGACGACCGCGGTGAGTCGGCGCCCGTAGTCGCCCGTCGACCCGCAGAGCTGCAGTGCGTGGATCACCGAGCAGTAGCCGGCGAGTTCGTTGTTCTTGTGGAACACGTGCAGGCCGAACCCGCCGTCGTCGCGCCAGTGGTTCATCGCCTCCCACGCGATCAGCGTCAGGCGCTCGTCGACCGCGAGCTGCGTGAGCTCCCGGTCCTGCACGCAGTGCGGCCACCCCCAGAGCACCTGGCCGTCGCGCAGGTCCGTGAGGTCGGACGGCACGGGTTTGGGCAGGAGGACGACGTCGGCGGTGGCGATCACCTGGTCACGGTCGGCCATCGCGCCGACGAGGGGTTCGAGCTGCTCGTCGGGCACGCCGAAGCGGAGACCGTACCCGCGCTCCAGCGTCATCGCTGCGCGCAGGTCTGGATCGATGCGGTCGAAGTGGGCCGGGTGGATCGGGAGGCGACGCTCGTCGGCCTTCCGGGAGTCGGCGAGCACCCCGAGGTGGAGCAACTGGTGCGCTGGCGCTGTTTCGGTCATGGTGCACTGTACGGTGCGGGGCGGCTGATCGACCGGCAGGATGGGGTCTGCCATGATCGCTCGTTCCCGCCGCCGCCGCCGTCCGTTCCGCCGCCGTTCCGTCGCCGGGGTGACCGCGGTGGTCCTCGTCGCTCTGGTCCTCGCCGCCTGTTCCGGGGCGCACCCGCGGATGTCCGACGACGAGGTCCTGTCGGACTCGTGGACCGAGCAGGTCCGGCACCGCTGGGCGGGACAGCCCGACGAGCTGGGGAGCGGCGTGGGTCTCGGCCGCACCACGGACCGGTTGTCGTTCGGCGGGCGGGAGGACGGACGGCCAGGACGGATCCGGGTGTCGGTGACGTGCCGCGGCGGGGAGTCGTTGCCGCTGGCTGTCTGGAACGGCCGGTCCGGACCGGGTGGCGCGGCGTTGGGCGAGCCCGTTGCGTCGCGTGAGATCCGTTGCGGGCACGACGAGGACCTGTACGTGACGACGCGTGCCTCGTGGATCACGATCGGGTCGACCGAGGACGAGCCGGGGGTCGGCTGGTACGCCGCGATCTACAGCACGACGTGGGGCGGGGACGACTGAGTCGTCATCCTCCCGGGGTGTAGGGCCTGGCCGCCTGGATGATCTCCGGGGCGCCCTCGATGCCGAACGAGGTGAAGAGCGGCGACCACAGGGCCTTGAGCTGGGCCACGAGCTCGTCGTCGGTCAGCTGCGTGGAACCGTCCACCATGCCCAGCGTCGTGTTGAGGAGCAGCAGGACGGACGGCTGGACCCCGGCTGCGTCGACGTCGGCGGTCGCGACCCCGGCGCTGACGAGTTCGCCCCGCGTCATCTCGAACCAGTCGAAGCCGCGCGGCACCGGGACGCCGGCCTTGCCGAGTTCGTGCAGGAGCCGGACGGCACCGCCGGCGACCGAACCCTTCCGGACGTCCATGCCGGTCGTCAGGAGGAACACCGTGAGCCGCTCGAGACCGGGCTCGGCCGGGAGCGCGTCGAAGAGTTCCCGCCAGCGCTGCTGCTGCAGTTCGATGACGGCCGTCGCCAGGTCCTTCTTCGACGGGAACAGGTGGTACCCGATCGCCGACTTCGGCTTGCCCATCGCCTCGGCGACGCGGGAGAACGTGGTCGCCTCGTAG
Source organism: Curtobacterium flaccumfaciens (assembly GCF_018598405.1). NCBI lineage: Bacteria > Bacillati > Actinomycetota > Actinomycetes > Micrococcales > Microbacteriaceae > Curtobacterium > Curtobacterium flaccumfaciens. Next base: position 145,469 of record NZ_JAHEWS010000006.1, on the reverse strand, counting down.
CCGAAGGCCGCGAACTGCTGCCCCGCGGCGTCGATGATGGCTCGTCGAGACGCCTCCATGGCGAGCTGCCGCTGGTTCATCTGGCGCGGTGTCCTTCCTCGCCCGGACCCGGGCGATCAGTGAACACCACATCCTAGGGCCGCTCACGATGGCGGCCCGTCCCGTCGATCGGGTCAGGCGGAGCAGAACGTGTTCCACGCCACGTCGATCCCCTTCCGGTGCAACGAGTCGAGTCCGACGTCGAGGTGCTTCCGCTCCGCGTCCACCAGGTGCGCGCACCGGTGGTCCTGGGCGACGGTCTGCGCCTGGCCGAGCGCGGTCACCAGGTCCGTGTCGATGGCGTCGAGCTGGGGGCGGATGGTCGCCAGGTCCGGCGCGGTCGTCGGTGCGGTCCACGGGTTGTGCGTCCAGTGGTTGATGAGGCCACGCTGCACGACCTTGCTCGCGGCGATCTGTGCGCGGATCACCCGGTTCACCAGGACGGGGTCGACACCATGTCGGTCGGCCAGGGCGACGGCTTCGTCCACGACGGCCTGTTCGCGCACCGGATCGGAGACCGGCTTGCCGCTGAGCCACTTCGACTCGGCCACCGGGTCAGCGAGTTCCAACCGGCGGATGATCAACGCGCCGATGGTGTCGAGCTGTGCCGACGACGCCGCGGGACGGGAGCCGTCGTGGGAGATGGTCATCGTGGAACCCGTCGGTTCGGCGGACGTGGGCAGGGGGTCGGCGTTCGCCGCCGAGGTCGGCAGCGCGATGCCCGCCGCGAGCAGCCCGAGGGTCAGCGCCGTCGCGGCGGTCCGGCGGTTCCGGTGACGGGCGGCACTCGGGGTGGTGGGGTGTGCGGTGTTCACGGGGTTTCCTTCCCGAACCGGCGCCGGACGCGTCGGGTCAGATCGTGGATGATCGGTTTGATGACCTCGTCGTAGAACGGGTAGACGCCGAAGTGGTCGGCGCCCTCCTCGCAGTAGCAGTCCATCGAGATCGCCTCCTCGAAGTTCGAGAAGACGTACGTGGCACGGTGCGGGAACGCGGCGTGCGGCTCGTCGTCACGCGGGGTCGTGGTGGTCACGGCGGTGCTCGATCCCGGTCGGGAGCCGGTCAGTCGGCCAGCCGAGCCGCGGGGACGCCGGGGTCGCGCCCGGAGTCCACCACGGCGTCGATCTCGGTGGACCCCTTGCCCGACCCGACCGTGCGGTTCTGGATCTGGTTGAGCGACCAGTTGCCCGGCAGCGGCTCGAGCTGGTTGCCCGCCCATGCCGGCGACATCCCGGCGACGAACGAGAAGTGCGCGAGACCGGCGCCGCTCACCGCGGTGCACGTGGCACGGGATCCGTAGACGCCCGCCTTGTACAGGTTCCCCCGGTCCCGCAGGCCGGTGGCGACGCCACGGAAGTACGGGACCACGAGTGACTCGTCCTGCGCCGCGGTCGCGTCGAAGTCGGCGGCGAAGTAGACGGTGGTCTGCTTCGGGATCCCGAGTCGGCGTGCGGCATCGTGGGCGCGGTGGGCGTCACGCACACCCTGCTCCTCGGTGAACCACGAGGCGGCGAACCCGCCCTCCTCGAAGATCGGCCACAGCCCGAGCCCGGCGTTCGCCATCACGCGGAGTTCGTCGGGGGTCAGGGCCTTGTCGAGTGCCCCGGAACGCTGGTGGTTCGTGAGGTACCGGCCGACGCTGGTGGCGCCGGACGCACGGACGGCGGCCGCCCGGGCGTCGTCGAGGCGCACCGCGGTGTCGGTACCGGTGGTGGCGCGGTCCGGGTCGCCCGTGCTCGCGGCGAGGGCGGCCCACGTACCGGCGTCGCACGTCCCGGTCTGTTCGGCGGGCGGGAACGCCTGGAACTGCTGGAAGGCACGGACCACCGCGGCGTCCGCAGCCGAGTAGGTGCTGCTGAACACGACGCGCTCGCCGTTCAGCACCAGGAGTGCCTTGACGAGCAACACCCAGGCGCCGGTGGTCCCGACCCCGACGACGCTCGGTCCCGCGGCACGGAGCGCGGCAGCCGTCCCCGGTCCCCAGGCGCCGTCGACCGTGACCCCCACCGCGACCTGCACCGCGCGGATCGCCGCAGAGTACGTGCTCGTGTCGACGAGCCCGCTCGTGCTGCCGTACGCGCCGCCGGTCGCCTCGGCGTAGGTGCGGTTGAGGTACTGCTGCACCGTCCGCACGGCGCGTGACCCCCCGTCGGCGAGGCGGACCGGGTCGACGGTCAGGAGGGCGCCGAACAGGTGGGCCGACAGCGGGAGTGCGCCGGGCTCGGCACCCAGGTCGGACCGGAGTGCCTGCACGGCCGTCACGGTGGCCGCGTCGTACTCACCGGTGAGTGTGACGTCCGACGAACCCTTGCAGACGAGTCCTGCCTGGACGAGCCGGCACCAGGTCGCGGCGTCGTCGCCGGTCTCCGAGCCGACGTCGCCGTGCTGCTCGAGCTTCCGACGGGTCGTCGGCCCGAACGTCGCGACGACGGGGGAGATGCCGAGGAGCGACTGGGTGCCCTGCACGATCCCGAGGACGGTCCCGCTGCCGGTCAGCCCGTCCTCGTCGACGTGCACCCACCCGTGCAGGTGCCCGAACGTCGTGTTGAGCCAGCGCTGCACGGCGAGCACACCCGGGTCGGCGGAGCCGGAGGAACCGGTCGATCCGGCCGCGCCGGAGGGGGTGGCGGCGTCGGCCGGGGCCGCGAGCGCGGTCGTGACGAGCGGGACGGCGGCGGTGATGCCGATGAGCGCAGTTCGGCGCGAGATGTGCACGGGGGTGCCCCTTCAGTTGCCTCGAGCGTCCGCTGGCCGTCGATCGCGCTGTGCGATGCTGATGGCCGCGGTGTGGTCCGAGCAACTTCGTCCCTCAACTTGGGACGGTCCTGCAATTCGGCAGACGATCGTCTGATGAAGCGCTCAGTCCGTGTCGTCCCCTGCGACAGCGACCGCTCGCCGGACACCCTCGACGTACTGTTCGGGTCGTTCCCATGCGGCGAAGTGACCGCCCCTGGGGAACTCGATCCACTCGACGACGGCGAAGAACCGCTCGACGAACTGCCGGGGCGCGTTGACGAGGTCCGCCGGGAACACCGTCATCACCGTGGGGACCTCGATCCGAGGCCAGTCCTTGGCCGCTGGACTGGCGTACGGGGTGAAGGACGTCCCGATCGCGCCGGTGTACCAGTACGCGGCGATCCACGTGACCACGTCGTCGAGGGGGAACGCACCGGCACGGCCGTCCCCGTCCCCGTCGGTCCACTCGACGAGCTTCTCGAGGATCCAGGCCGCCAGCCCGGCGGGGGAGTCGCCGAGACCGACCGCGAGGGTGTGCGGGCGGGTGGACTGCTCGTGCATGTACCCGCCGGAACGCTGCTGCCACCCGTGGCCACGTTCCACGTAGGCCCGCTCCTCGTCGTCGAGGTCCGTCGGCGGGTCCACCAGGAAGTGGTACTGCGACAGGTCGGTCAGGTGGAGCGCGGTGACGTGTGAGCCGTGCCGGGCAGCGAGCGCCTCTGCCACGTCGCAGCCGACGTCCCCGGCCGAGACGACGTACTGGTCGTACCCGAACTCGGCCATCGCGGCGGCGACGGCGTCGGCCATCGCGACCGCTGACAGGCCCCCGGGTTCCACCGGCGCGGCGAAGGGGAAGCCCGGCAGAGCCGGGGCGACGACCGTCAGGTCCGGCACCAGGGGGAACACGTGCTCGAACCGCAGCACCGAGTCCGGCCACCCGTGCAGGAACAGGACCACGGGCGCATCGGGTCGATCGGCTGCACGGACGACCGCGCGGATCGGTACGGCTGTGTGCTCGGTCTCCTGCCAGCCCCAGCCGGCGATGCGGTGTTCGTGGGCGCGCCAGTCGTGGTCGTCCGCCCAGTGCCGGAGCGTCTCGGTCAGCAGCTGCTCGTCGACGCCGCCGTCGTGGCCGAGCGCCGGCCGGGTGACCGCGCGGTAGCGGCGGAGCCGATCGACGAGGTCGCGAACCGCGGCGTCGCTGACCCGGCTGGGGACGTGTTCACGCATGCTCGCTCCCTGGTGACGTGGACCCGACCGTTCCAGTCTTCCCCTGTCCGGGCGACGCGTCCAGGGTGAGGCGGGCTGTACCGGAGGGCTCAGCGCGCGAACGCCGCCAACCGGTCCTGCAGCGCCCGCTCCAGGTACGGCTCGAGCGACGACGCCCACGTCGCCGTGATGTGCGTGCTGTCCCGGTACACGAGGACACCCCCGACGACCGCCGGGCAGGTGGTGTCGGTGCAGTAGTAGCGGCTCAGGTCGATCGACGCCGCTCGACCGCCGGCTGCGCGGAAGGCCGCGACGGCCTCGACGGACGAGTCGGTCCGGCCGAGCGCCTCGGAGCGGGACCGGTCGCAGACGTCCGTCGTCGGCCCCGACATCGTGCTCAGACACGCGACCACGTCGGGCCGCGGGACCGGGTTGTCGCGGATCGCGATGACGGGCAGCTCGTCGCCGGCCGCCTGCTCCCACGCATCGACCAGGCCGTTCCGGGTGGCAGTGTCGCGCGCCGGCCCCGGCGGCAGGCTGACGGGCATCTGCGTGGTGGAGTGGGTGACGACGAGCGCGTCGGCGTCACGGTGCTCGCGGACGTAGTCGATGGCGGCGTGTTTCCACGAGTTGCAGCCGCGCATGGACGAGGGGCTCAGTGAGTCCTGCTGCGCGGTGGTGAGGTAACAGCCGCCGGTGCCGGCCAGGTCGATCCGCCAGCCGTTGTCGTCGGCGATCTTCTCGTACGCCCCGATCAGTGCGTTGCTGTGCGAGTCCCCGACGACGATGAGGTGCTTGGACCACCCGGTCTCCTTGCCGAGGACGCAGGGGCGGAACGTGCCGCTCCAGCACTCGGCGCGGTTGTCGTCGTCGTCCTTCGCCACGGTGGGGGCGGGTACGCGGACGTCGGCGAGCTCGGGGTCGACGCAGGGTTCGTCGAAGCCGATCCGGGCGGCGGCGCCGAAGCAGGACTCGTCGTCGTCCTCCTGCTCGGCGGTGACCTGCTTCGTGACCGTGGTCGCGTTGACCTCCTGCACGTACACGGCGGTCAGGGTGGCGGCCCCGAGCGTCACGACCGTGAAGCTGCAGATCACGGTGAGCGAGACGACCCCGCGCGGCTGCAGGTCGCGGAGCCAGGTCGAGAACCGGACGGGCTCCTCGAACCAGATCGTCGTCACGGTGGCCAGGCCGACCGCGACCAGGAGCACGGCCGTGCCCGTCGCCCAGTCGAGCGGGCGGCCCAGCATGATCGGCAGGATGACGACGAGCGGCCAGTGCCAGAGGTACAGCGCGTACGAGATCCGGCCGAGGAACGCGACGGGCCGGAGCGCACCGACGTCCTCGAACTCGGTGCCCGCACCGAACAGCACCACGAGGGTCGCGCCGGCGACCGGGAGCAGTGCCGCGATCCCGGGGAACGCCGTCTCCGGGGTGATCACGACGAGCGACAGGGCGAGGGCCACGACACCCACGCCGGTGGCGACGAGTCGCACGCGCCGGGCGACCTCGGTGCGCACCTCGGGCAGGCGGACGGTCGCGACGAGGCCACCGAGCGCGAACTCCCACGCACGGGTGCCGGTGGAGAAGTACGCGACGCCGGGGTTCGTGGCCGTCTGCACGATGCTCCACAGGAGTGACAGCACGACGACGCTGCCGAGCAGCATCCGTGCCGTCACCAGCGGGGTGAACCGCCTGCGCGCGAGCGCCCCGACGCCGAGCAGCAGGAGCGGCAGGAGGATGTAGAACTGCTCCTCGACCGACAGCGACCAGAAGTGCTGGAACGGCGAGGGGGCGTCCGACGAGGCCAGGTAGTCGACCGCGTTCGCCGCGAGCTCCCAGTTCTGCAGGTACACCGTGGAGGCGATCAGTTCGCGCCCGTACTGTCCCCACAGCGCGCTCGGCACGGCGACGAGCACCGCGACGCCCGTGACGACGATGGTGAGGAACGAGGCCGGCAGCAGCCGTTTCGCCCGGCGCGACCAGAACCGTCCGAGCCGGATCGTTCCCGTCGCGAGCTGTTCCCGCAGCAGGAGCCCGGTGATCAGGAACCCGGAGATCACGAAGAAGACGTCGACCCCGACGAACCCGCCGTGCAGCGCGCCCGGCCACAGGTGGTACACGACGACCGCGAGGACGGCGAACGCGCGGAGGCCCTGGATGTCCCACCGCGTCCTGTCGCGCGCTCGGTGCGCGGGGCCCCGCTCGCCCGGCGTTGCAGTACTCACTGCGTCGATCCTAGGAGACGTGGACGGCTCCGCCGGGCGTTCTCGACGCGGACGCTACGATCCTTCTCCAGAGGGGGGCCGATGGACCTGCGCTGGTTGACCGCGTCCGACGACGAGTTCGCGGCGGAGACGGCGCGACGACCGCGGATTCGCCGCCCGCGACAGGCTCCGCGGTGGTGGAACGCGCTGCTCCTGGCGATCGAGGTCCCGCTCGCGTGGCTCGCGTCCGCGCTCGTGGTCTGGGGCACCGGGCTCGTCCACAACGGCGCGGGTGTCGGTGACGTCGTCCGCTGGGTGGCTTGGTTCGTGGTGCTCGTCGCCGGTGTGGTCGGGCTCGTCGTGCTCCTGGTCCGGGGCGAACGGCCTCGGCCCCTGCGTCCGGACGAGGCTCGGGCAGCGCTGACGGGGGAGGCCAGTGGGTACCCCGCGCGGCCGGTCCGTCCGAAGCCGCTCGACTCGATGATCACCCCGCGCTACTCCGGCATCCGCGTCCACCCCCGGTTCGGCACCGCCCCCGTGCACATCGACGGCGTCCCGGACGTCGAGTTCGGCTGCGTCCAGCGGCGCTGGATGGTCTCGCGGGACTGGACGTACCTGACCGTGCGGCTGCCCGGACCGTTGCCGCACCTGCTCCTCGACGCAACGGCGAACGACGGTCGTCGCAGCGACCTGCCGGTGGTGCTCCGTCACCGGCAACGGATGTCGCTGGAGGGCGACTTCGACCGGCACTTCCGGGTCTGGGCGCCGGAGGACTACGGCCAGGACGCGCTGTACGTCCTCACCCCTGACGTGATGGCAGCGCTCGTCGACCACGCGGCCGGCTGGAACGTCGAGATGGTCGACGACCGGCTGGTCTTCTCGGCGCCGGGGATCGCGGACTGGTCGCGCCCTGCGCCGTGGATGCAGGTCGAGGCAGTCCTGGGCGAGGTCGTGCCGCGCATCGTGCGCGCCGCCTCCCGGTACCAGGACGACCGATCGCTGCTCGACGACGGGCACGCCGACGCGATCGCCGCCGCGGGGCGTCGCCTGGTGCTCCGCGACCGGCGGAAGAGCCGTCTGCGAGCGACGTGGGCGGGGGCCGCGTGGATGGGCCTCGTCTGCGTGTCCTGCAGCGGGCCGTTGGCCGTCGCGGTGGTCGGGTCGATGTCGGTCCTCGACCACTGACCGTCGGCGCACGTCTGCGACCTGGCCCCGGTGCGGACGGGAGGCCCGTGGCGGTGTCGCCACGGGCCTCCCGTCCGTCAGGTGGCGCGTCGACTACGCGACGGTCGCGCGCGCCTCGGCCAGCGACGGGTAGTCGGTGTAGCCCTCGGCGGTCGCGCCGTAGAAGAGCTCCGGACGCGGCTCGTTGAGCTCGGCGTCGTGCTCCCAGCGGTGCGCGAGGTCCGGGTTCGCGATCGCGGCGCGGCCCACGGCGACGGCGTCGGCGTGGTCGCCCTCGACGATGGCGATGGCCTCGTCGCGGGTGGTGAGCGCGGAGAAGCCCGAGTTCACGATGAAGGGCGCGCCCGCGGTGCGGCGGATGTGCTGCACCAGCTCGCCGGTCGGCTCGGCGTGCAGGACGTCGACGAAGGCGAGTCCGAGCGGCGCGAGGCCCTCGGCGACTGCCGTGTAGGTCGCGCGGACGTCGTCGGAGTCGTCCTCGATGACGCCCTGGATCCCGTGCTCGGGCGACAGGCGGATGCCGGTGCGCTCGGCGCCGATGGCCTCGACGATGGCCGTGGTGACCTCGATCGCGAAGCGCGCACGATTCTCGGGAGAGCCGCCGTACTGGTCCGTGCGGGTGTTGGACACCGGCGACATGAACTCGTGGACCAGGTAGCCGTTGGCGCCGTGGACCTCGACGCCGTCGAGCCCGGCGGCGATCGCGTTGCGGGCGGCCTGCACGAAGCCCTGCACGGCCTCCTGCACCTCGGCGGTGGTCAGCTCGTGCGGGACGGGCATGTCGGCCTTCGAGCCGTCGGCCAGGTGCGTCTGCCCGGGGGCGGCGATGGCGGACGGGGCGACGATGCGCGGGGTCTGCGAGATGTCGGTGTGCGAGACGCGGCCACCGTGCATGAGCTGCATGACGATCGTGCCGCCGGCGGCGTGCACGGCGTCGGTCACGCGGCGCCAGCCGGCGATCTGGTCCTCGGTCTCGATGCCGGGCTGCCCGGGGTACGAGCGGCCCTCCTGCACGGGCCAGGTGCCCTCGGTGATGATCATGCCGAGGCCGGCGCGCTGCCGGTAGTGCTCGACGAGCAGGTCGTTCGGGACACCGTGCTCGCTGGCGCGGGTGCGCGTGAGCGGGGCCATGACGATGCGGTTCGACAGGGACAGGGCGCCGATGGTGGCGGGTTCGAAGAGCTTCACGTCAGGGGGAACGACGTGTTGCCTGGTGCAATTCCGCTTCGGAGGAGTTCTTCAGGCGGCGCGTCAGTCGCGCGGGCAGACCAGCGTCGACGAGCGCACCTGGCCCTCGGGGCGGATCACCTGGTGCAGGGACAGGGGCTTGCCGCAGATCGGGCATCCGCGGTCGACCGTGCGGTCGTCGATGCCCTCGGGGCGACCGGCGCCGATCTGCGAGGGGCCCATCTTGTTGATGAGCGTCGTGTTCCACCGTTCGTACCACTGGCCGAAGCGTCCCACGGGTCTGTCCTCTCGATTCGTTCGTGCACGAACCATTATGGCACCGATGCCGTCGGTTCACACCTGGTCGACGCGGTCCAGCAGCTCGGTGAGCTCGTCCTTCAGGGACTCGAGGCGGGCGAGCGGCCACCCCAGACGATCGGCGACGGCCAGCGGGACGGCCTGTGCCCGGTCGCGCAGGGCGTGCCCCGCCGTCGTCAGGGACACCTCGAGCTGGCGTTCGTCGGCAGCGCTGCGGGTGCGGCGGACGTAGCCGGAGGTCTCCAGCCGCTTGAGCAGTGGGCTCAACGTCGCGGAGTCGAGCCGCAGTTCGCCGGCGATCTCGCGCACCGACCGCGGGTCCCGCTCCCACAGGGCGAGCATCACGAGGTACTGCGGGTGCGTCAGGCCCATCGGCTCGAGGAGGTCGCGGTACAACCCGATGACGCTGCGGCTCGTCGCCGCCAGCGCGAAGCAGAGCTGCCGGTCGAGCGCGAGCGGGTCCGGTGCGGTCTCGGTCATGCGTTCAGGGTACTTCGTTCGTGCACGAAGTGGCGTGGTCGTCGCTCGTGCGCGGGGGAGAGCGACCATGTCGCTGTCGTACGACGACGACAGTGTCGCGTCGGGGCAGTGGCGCAACGGCCTGGAGGCCCGGGCCGACCCGTGTGGGTCGGCCCGGGCCTCCAGGCTGGTTGCGTCGACTACGCGCGGTGCGCGGGCGGGTGCCCCGAGTCGTGCGTGGTCGCGTCCGGCTCCACGGGGAGCGCGTGGGTGCCGGTGCGGGTGTCCTCGTGGCCGGCGACGGGGTGGGTGCGCTCGAGCTTCGCGCCCTCGACGTCGACGTCCGGCACGATCCGGTCGAGCCACTTCGGGAACCACCAGGCGCTCTTGCCGAGCAGGTGCATCGCCGACGGGATGAGCAGCATGCGGACGACGAAGGCGTCGATGAGCACACCGAACGCCAGCCCGAAGCCGATCGGCTTGATGGTCGAGGACTCCGAGAAGATGAAGCCCGCGAACACCGAGATCATGATGATCGCCGCTGCCGTGACCACCGCGCGACCCGCGTGCAGACCGCGCTGGACGGCCACCTTCGCGCTCGCGCCGTGGGCGTAGGCCTCACGCATGCCGGACACCAGGAACAGCTGGTAGTCCATCGCCAGACCGAACAGGATGCCGATCTCGATGATGGGCAGGAAGCTCAGGATCGGTGCCGGGTCGTGCACGCCGAAGACCGAGCCGAGCCAGCCGAACTGGTAGATCGCGGTCAGGCCACCGAACGACGCCAGCACGGACAGGATGAACCCGGCGGTGGCGGTGATCGGCACGAGGAACGACCGGAACACGATGATCAGGATGATCAGTGACAGTCCGACGACCACCACGAGGTAGAGCGGCAGGACGTTCGACAGCTTCTCGGACACGTCGATGTTCGCCGACGCGTTGCCCGCGACGCCGAGGGTGACCCGGCCGTCGTCGGTGGAGACGGTCTGCTCGCGCAGGTCCTTCACGACGTTCTCGGTGGAGACGCTGTCCGGGCCACCAGAGGGCTTCACCTGGAACGCGATGATGTCGCGGTCCTTCGAGGCACCGATGGGCAGCACGGCCTCCACGTCGTCGTTCTTCGCGATCGCCTGGCCGATGGTGACCTCGGTCGCGGTGACGTCGCTCTTGCTGATCGACTCCGGCAGGGTCGCCACGACGAGCAGCGGACCGTTCTGACCGGCGCCGAACTCCTTCTCGAGGGTCTTGTAGGCCTTGTACTGGCTCGACTCGACGGCCTCGGACGACCCGCTCGGCAGGCCGAGGCGCATCTGGGTCGCGGGCAGGGCGATGGTGCCGAGCACCGCGACGCCCAGCACGAGCGTGATGACCGCGCGCCAGCTCGACATCGGCTTGTTCGGGATCCGCGTCGAGTCGGTGTTGCCGATCTTCGCGCGTTCCTTCCTCCGCAGGATCCGCATGCCGATGAGCGACAGCAGAGCCGGGGTGAAGGATGTCGCGATGAGGATCGCGAAGAGCACCGCGACCGCACCGACGGTGCCCATCAGGCCGAGGAACGGGATGCCGGTGATGTTCAGCGCGAGCAGCGCGACGATGACCGTCGCACCGGCGAACACCACGGCGTTGCCGGAGGTGCCGTTGGCGAGGCCGATCGACTCGTGCACCTGCATGCCCTGCTTCAGCTGGGTCCGGTGCCGGTTCAGGATGAACAGCGAGTAGTCGATGCCGACCGCCAGGCCCAGCATCACCCCCAGCACGGGCGTGACCGAGATGAACTCGACGACGCTCGAGAACGACAGCGCGGTCAGCGACGCGACGCCGACGCCGAGCACGGCGCTGACGAGCGGGACCGCTGCGCCGATGACCGTGCGGAGCATCAGCAGCAGCACGATCGCGGCGATGATGACACCGCCGATCTCACCCGGGCCGAGGATCGACGGGACACCCTGCGCGATGTCGTTCGAGACGTACACGTTGACGCCCTGGATCTCGGCCGACTCGGCGTCGTCCGCGATCGCGGTCTTGGTGTCCGCGGGCACCTCGTAGGTCGACTTCGTGAACTGCACGGTGCCGATCGCGGCGCTGCCGTTGTCCGACACGAAGCGGATGTCCTTCGACAGGTCGAGCCGGTCCGCGTTCTCGTCGAGTTCCGTTTTGCCGTCTGCCAGTTTCTTGGCCGCCGCATCGAGTTGCTGCTGGCCGGACTCCAACGTCGTCTGCTGTGCGTCGAGCTTCGCCTGGCCCGCCGCGATCTGCTGCTCAGCTGCTGCCGCTGCGGCACCGGTCAGCGCCTGAGCCTGTGCCTTCTGTGCGTTGATCTGCTGCTGGGCCTGTTCGATCTGCTGCTTGCCCGCATCGATCGTCTTCTGCTGGTCGCTTAGCTTCTTCTCGTTGGCCGCGAGCGCAGCCTTGCCGTCGGCGATCTTCTTCTGGCCCTCGTCGAGCTGCTCCTGCGTGTCGAAGCCGCTCGTCGTGCCCTTGACGCCGTCGAGCTTCTCGAGGCTGGTCAGGAAGTCGTCGATCTCGGACTGCTGCGAGGACGAGAACGCCTTGCCGTCCTTCGTCTCGAAGACGATCGTGCCGTTGCCGCCGTTCGCCGACGGGAACTTGTCGGCGAGCTGGTCCTGCACCTGACTGGTCTTGGTGTTCGGGATCGTGATCGACGACGAGATCGTGCCTGCGAAGAGCGTGTACGTGACGCCCGCGACGGCCATGATCACGACCCAGGTGATGATGACGAGCCAGTGGCGTCGTGCGGAGAACCGTCCGAGACGGTAGAGGAGACCGGCCATGCGGTTGCCTGCGGTCCTTTCGTTGTCAGGTGCTGGTGGTGCGGGGTGCGCCGGTGGACCCCTTGGGGAGGAAGAGTGTCAGTCGTTCGCCATGTAGCCGCTGCGCACGCTGTGCACGAGTCGTGCGAGCAGGTCGTCCCACTCGTCGAGGGCGGGCTGGTCGAGGGAGGGTCCCGACGTCGCCAGCCAGTGCTCCGCGATGACGACGATGCCGCTCATGAGCCCCTCGACGAGCAGGGCGGCGTCGAGGGGGTCGGCGGCCGGGTAGCGCCGGGCGACCTCGTGCCGGAGCCGTTCGGTCACGCGCGAGAACGCCGTCTGGGTCAGGACCGCGGCCTTCGGGTCGTCCTTGCCCGGGTCGCCGAGGATCCGGTACATGCCGGCGATCGCCGGGGCCAGATCGGCGCCACGGGCCGCTGACTCGAGCTCGTCGAACATCGACGCTCGGCTGCCGTCGCCCACCGGGGTCCGGGCCATGTCGGCGAGGAACCGGTCGATGATGACGGACAGTTCCTGCTCGCACACGGCCAGCAGGACCTCGTCGAGGGAGGCGAAGTGGTTGAACACGGTCCGCCGGGCGATGTCGGCGCGGGCGGCCAGGTCGTCCACGCTGAAGTCGCGACCGCCGCGCTCGTCGATCAGGTCGCGGGCCGCCTGCAGGATCGCCGCACGGTGCTTCGCCTTGAGGGCGGCACGGCGATCGGTCGCGATGGTCACAGGAAGGAACACTAGGTGCATCGATGCACTCGGTGCAACGAGGCTGGGTGCTTCCCCAGGTTCGTCCCCCGGTGCAGAACGCCTGTGCTGAACCGCTGTTCCGTCGGGGGTGGCGGGTGCCAGACTGGGCGGACGCACCGCTGCCGCACCGCTGCGGCACCGCCGCCCGACCGCCGCCGTACGAAGGAGTACCCGATGCCCGTCCGCCTGTCCCCGGAGACCCTCGACGAGATCGCCACGAGCGGTGTCGCCGTGCCCACCTACGACCGCGACGGCATCACCGCCGGCATCGTCCACTTCGGGGTCGGCGGGTTCCACCGCGCACACCAGGCGATGGTGATCGACCGGCTCCTGCAGCGCGGCGAAGCCCGCGAGTACGGCATCTGCGGGGTCGGCGTGCTCGAGCAGGACCGTCGGATGGCGACCGCGATGGCCGAGCAGGGTGGCCTGTACACGCTCGTCCTCAAGCACCCGGACGGCACCCGCGAGTCCCGCGTCGTCGGCAGCATCGTCGAGTACCTGCTCGCCGTGGACGACCCCGACGCCGTCGTCGAGAAGATGGCGCACCCGGACACGAGGATCGTCAGCCTGACCATCACCGAGGGCGGCTACAACTTCGACCACGTCACCGGCGAGTTCGTCGCCGACGAGCCCGGCGTCGCGGCCGACCTGCGCGGCGACGGCCCGCCCCGCACCGTGTTCGGCCTGGTCGTCGAGGCGCTGCGCCGGCGGCGGGACCGCGGACTCGAGCCCTTCACCGTGATGTCCTGCGACAACATCCAGGGCAACGGGCACGTCGCACGGTCGATGTTCACCGCCTACGCCCGTCTGCAGGACCCCGCCTTCGCGGGCTGGATGGACGAGCACGTGTCGTTCCCGAACTCGATGGTCGACCGCATCACCCCGGTGACCGCCGACGAGGACCGCGCCTGTGTCCGTGACGAGCTCGGCATCGACGACGCCTGGCCCGTCGTCGCCGAACCGTTCTTCCAGTGGGTGCTCGAGGACGACCACCCCGCCGGCCGTCCGCCCTACGAGGACGCCGACGTCCAGCTCGTGGAGGACGTCGAGCCGTACGAGCTCATGAAGCTCCGGCTCCTCAACGCCAGCCACCAGGGGCTCTGCTACTTCGGGTACCTGTCCGGGTACCGCTACGCGCACGAGGCCACGCAGGACCCGGCGATCGCGACCTTCCTGCGCCGTTACATGGACGAAGAGGGATCACCGACGCTGCACCCCGTCCCCGGCATCGACCTCGAGGACTACAAGGCCACCCTCATCGAGCGCTTCCAGAACCCCGAGGTCCGCGACACCCTCGCCCGTCTCTGCGCCGAGTCGAGCGACCGGATCCCGAAGTGGCTGCTGCCCGTCGTGCGCGAGAACCTGGCTGCCGACCGTCCCGTCACGCTGTCCGCCGGCATCGTCGCGTCGTGGGCCCGCTACGACGAGGGCACCGACGAGTCCGGCGAACCCATCGAGATCGTCGACCGGCTCGCCGAGCCCCTGCACCGCATCGCACTCACCCAGCGTGAGGACCGGCTCGCCTTCATCGCGAACCGCCAGGTCTTCGGCGACCTCGTCGACGACGAGCGGTTCGTCGCCGCGTACCGCGACGCCCTCGACGGGCTCATCACGGACGGCGCGCACGCCACCGTGGAGCGCCTGTCGCGGTCCTGAGACGCGACCGACCGACGGACTGGAGGCCCGTGGCGGCGCCGCCACGGGCCTCCAGGCCGCCTTCCGCCCACGTGACGGGCGCGGGGACGGCGGTTCGTCTCCGCGCGCTGACGGTTCCGGTTCGTGAACCCCGAGGATCGTGAACCAGAACCGTCAGTCAGCCGGTGGGCGGTCCCGTCCCGCCGCGCCGCTCAGGGGCGTTGCACCGCCGTCGGGCAGGATCGGGCCGTGCGACGCGGGACGAAGACGATGACGGCAGCCCTTGCGACCGTGGTGCTGATCGGGCTGGTGGGGTGTTCGGGGGAGTCCGGTGGCGGGCCTGGGGTTCCGGCAGGGACTGGTGGGTCGGCGACGGCGCCGTCAGCAGCGACCCGCTCTGCGGTGTCGACGTCCGACGCTGCGACCACACGGGCTTTCGGCGCGCTCGAGCGGCGGTACGACGCACGGCTCGGGGTCGCCGCGATCGACACCGGGAGCGGTCGGACGATCGTGCACCGTGCGGGGGAGCGGTTCGCGTTCGCGTCGACGGTCAAGGTGTTCATCGCGGCCGCGGTCCTCGACGCCTCGTCCGACGCCGACCTGGCGACCGTCGTGCACTACGACCGCGGTGATCTGCTCGAGTACGCGCCCGTGACGCGCGAGCACGTCGACACCGGGATGACGGTGCGCGAGCTCGTCGACGCTGCGCTCCGGTCCAGCGACAACACCGCGGCGAACCTGCTGGTGGAGCGGCTCGGTGGGCCGGAGGCCGTCGAGCGGTGGTTGCGCGGCATCGGTGACCGGACCACGAGCGTCGACCGGGTCGAACCCGACCTCAACGAGGCGACCCCGGGCGACCGACGGGACACGACGACGCCGGAGCAGTTCGCGGCGGACCTCCGGACCGTGCTGCTCGGGGACGTCCTCGACGCCGCCGACCGGCGGGTGCTCCGCGACGCGATGCTCGGCAACACGACCGGCGACGCGACGATCCGTGCCGGGGTGGACCCCTCGTGGCAGGTCGCGGACAAGACGGGGACGGCCTCGTACGGGGTCCGGAACGACATCGCGATCGTGACGCCACCGGGGCGGGAACCGATCGTGCTCGTGGTGATGACGAGCCGGGCCGTTCCCGGTGCGGAGCCGTCCGATGCGCTCGTCGCCGCGGCGACCCGTGCGGCGCTGGCGGGGACGGACGACTGACGACGCACCGTTCGCGGGGCTAGCGGAGCGTGGTCGCCCAGCGCCCGATTGCGTCGTACGCCCGTTCCCGGACGTCCGGGGCGGACAGGACCACGTCGTGCAGGGCGCCGGCGAGTCGGCGGACGGTGACCTCCTCGCCGAGCGAGAGTGCACGGTGCGCCACCGTGTCGACGTTCAGGGCGACGTCGGCCCGCGCCATCCCCGGGTCCCACCGCGGCTGGAGCATGCTCTTGTCGCTCAGCATCACCAGGGTCGGAACCCTGATGCCGAGTCCCTTCTCGACCTGCGCCTGCCCGTCGAACACCGCGGCCAGCCAACCCGGGTGCAGCGGGAAGCCGCGTTCCGGACGCCACTTCTGGTCGTAGGTCCACGACCCCTCGCCCTCGGCGGAGACGGTCCGGGTGTAGAAGCCCGGATCGACCGCGGGCATCGGCGCGAGGGGGTTCCGTCGTGCGCCCAGCTTGATCACCGGTGCGACGATCGCCCGTCCCACCGCGGTCGCCTGGAACTCGAGCCACGGGCTGTTCAGCACCAGGCCGTGCACGAGCTCCGGGTGCCGGGCCGCCCAGAGTGACAGGGTCAGGCCGCCGGTCGAGTGGCCCATTGGGACGAGTCGGCGGCGGTCCGACCCGGGGTGCTCGGCCGAGATGGCGTCGAGGGCCGCGGCGATATCCTCGTCGTACACGGCCAGGTCGTCGACCATGCCCGGCGTCTGGTGGGGCCGGAGGCTCCGACCGTACTTCCGCAGGTCGAGCGCGTGGAACCGGGCGCCGAGTCGTTCGAGCCGTTCGGCGAGCTCGACCTGGAAGAAGTAGTCCGACCAGCCGTGCACGTACAGCACGTCGACGCCGTGCAGGGGCCCGCGACCGTGCAGCAGCATGTCCGTCGGAGTGTGCCGGCGGCGGACCAGGGTGGCGACGATGGGCCCCTCGGAGTCGGCGCCGAGCGGCAGTTCCAGCCGCTCGTACGGTGTTCCGAGCACGTCCTCGTGCCACCCCTGGTCCGTCATGCGCCGAGCGTATCCGGCGTGGCTGCGGGTGGTGGCGGTGCTGCGGTTCACTCGGCCAGGACCACGACCTTGCCGGTGACGCGTCCCTCGCTCGCCTCGGCGTGCAGGGCGGGCAGTTGGTCGAGCGTGATGCGCCGCGTGACCTCGACGGTGAGCGCCCCGGCGTCGACCAGGGACACCAGCTCGGTCAGCCGCGCACGGTTCGGCAGGACGAACACCGTCGCCGCGCGGACCCCGCGGGACTCGTCGCCCGGCGTGGCCATGAACGCCGTGGTGCTGACGACCGCGCCGCCGTCCCGCACGAGCGCGACGAGTGCTGTGAACTCCTCCGGGTCGATCGGGGCGAGGTTGAGGAGCACGTCGACGGGTTCGGTCACGGCGGTGTGGACGTCGGTCGTGGTGTGGTCGATCACCTCGTCCGCTCCGGCCGCCCGGACCGCGTCGATGCTGCGCGGGCTGGCCGTCGCGATGACGTGCACCCCGGCGCGGACGGCGAGCTGGATCGCGTACTTGCCGACGACGCCGCCTGCGCCCATGACCAGCACGCGCTGGCCCGCCTCGAGCTGCCCGTCGTCGAACAGCGCCTGCCAGGCGGTGAGCGCCACCGACGGCAGTCCCGCCGCGTCGGCCAGCGGGATGCTCGTGGGTGCGGCGACCACCGCATCGGCCGGCGTGACGACGTACTCGGCCGCCCCGCCGTCGCGCTCCATCGGCAGGAACGCGACGACGGCGTCGCCCACGGTGAGCCCCTCGACGTCGTCGCCGAGCGCGTCGACCGTGCCGGAGACGTCGTAGCCGGGCACGTGCGGCAGCTCGATCGGGATGGGCAGGAACCCTGCCCGCATGCCGTTGTCCGCTGCGCTGAACGCCGACGCGGCGACGCGGAGTCGCACCTGCCCGGCTGCCGGAGTGGGCGTCTCGACGTCCTCGATGCGGAGGACCTCGGGACCGCCGACCTCGTGGAACCGTACTGCCTTCATGATCGTGCCCTTCGTCATGTGGTGCCGGGGTGCTTCGAGTTCGAAGCAACTGATACCGACGCTAGCACTGCTTCGAAGTCGAAGCAACAGGTAGGATGGATCGCATGACCGAAGCGCCGAACTCCGTGTCCCCGACGCAGCTCGCGGCCTACTTCGCCTTCACCGAGGTGAGCGGCCTGCTGCGCCACGGCATCGAGCAGCAGCTCCGCGACGTCGGCGGACTCAGCTACGTCCAGTTCCACGTGCTCGCCCGCCTCGGTGATGCACCCGGCGGCCAGCAGCGGATGACCGACCTGGCCGACGGGGTCGTCTACAGCCGGAGCGGGCTGACCTACCAGGCGCAGTTGCTCGAGCAGCGCGGGCTCGTCACCCGGGGGCCCTCACCGGACGACGAACGCAGCACGGTCGTGACGATCACCACGGCGGGTCGCGACGTCCTCGCCACGGTCTTCCCCGGACACATCGAGGCGCTGCACACCCTGCTGTTCGCGTCGATGTCGGACGCCGACGTCGACGCCCTCGCGCGGATCCTCGGCCGCGCGGCGGAGCACCTCCGGGCGAACCCGCCCCGATCCGCGGGTGCGCGACGGCGGAGCTGACAACAGCACGACGGCCGACTGCTCGGGTGGGAGCAGTCGGCCGTCGTTCGATCAGGAGCGGTCGCTCCCGCCGACGTCGATCAGTTGTACGAGGCGAGTCGGTTCGGTGCGGTGTTGCCCACCGGTGTCGGTACGGCGCCCCCGACGCCGTTGATGATGCTCGAGATGGTGCCGGTGTCGCCGAGTGAGACCGTGACGAGCCCGTGGGCGCGGACGCCGGCCGTCTGGGGGACCTCGAACGCCCGGTCCGCGTGCACCGCGGGGTTCGCGTTGAAGAAGGCGTAGACGCCGCCGCCCCAGATCTCGTGCTTCGTCACGGACGACGCCACCTTGTACGCCGCGTAGCCGGCGCCGGTCGGGCTCCGCCACGAGGCGTTGTCCGGCACGTCGTACGGCATCTCGTTCTGGAAGAAGATCGTCCTGCCGTTCTCACCGTTCCAGAGCACTTCGTACTTCTGGTAGTGCTCGACGAAGAGTCCGGTCGCGAGGACGTCGTTGCCGTTCACCTCCACACCGGTCGCACCGGTGTTGACGGTCCAACCGGTGGGGGCACCGCCGTGGTCGGCACGCCAGGCCCAGACGTGGTCGACGAGCGTGTCGTCCGCGTTCACCTGCAGCGTGGTCGTCGCCTTCCCCTGCACACTCGAGCCGACGCGGAAGAACACGTCCTGGATGCTCTGCGGGTCACCGGCGTGGTCGACGTGCGATCCGGAGCTGCCGAGGCGGACGAGCTGCGCGCTGTTCTGCGTGCCGGCGTCCACGACGAGGTTCGACACGTTCACCCCGGCGACGTCCGTCGAGGTCAGGACCGCGTTGCCCCTGGTCGGGACCAGGGTCGGGAACCCGATGCCCGTCACGACGGTGTCCGCCCGGGTGACGGTGATCGCCGCGTCGAGCTGGTACGTGCCCGGCGTGAAGAACAGGTTGAGTCCCTGCGCCAGTGCGGCGTTGATCGTGGCCGCCGAGTCACCGGGGTGGGCGACGTAGAAGTTGCGCATCGGGATGTCGGTACCGGCGGTGTTCGGCCACGTGACCCCGCTCGCGTTCTGCTTGAGCGACGGGACGAACACGTGGTACTTGTTCGACGAGTCCACGTACAGGTACGGCTTCTCACGGGTGATCGGCGTCGTGGCGAGCGTCGTGTAGCTCTTCGAGAAGTCGTTCGCCGGGGCGCCCTGGACCCCCGAGAAGGTCATGTTCCAGTTGCCGCCCTGCCACGACCCGATCGCGGAGTTCCGCGTGTACCACTGCTGCTGCGACCCGGAGGTCACCGTGCCGTCCACCTTCGTGTCGGCGATGTAGCCGCCGGACGAGTACCCCTGCCCGCCGTCCTGGTTCGACGGCCCCATCGTGAGGTTGCCCTTGACGTGCACCCGTCGCATCGGGGCGGCCTGGGACACCGCCCACCGGTCCGTGCCGCTCTCGGGCGCGATCGCCACGTTCTCCACCGATCGCCAGAAGTTCTGGGTGGCGTTCTTCTCGTCACCGGCGTTCCACCCGGAGTCGACGTTCACCGCGCCGTTGATCGTGACGTCGTCCGGGTTCTTCCCCAGGCCGGCGACGGACGTGTAGAAGCCGAGGTTCGCCCAGACCCGGCCGTAGGTGCCGGGCTTGAACAGGAAGGCGTGCCGCTGCGCGCCGAACTGCGCGGTCATGCTGCGGAGCTGGCTGTCGAAGGCGGCGTCGACGTCGGCCTGGATGGTCGACGCGGGCACCGTGGGGTCGTAGATCTTCACGTTGCTGCCGAAGTCCGGGGTGTCGCTCGTGGCGACCGCCTGGGCCGAGATCGCCGGAGCCAGTGCCCCCACGACACCGATGCCCAACGCGATCGCGAGGATCCGGTTCATCCGTCGTTGCATGATGCTCGATTCGTCATCGTGCGGCGTCGTTGCCGCACGGGACAGACCGTAGACCCGAACCCGCGCGCGGACAGTCGGGAGAAAAGGGGACAAGTGCTGTCCGGGCGGGGTCTAGCTGCGGGGCGCCCGCACCAGGAAGAGCGTGACGGCACCGAGCACGACCGCGGCGACGATGAGCGCCCAGGCGAGCACGATGACGGGCCCGTCCCAGGGGGTGAAGAGCAGTCCGACCCCGATCACCAGGGCCACGGCGGCGCCGACGAGGGCGAGGCGGTGCGGTCGTACCGGAGCGGTGCGTGTCACGCGCCTCACCGTACGCGCACGGGCTGGGCGCAGGTGAAACGGGCGATCAGACCCGCGGCGACGGCCTGCGCCGCGTGACCGCCACCGCGACGAGCGCGGCGATGCCGAGCACGAGGCCGATCGCGCCGAACAACGCACCGAGCAGCATCAGGAGTCCGGCACCGATGTTGGCCCCGCCCTCCCCCGAGTCGTTCGCGATCGCGTACCCACCCACGAACGACGCCAGGAACGCCACGACGAGGAACGCCGTGCAGAGGATGTGCAGCACACGTGGCGCGATCGGGGTCATGACCGGATCGTAGCGCGGCGACGAGGGGCGGATCGCCCCGGCACTTTCCCAGCGGACACGACGGTGTTCCGCGGGGAAGTCCCGGCGACCACCCGAGCGGGACTGGGACGCTCCTCGAACCGCGCCGAGGACGGTGCGGCCGAGGGGGAACGACGACATGACGATGCGACGTACAGGGGGAGCCGCGCTCGGCTTCGTGGGCGGCAGTGTGCTCGCCGGGCTGCTGGTGAGCGTCGGGGTGACACCGGTGATCGCGGTCGCCGGGCTCGGCACGACCTCGGCGATCGGGGTCTTCGAGTCGCTGCCGGAGAACATCGAGATCGGGCAGTTGCCGCAGCGCAACCAGATCTGGGCGTACCGCGGCGGCGAGCCGGTGCACCTGGCGAACGTGTGGGACCAGGATCGCCAGGAGCTCACGCTCGAGCAGATCAGCGACCAGCTCGAGCACGCCGCGGTGGACGGCGAGGACAAGCGCTTCTACGAGACCGGCGGTGTCGACGCGACGTCCGTCGTCCGGTCGCTCGTGAGCATCGCCGCGTCACGGGGCGAGGGTGGCTCGGGCGGCTCGACCCTGACGATGCAGCTCGTGCGGAACATCAAGATCCAGCAGGCGAGCGAACTGCCCACCGCCGAGGAGCGCGAGGCCGCGTACAAGGAGGCGACCCGGCGGACACCGCAGCGCAAGCTCGCCGAGATGAAGCTCGCGATCAGCCTGGCGAAGCAGTACACGAAGCAGCAGATCCTGGCGGCGTACCTGAACATCGCCTACTTCGGCGACCAGACCTACGGCGTGCAGTCGGCAGCGCAGCATTACTACGGCAAGTCGGCGACCGACCTGACCCCGGCCGAGGCGGCGTCCCTCATCGCGATCGTGCAGTGGCCGGAGCGACGGGACCTGTCGACGCCGGACCACCACCGCGACAACGCCGCCCGGCGGAACGTCATCCTGCGGTCGATGCACGAGCAGGGGCACCTGTCGACCGAGGAGTACCGCACGGCTCGACTGTCCCGCGTCGCCGACTACGTCCACCTGACGGCACCGCAGCAGGGGTGCGAGGCGGTCGAGGTGGGCGCGGAGTTCTTCTGCGACCACGCCAAGACCATCGCCCAGCGGCTCCCGCAGCTCGGTGCGACGAAGCAGCAGCGGGCGGACGCCTGGCGCACGGGCGGGTACCGGATCCAGACCACGCTGGACCTCGACCTGAACGGGAAGCAGAAGCGGCTGCTCGACCAGTACGACCCGAAGACCGAGACCCGGCTGGCGCTCGGAGCCACGTTCAACACGGTCGAGGCCGGGACGGGTCGTGTGCTGACGATGGCCCAGAACACCGACTACGACCGGTCGTCGGACGCACCCCGCACCGCGACGTCGCTGAACTACGCCACCGACCAGGCGGACGGCAGCTCGACCGGGTTCCAGACCGGGTCGACCTACAAGATGTTCACGCTGCTGGCGTGGATCGAGGCCGGCCGCAGCCCGGACACCGTCGTCAACGGCACCCCGCACCCGCACAGCGAGTGGACCGCGTGCGGTGGGCCCGCCTCGGCGTTCTGGCAGCCGAAGAACGACTCACCCGGGCAGCGCGGTCCGTACTCGGTCCGGTCGGCGACGGCCCAGTCCGTGAACGCGGCGTACCAGTCGATGGCCGAACAGCTCGACCTCTGCGACATCCGCGACGTGGCCGAGCGCCTGGGCGTGCACCTGGCCAGCGGTGGCGAGCTGCCGTGGAACCCGGCGTCCCTGCTCGGCACCGAGAGCATCGCTCCGTTGACGATGGCGTCGGCATACGCCGGCATCGCGAACGGCGGGCGGTTCTGCGCGCCGGTGGTGATCGACCAGGTGATCGCGCCAGACGGCGAGGAGCTCGGCGGACAGCCCCGGACGTGCACGCAGGCGGTGTCGCCGCAGACCGCGGCCACCGCGTTCGACGTCATGCAGGGCGCCTTCCGCGGCGGCACGGCGAGCGGCGGGCAGACCCCCGACGGGGCGACCCTGTTCGGCAAGACCGGCACGACGGACGCCGCCGACCAGGTGTGGTTGGTGGGCGGCACCTCGCGAGCCGTCACCGCCTACTGGCAGGGCAACACGGACGGCGCGAAGCACAACCTGCGGTCGTTCTCCAACGGTCAGGGCGGCACCTACGCGGGGTCGCGCGCGGCCGTCTGGCGCGACGCGCAGACGGCGGTGAACGCGGCTCTGCCGGTCGGCTGACGGCTCGCCAACGCAACCACGAACGGCCTGGAGGCGCGGTGCCAGCTGGCACCGCGCCTCCAGGCCGGTTCTCGGTTGCGTTCTACGACAGCTTCTTGCTGTCCTCGAGCCAGCCCGCGAGCTTGGTCATGTAGTCGGCCTGCGACGCGTAGTCGAGGGCCGGGAACGTCCAGCTGTGGACCTGGCCCGCCTCGAGCGCGGCGTTGTCGGCGAAGGTCGGCTGCTTCTCCAGGTCGGCGACCTGGTAGCCCTGCTGCGACAGCAGCAGCACGTCACCGGTGATCTGGCCGGCGTTCTCCCACGAGTAGATGCCCCAGTAGAAACCCTTGGGCTTCGGGTTCACGAAGTCGACACCGTACGACGCGTACATCTGCAGGGACGGCTCGTCGGTCGGGCGGGTGACGTACGCGCCGTCGCCGTCGGCGTACATCGAGACGACGGACAGGTCCTTCTCCTTCGTGACCTTCTCGAGCTCGTCGGCAGCGGTGTCGAAGCGCTTCTCGGCGGCGTCGACCGTCGACTCCTTCGCGCCGAGCGACTCGGACAGCTCCGCGATCTCCTCGATGACGTCCTCGCCCTCGCCGCCCCACTTGACCTGGGCGACCGGTGCGATGGCCTCGATCTGCTTCTCCTGCGCCTTGTCCTTGAAGCCGTAGCCGGGCTGCTTCGTGTCTAGCGTGCCCTTGGCATCGATCGGGTACACCGAGGTCACGACCAGGTCGGGCTTCAGCGCGGCGAGCTGCTCGAGGTCGATGTCGCCGTACGCGGTGCCGAGCTGGGTGATGCCGTCGGTGTCGAGACCCTCGAACCGGGCGTCCTTCGCCATCGTCAGCTGCCCGAAGGTGCCGACGGGCTTGAGGCCGTACTCGATGAACGACAGCGCGATGTCGTTCAGGACGACGACGCGCTTCGGCGTGTGGTCGACCTTGACGGTCGCGCCGGTGGCGTCCTCGTACGACCAGGCCTTCGACGCGGCGGTGTCGCCGTCGTTGTCGGAGTCGTTCGAGTTGCCGGTGCTCGAGCAGCCGGTCAGGAGGAGTGCCGAGACGGTCACGGAGGTCAGGAGGGCGGCGCGCAGGTGGCCACGTCGGAAGGTCTTCACGTTAGGAGAGGCTAACCTAAGTTCGCGGCACTCGCCAGCGCGTCTTCGGTTTTCGTGCTGGTCCCCGTTCCGGTCTTCGTGCTCGGGACCGCGTGCTCGCTCGGGCCACTGGGGACGGGGTCGTGCTCGTCCGCCTCGGGCACGATCATCGGCGCACCGGTCACCGGGTCGGGGAACACCCGGGCGTGCAGACCGAACGCGTGCTCGAGCAGCGCCGGGGTGAGGACCTCGTGCGGTGCGCCGTCGGCCACGACCCCGCCGTCGTGCAGGACGACCAGCCGGTCCGAGTAGCGCGCCGCGAGCGACAGGTCGTGCAGCACCATGACGATCGTCGACCCCTGCTCGCGGTTCAGCCGACGGACGAGCCGCAGGACCTCGAGCTGGTGCGCGAGGTCGAGGTAGGTCGTCGGCTCGTCGAGCAGGAGCGTCTCGGCCTGCTGCGCGACGACCATGGCGATCCAGGCGCGCTGACGCTGCCCGCCGGACAGACTCGTGACGTCGCGGTGCGCGACCTCGGTCAGCCCGGTCGCGGCGATCGCCTCTTCGGCGACGGCGGCGTCCTCGGCGGTCCACGGCTTGGCCCACGACTGGTGCGGGTTCCGTCCGCGCATCACCAGGTCGAGCACGCTCGTGCCGGCTGGGGCGACGGGGGACTGGGGCAGGATCGCGAGCTTGCGGGCGACCTGACGGTTCGGCTCCCTGCGGATCGGGGCCCCGTCGAGGTGGACCTCGCCGGCCTGCGGCTTGAGCACCCGGCCGAACGCCTTGAGCAGGGTCGACTTGCCGCAGCCGTTCGCCCCGAGGAACGTCGTCACGGTGCCGCGTTCGATGCGCAGGTCGAGGTCGCGCAACACGGGGCGCCGGTCGTAGCCGACGGACAGGCCCTTGGCTTCGAGCACGGGGGTGTCCTGCTGGTGCTGGTGCTGGTGCGCGTGCTGGTGGTGTGTCGTCATCGGGACATCTCCTTGCGGTGACGGATGAGGAGCCAGATCAGGTACGGCGCCCCGATCACGGTGGTGATGATGCCGACCGGCA
This sequence comes from Curtobacterium flaccumfaciens, assembly GCF_018598405.1. Lineage (NCBI taxonomy): Bacteria > Bacillati > Actinomycetota > Actinomycetes > Micrococcales > Microbacteriaceae > Curtobacterium > Curtobacterium flaccumfaciens. The sequence goes on along the minus strand of NZ_JAHEWS010000006.1, from coordinate 120,393 downwards.
CCTGCCACGGGAACGCGGAGCGGGACAACAGGTCGGCGGCGAGCACGAGCACGGCACCGAGGGCACCGGCGAGCAGCAGCGGAGGGCGGTTCGTGCCGGCGAGCCGGAGCCCGACCTGCGGCACGACGAACGCGACGAAGCCGACCGGGCCCGCGGCGGCCACGGCCGCGGCGGTCAGCACGACCGCGAGCGCGATGACGAGCAGGCGGTGCCGCTGGACGCCGAGTCCGACGCCGGTCGCGACCTCGTCGCCGAGCTGCCCGATGCCGAGTGCGGCACTCGTCGCGAGGGCGAGCGGCACCGCGACGGCGGCGACCACGAGCAGCGGCCAGACGCTCTCCCACGAGGTGCTCGACAGGCTGCCGACGAGCCACTGCGACGCCGCGGTGGCGACGGTGATCTTCGCGCGGACGAGCAGGTAGCTGGTGACGGCGTCGAGGGTCGCGCTCACGCCGATGCCGACGAGCACGAGCCGGTAGCTCTGCACCCCGCCGCGCCACCCGAGGCCGTACACCAGGACCGCGGCCACCAGGGCGCCGATCGTCGCGGCCACCGGGATGCCGCCGCCGAGCACCAGGGACGAGACCGAGTAGGTCCCGCCGCCGAGGACGATCGCGGCGACCGCACCGACGCTCGCACCCGCAGTCACGCCGATGATGTCCGGGGTGCCGAGGGGGTTCCTGGTGAACGTCTGCGTGAGTGCGCCGGCGATGCCGAGGGTAAGCCCGACGAGCGCGCCGGTGAGCACGCGCGGCAGGCGCAGCGTGGTGATGATGAAGGCGTCCGGGCCGGACTCGAGGCCGAGCAGGGAACGGGTGACGACCCCGGGTGCGATCCACGTCGAGCCGACCGCCGTCCCGATCACGATGAGCACCAGGACGGTGGCGAGTGACCCGACGGTGTACCAGAACACCCGGGGGCGCCAGGCGAGGCCGACGGGGCCGATGCGGATGCCGGCGCGGCCGGGGGTGTGGACAGCGGGGGAGGACGTGCCCGGCGTGGTGGTCTCGGGCCTGCTGCCGGGTGTGCTTCCGGTGCTGCGCACCGCCGCCCCGCTCACAGGGACACCAGCGATCGGCGTCGGGCCACGGCGACGAACACGGGGCCGCCGATGACGGCGAGGACGATGCCGACCTCGACCTCGGAGAACCCGCCGATCAGGCGACCGATGACGTCGGCGAGCAGCACGAGGGAGGCGCCGACCAGACCGGAGACCGGCAGGGTCCAGCGGTGTCCGGTGCCGACGAGCGCGCGGGCGACGTGCGGCACGGTCAGGCCGACGAAGCCGATCGGGCCCGCGGCCGCGGTGGCGCCGGCGGCCAGGAGTGTGATGCCGCCCAGGCCGACGAGCCGGGCGACGAGGACGTTCTCGCCGAGCCCCTTCGCGAGCTCCGAGCCGAGGCCGAGCGCGTCGAGGGCGCGGACGTTGAGGACCGCGAGCACGAGGCCGGCGACCAGGAACGGCCACACCGCCCCGAGGATGTCGAGCTGCCGCGCGGCGAGCGACCCGACGACCCACAGCCGGTAGGCGTCGAGCGACGCCTGGTCGGTCAGCACCACGAAGGACGTCAGCGCGGCGAGCAGTGCAGAGACCGCCGCCCCGGCGAGGGCGAGGGGCACCGGGCTGGCGGTGCCGCTGCCGGCGATCGTGACCGAGAAGACGACGACGCTGGCGACCAGGGCTCCGACCAGGGCGAACCAGACGGTGGCGCTCGTGCTCGTCACCCCGAACACGTAGACGCCGAGCACCACGGCGAGCCCCGCCCCGGACGAGACGCCGAACAGGCCCGGGTCGGCGAGCGGGTTGCGGGTGTGCCCCTGCATGAGCAGTCCGGCGATGCCGAGGGCCGCTCCGACCGCGGCACCGATGAGCGTGCGCGGGATCCGGGAGCCCCACACGATCGCCTCGTCGGTGCTCGACCCGGTGCGCGTGAGGCCGGCCCAGACCTCGTCGACACCGATGCGGTTGCTGCCGAGCAGCATGCTCGCGACGGCGACGAGCACCAGGGCGACGACGAGTCCGACGATCACGGCGGCCCGTCGGCGCACGGCGGTCCGGTGGACGCCGAGGGCGCGGGACGCGTCGGTGTCGAGGGCCTCCGGACCGGAAGCCAGAGTGGAAGAGGGGGCTGGCACGGAAGCCATCTTAGGTTAGCCTTGCCTCATGGCGAAGACCCCGCGGCTCCTGCCGACGAACCCCAGGCTCTTCCGCGCCCGTGTCCTGCGGACCGAGCGGGTGACCCCTTCGATGCAGCGCGTCACCGTCACCGGCGACGACCTGCACGAGTTCGGGTACCTCGGGTTCGACCACTGGTTCCGCCTGTTCGTCCAGCGCCCCGACCAGGACGCCTTCCGCATGCCCGACCTGGACGGCAAGAAGTGGTGGCCGACCTTCCTCGGCATCCCCGAGGACATCCGCCCGCACTGCGCGAACTACACCGTCGCCGCCTACCGCCTGCTCGCCGACGGCACCGCTGAGCTCGACATCGACTTCGTCGTGCACCTGGACCACCGGGGGCATCTCGAGGGCCGTGCCGCGATCTGGGCCTGTGCAGCACGCCCCGGCGACGAGCTCGCGATGCTCGACCAGGGCTGCATCTTCGACGTGCCCGCCGGCACCAGCGAGGTCATCATCGCCGCCGAGGAGACCGGGCTGCCGGGCATCGTCGGCATCGCCGCCTCGTTGCCGCGCGACACCGTCGGCCGCATCATCCAGGAGGTCCCGTCGGCCGCCGACATCCGCGACCTCGACGCCCCGAACGGCGTGCAGGTGACGTGGATCGTGCGGCAGCCCGGCGCGGTCCCCGGCAGCGGCGCGCTCGCCGAGTTGCAGCGGCACGTCCCGGTCGACGACAGGGGCTACGCGTTCGTGGTCGGTGAGTCGAGGCTCGCCACCGAGGGGCGCCGGCACCTGCACCGCGCGGGCCTGCCGAAGTCGCGCATCACGTTCTCCGGCTTCTGGAAGCACGAGGCGAAGGTCTCCGTCCCCGCCTGACCCGCGCCCGTTCCTTCCCATGGCGTGTGCGATGCCTGGTGTTCCCGGGCGTACTGCCGCAAAACTTCTGGCTAGGTACGCCCGTTCCCGATCGGTACGCCCGGTTCCGCCAGGTACGCCCGTTCCTTCCCATGGCGTTCGCGATGCATGGTGTTTTCGGGCGTACTGCCTCGAAACTTCTGGCTAGGTACGCCCGTTCCCGCTCGGTACGCCCGGTTCCGTCAGGTACGCCCGTTCCTTCCCATGGCGTTCGCGATGCATGGTGTTTTCGGGCGTACTGCCGCGAAACTTCTGGCCAAGTACGCCCGGTTCCACCAGGTACGCCCGGTTCCGCCCGACCAGACCAGCCGCGCCGCGCACGGCGACGCGACCAACAGACGGACGGGAGGCCCGGTGCCAGCTGGCACCGGGCCTCCCGTCCGTCCTGGGGTCGCGTCAGCCCTTGAGGCCCGAGCCCGTCACGCCCTCCACGATCTGCCGCTGGAAGATCAGGTAGAGGATGATCAGCGGCAGCGCCGCGAGGATCGCACCCGCCTGGATGTCGGCGTAACGCTGACCGAAGCTGCCCTGGACCGTGGCGAGCCCGACCGGGATCGTCATGAGGTCCGGGTTGGACAGCACGAACAGCGGCAGAAGCAGGTTGTTCCACACCCCGACGAAGGTCAGGATCGTCACCGCCGCGATCACCGGGCGCGACAGCGGCAGGATGACCGACCAGTAGACCTTCCAGATGCCGGCGCCGTCGATGCGCGCCGCCTCTTCCAGCTCCTTCGGGATCCCGTCGAAGAACTGCTTGAAGATGAACACCGCGATCACGGCGGGCACCTGCGGGAAGATCACCGACCAGTAGGTGTTGAGCAGGCCGACGGCGTTGAGCTCCTGGAAGATCGGGATGATCAGCACCTGCGTCGGGATCATGATCCCGAGGATGATGAGCAGGAACGCGATGTTCCGGCCGCGGAACACGAGCCGCGACAGCGCGAACGCCGCCATCGACGCGAACAGCACGGTGAGCACCGCGGTGACGACGCTCGTGATGGCGCTGGCGAGGTACCAGTTCCAGATGTCCCCGGCCTGGAACAGCGACGAGTACGAGTGCAGCGTCGGGTTCCAGTTCGACAGGATCGCGTTCGCGCCGAGGGCGGCGACGCCGTTGTCGGACAGCGACGTCTTCAGGGCGAACACGCTGGGGATGAGCCAGATGATCGCGAAGATCGTCAGGACGATGCCCGACGCGATCGTGAAGCCGCGGCCGCTGACGCCGATCTTCGCGGCGCTCGTGGGAGCGGCGGAGGAGACGCCGGTGCGGAGCTTGCGGCCGGTGGTGATGCTCTCGGTGGCGGTCATGTCAGGCACCGATCTCTCGCTTGGCGGCAGCGCGCTCGACGAGCTGCCGGATGACCGCGATCGCCACGATCACGATGAACAGGAGGACCGACGCGGCCGAAGCGGCACCGAGTCGGTTGTCGGTGAAGCCGACGCCGGTGATGAGCTGCAGCGAGACCTGGGTCGAGATGCCCGGCCCGCCGTTCGTCATCAGGTAGACCTGGTCGAAGATCTTCAGGCTCGCGATGATCTGCAGCAGGACGACCAGGGTCGTCGTGCGGCCGAGCAGGGGGAGCGTGATCGACTTGATCTGCTGCCAGTTCGACGCGCCGTCGACGGCGGCTGCTTCGTACAGCTCGCGCGGGATCTCCTGCAGACCGGCCAGGTAGAGCACGAAGTTGAAGCCGAGGGTCCACCACACGGTGGCGATCGCGACACCGATCATGGCCGTGTTCGGGCTCGACAGCATGCCGGAGCCGGGCGTCATGCCGATCGCCGACTGCAGGCTCGCCCACAGACCGGTGCTCGGCGTGAAGATGAACACCCAGATCAGCGAGATCGTCGCCGACGGCAGGATGAACGGCAGGAAGAACGCCAGGCGGAAGAACCACTGCCCGCGGTTCATCCGGTTCGTCAGCACGGCGAACACGAACGCCAGGATGACGAGGGGCGGGGTCGTGTACAGCGTGAACTGCAGCGTGTGCCAGAGCGACGACCAGAAGTCGCTGCGCCCGAGCATCTCGGCGTAGTTCGCGAACCCGGCGAAGCTGCCGAGCCCGGTGCGGACGGTCGAGGTGTTGAAGAAGCTCGTGACGATCATCCAGACCGTCGGGCCGAGCAGGAAGGCCACGTAGAACAGGCCGAACGGGGCGAGGAACAGCCAGCCGCTGCGGCCCTGGCCGCGGTTCACGCTGGAGCCGTAGGAGCGGTTCCGGCGGAGACGCGGCGCGGTGGCCGCGTCGGTCGGCCGGTCGAGGACAGGTGCTGTGGTCACGTCATCGTGCCTTTCGCGCGGTGTTCACGGCGATCGCGGGGGTCGTCTGCCCGGCGTGGTCCGGCCGGGCGGTTGCGTGCCGGGTCACAGGGGGCTCGGGGTGTTGAGGTACGTCGCGAGCTGCGACTTGATGGCGCGCAGTGCCTGCGCGGGGGACGAGCTGCCCTGCTGCACGAGGGCGAGCTGGGCGCCCACCGTGCCCTCGAACGTCGAACCCGACCCGCCGTACCAGGCGGCGTCGTCGAACACGGCGGTCTCGGCTGCGGCCGCGTAGTTCGACTGCGGCGTGAGCTTCTTGTACGCCGCGCTGTCGAACGTCGGGATGTAGGCCGGCACGTGCCCGCCCTCGGCCCACGTCAGGCTCTGCTCGAGCATCTGCTTGATGAAGAGCATGTGCTGCTTGCGCTGCTCCGGCGTGCGGGCCTTCTTCGGCAGGACGAACGTGTGCGAGTCCGCCTGGGTCGCCGGCTTGTCGTAGAGCTGGGGGATCGGCGCCATGCCGAAGTTCAGGCCCTTGATCGACTGCGCGGTGCTGATCTCCCACTCGCCCTGCATGAAGAAGCCGGCCTTGCCGTCGAACATGAGCGACTGCGCGGTGGCGTAGTCGAGGGCCTTGTTCAGCCAGCCCTCCTTCACCCACTTCTGGGTGCGGCTCGTGACCTCGTTGTAGGCGTCCTCGTTGACGGTGAGCTTCGATCCGCCGTCGCTGATGAACGGGGTGGCGTCCTTCAGCTGGTTGTACATGGTCCAGAAGAAGCGCCACGGGGTGGCCGTCTCCGGCACCACGTTCGCGACGTTGAGCGCCGTGCCGCCGGTGACCTTGGCGACCGCGGCGAGGGCCTTCTCGAAGTTGTCCATGCCGTTGAGGTCGACGAGGTTGCCGTCGCCGTCGATCAGGCCGGCCTTCTTGCAGACGTCGACGTTGTAGAAGAGGACGAAGGGGTGGGTGTCGAGCGGGACCGCGATGTTGTTGCCGTCGGTCTTCTGCGCCGCCCAGGCCTTCTGGTTGAAGTCGGCGGCGCTCAGGCCGACGCTCGCCAGGTCGTCGGACGTGATCGGGTCGAGCAGGTCACCGTCCCAGAGTGGCTTCGCGCGGGTCAGGTGCGCGACCGCGACGTCCGGCGGCTTGTTCCCGACGGTCGCCAGTGTCAGCTTCGAGTAGTACGGGTTGCCCCACGCGAACGTGGTGCCCTGCAGCGCGCTCGAGCCGCCGTGCTGCTTCGCGTAGCCGTCCTCCATGGCCTGCATGCGGACGCCGTCGCCGCCGCCGAACAGGTTCCAGAAGACGAGGGTCTCGGGGTTGAGTGCGCTGCCGGCGAGGCCGGCGGCGAGGGGGCTCGAGCAGGCGGCGAGCGGCAGGACCGTCGCGGCCGCTGCCCCGGCGGCGAGGAAGCCCCGGCGCGAGAGGCGCGACGCGGGTGTTGCGGGTGGGATCGGCATGGCATCACTCCATCGGGATGGGCCGGGCTCGGGAACAGGGTCGGTGCTCCCGCCGGAGCATCGCTGCTCCGGACCCGGAGCACTGCTGCTCCGGACACGGAACGACCTTCCGGTGCTCCGTGAGCGCTCACATTAGCGCTCGCTCCCGGCATCCGCCACCCCTTTCGCGACGGCGTGGAACCCGGTAGCGTTTCTGTCAGGTGAGCGCTCACTTTCGTGACGGCCCGCTTCGGTTCCCGTCCGTGGCCCCACCCGCTCCCCGCACGAACCGCACTGCCACGATCGAAGGAGATCCATGCCCCGCACACACCTCGTCCTCGACGCCGCGTTCACCGTGGGGCCGGTGCGACGTCGCCTGTTCGGCGGGTTCGTCGAGCACCTCGGCCGCCACGTCTACGACGGCATCCACGAGCCCACCCACGAGACCGCCGACGAGCACGGCTTCCGCAAGGACGTCGTCGAACTCGTCAAGGAACTCGGCGTCTCCGCCATCCGCTACCCCGGTGGCAACTTCGTCTCCGGTTACAAGTGGGAGGACGGCGTCGGCCCCGTCGAGCAGCGCCCCCGCCGCCTCGACCTGGCCTGGCACTCGACGGAAACGAACGAGGTCGGCCTGCACGAGTTCCAGCACTGGCTCGACCAGGTCGGCTCGGAGCTCATGCTCGCCGTGAACCTCGGCACCCGCGGCACGCAGGAGGCGATCGAACTCCTCGAGTACGCGAACATCGACGCCGGGACCGCACTGTCCGAATACCGTCGTTCGAACGGTCGCCAGGAACCCTTCGCCATCAAGATGTGGTGCCTCGGCAACGAGATGGACGGCCCGTGGCAGCTCGGCCACAAGAACGCCGACGACTACGGCAAGCTCGCAGCCATGACCGCCAAGGCCATGCGGCAGATCCAGCCCGACCTCGAGCTCGTCGCCTGCGGTTCCTCGGGGGCGTCGATGCCGACGTTCGGCGAGTGGGAGCGCACCGTCCTCGAGCACACCTACGACGACGTCGACTACATCTCCGCGCACGCCTACTACGAGGAGGACGACGACCTGCCGTCGTTCCTCGCCTCGGGCGCCAACATGGACCACTTCATCAAGACGGTCACCACGGCCGCCGACCACGTCCAGGCGCAGAAGAAGTCCGACAAGCGCATCGACATCTCGTTCGACGAGTGGAACGTCTGGTCGATCAAGAAGTGGGAGGCGAAGGCCAAGACCTTCACGCTCGACGAGTGGCCCGTCGCCCCGCGTCTGCTCGAGGACGTCTACACCGTCGCCGACGCCGTCGTCGTGGGTGGCCTGCTCATCTCGCTGCTCCGGCACGCCGACCGCGTCGCCTCGGCCTCGCTCGCCCAGCTCGTCAACGTGATCGGCCCGATCATGACCGAGCCCGGCGGCCCGGCCTGGCGCCAGACGACGTTCTTCCCGTTCTCGGTCACCTCGCGCCTGGCGCAGGGCACGTCGCTGCAGGTCAAGGCCTCCGGTGACACGGTCGACGGTGGCAAGTACGGTGAGGTCCCGGTCGTGGACTCCGCCGCCACCGTGTCCGAGGACGGCAAGGCCGCGGTGTTCCTGGTGAACCGCCACCCGTCCGAGCCGACGACGGTGACGATCGACCTCGCCGGCATCGGTGCGTCGGGCGATGTCCACGCCGAGGGCGTCTGGGACGACGACCTGCACGCCGTGAACGACCTGGCGAACACCTCGCGGGTGGGGCTCCGCACGAACGAGTCGGTCCGTCGCGAGGGCGACACCGTCACGATCGAGCTCCCGCCGGTCTCCTGGACCGCCGTCTCGATCGGCTAGAAGACGCCTCGGCGCACGCCACGGCGGGCGTCGAGTGAGCACAGGGGACGTCGGGCGCTCGCGCCCGACGTCCCCTGCTCGTTGCGGCGGGCGGGACGGGCGCGAGTGCACGGGGTGGCCGACACCTCACGGGGTGACGGGCGCGTGGACTGTCGCTGGGCCCGTGACGCGGCCCGCGCGGCGGCCGGGAGGCCCGTGGCGGCCCGGCACCGCGCCTCCCGTCCGGGGCGTGCGCGAGTTCACGGGCTGGGCGACAGTTCACGGGGTCGTGCACGCGTGAGGTGTCGGTGAGCGCGAAACGCGCGCCGCGCGCCGCGGCGCGGTCAGCGCGCGGGCGGCGCCGCCGTGCTCGCGCGCTCGACGAGCCGCACCGGCACCAGGTCGGCCGCGACACTGACCGGCTCACCGTCGATCTGGGCGAGCAGGTTCGCGACCGCTCGGCGGCCGACCTCGTCGAAGGACTGGTGGACGGTGGTCAGCGGCGGCCAGAACGAGTCGGACTCGGGGGAATCGTCGAACCCCACCACGCTGAGCGACGACGGTACCGGGCGACCGGACTCGTGTGCGGCGCGCAGGACCCCGAGCGCGGTCTGGTCGTTGGCGGCGAACACCGCGGTGATCTCCGGGCGTGCGGCGATCTCGAGCCCGGCCTCGTACCCGTGCTCGGTGGTCCAGCCGCCGCGGAACACCGGCGGGACGGGGCGGCCGGCACGCGACAGGGTGTCCTGCCACGCGGCGAGTCGACGGGCCGCCGAGTACGACGACTCCGGACCGGCCACGTGCCAGACCGTCTCGTGCCCCAGGTCGAGCAGGTGCTGCGTGGCCTGCCGGGCGCCGTCGGCCTGGTCGGTGTCGATCGCGGGGTGGTCGGTGCTGCCGGTGGAGTCCACGATCACCATGGGCACGCCGTCGGGCAGGACGACCTCGGCGGTGTCGATGATGTGCGACTCGATGATGATCACGACGCCGTCGACGGCCTGTTCGTGCAGGCGTGAGAACGCGGAGCGGACGCCCGCCTCGGTGCGGGAGGCCATCGGCAGCAGGGTGATCGTGAAGTCGGCGACCCCGGCGGCGTCGGCGATCGCCTCGAGCGTGCGCATGTTGCCGAAGGACGCGAGCGTGAACATGATCACGCCGATGGTGCGGAAGCGGCCGGAGCGCAGAGCCCGGGCCGCCCGGTTCGGGCGGTAGCCGAGGGAGTCCATCGCGCGCTGGACGCGGTCGCGGGTCTCCGGGCTGACGTTGTCGAAGCCCCGGGCCACGCGCGAGACCGTCTGCATCGACACCCCGGCCGCGTCGGCGACGGCGGCCATCGAGGGGGCGCGGCGGGTGCCGGCGGGGGACTCCATCGTCACGCTGGCGCTCCTTCCGGATCGAGGGGCCGTGCGGTCGGCCTCCCCGGACGCTAGCGCATGTTGACGTTGCCATGCTATCGTCGCGTCGTTCGATGTTGACGTCAACATCGGTGACCGCCCGGACGCCCTGATCCGGCCCGGGCCGAGCTGCCGACATCGACCGCCCGAACGCAGCAGACGAAGGAGTCACATGAGCACGCTCGCAGCGCGCCCCGGTGAGGCAGCACCGCGCCCCACCGCCGAGCGCCCCGCCGGCCGGCGCCCCAAGCCGCGGGGTCGGTTCACCGGCTGGCTGTTCGTCGGCCCGTTCGTCGTCGTCCTGGTCCTCATGCTCATCGTGCCGATCGGCTACGCGCTCTGGCTCAGCCTGTTCCGCGACCAGCTCATCGGCGGCAACCAGTTCGTCTGGTTCGCCAACTACGTGCAGCTCTTCCAGGACGCCAAGTTCTGGTCCGGCTTCGGTCGGGTCGCGATCTTCCTGGTCGTCCAGGTGCCGATCATGCTCGGTCTCGCGCTCGTCGCCGCCCTGGCACTCGACAGCGCCCGACTGTGGGGGACGAGCTTCTTCCGCATCGCGGTGTTCCTGCCCTACGCCGTCCCCGGTGTCGTCGCCGCCCTGATCTGGGGCTTCATCTACGGCAACCAGTTCGGTCTGACGGGCGCCGCGAACGACGCCCTCGGCATCGACCTGCTGCAGCCGTTCAGCCCGAGCTGGGTCCTGACGTCGATCGGCAACGTGGTCACGTGGGAGTTCCTCGGCTACAACATGCTGATCTTCTACGCCGCACTCCGCACCGTCCCCGGTGAGCTGTACGAGGCGGCCGAGCTCGACGGTGCCGGCCCGATGCGCACGGTGTTCTCGATCAAGCTCCCGGCGCTCCGCGGCCCGATGGTCATCGCCACGATCTTCTCGATCATCGGTAGCTTCCAGCTCTTCAACGAGCCGAACCTGCTCAAGACGCTCGCCCCGAACGTCATCGGCAGCGCCTTCACCCCGAACATGTACGCCTACTCGCTGTCCTTCAGCGGCCAGCAGTTCAACTACTCCGCCACCGTCGCGATCGTGATGGGCGTGATCACCGCGGTGATCGCCTACGTCGTCCAGGTCCGCGGCACCCGCGAGGAGAACCGATGAGCACCATCCAGCACCCCACCGGGCCCGCGGCCGCCACGGTCACCGAGGCGACCACGACGCAACGTGCACCGCGCACCCGCTCGATCCGCGCCTCCCGGCAGCTCCGCACCGCGGAAGGCGGACGCAAGCCGAAGCGTTCCGGCCTGCTCACAGCGGTCATGGTCGTCTTCGTCGTGTACTCGTTCGCGCCGCTGTTCTACCTGCTCGTCAACAGCACGAAGACGCAGGCGTCGCTGCTCTCCACCTTCGGTCTGTGGTTCGGTGGGGACTTCAACCTCTGGCAGAACATCGTCGACACGGTGACGTACAACGACGGCATCTTCCTGCAGTGGTTCGGCAACACGCTGCTCTACGTGGTCGTCGGTGCCGGCGGGGCGACCCTGCTCGCCACCGTCGCGGGCTACGGCATGGCGAAGTTCCAGTTCCCCGGTCGGCGCGCGGTGTTCGCCGTCGTCCTCGGAGCCATCGCGGTCCCCGGCACGGCCCTGGCGGTCCCGACGTTCCTGCTCTTCTCGCAGGTCGGCCTGACCAACACCCCGTGGGCGATCATCCTGCCCTCGCTGATCAGCCCGTTCGGCATGTACCTGATCTGGACCTACGCGGTCGACGCCATCCCCGCCGAACTGCTCGAGGCCGCCCGCATGGACGGCGCCGGTGAGTTCCGGATCTTCTTCACGATCGCGCTCCGCCTGCTCGCGCCCGGTGTCGTCACCGTCCTGCTGTTCGCGGTCGTCGCCACCTGGAACAACTACTTCTTGCCGCTCATCATGCTGAGTGACCCGAAGTGGTACCCGCTGACGGTCGGCCTGAACCAGTGGAACGCGCAGGCCACCGGGTCCGGCGCGCAGCCGATCTACAACCTCGTCGTCACGGGATCGCTCCTCACGATCATCCCGATCGTGGTCGCGTTCCTCTTCCTCCAGCGCTTCTGGCAGTCCGGCCTCGCGGCCGGGTCGGTCAAGGCCTGACCCCTCGGACACCAGGCGCACGGCGACCCCGCCACGCGCCGACCGGTCCGGCACACAGCAGCACCACCCCCTCCACGAAGAAGTGAAAGGCACTCCCATGAACAAGCGTCTCCGGCGCGGGCTCAGCGCCCTCGCCATCGGCGTCACCGCCGCGATCGCCCTCGCCGCGTGCGCCTCCGGCGGCTCCGGCTCCGGCGGATCGGCCGACGACATCGACAAGGCCCTGCAGGACGGTGGCACCCTGACCTACTGGTCGTGGACCCCGTCGGCGAAGGCCCAGGTCGCCGCGTTCGAGAAGCAGTACCCCAAGGTGAAGGTCAAGCTCGTCAACGCCGGCACCGGTGCCGACCAGTACACGAAGCTGCAGAACACGATCAAGGCCGGCTCGGGCGCCCCCGACGTCGCCCAGGTCGAGTACTACGCCCTGCCGCAGTTCGCCCTGTCCGAGTCGCTGCTCGACCTGTCGAGCTACGGCTTCGACTCGCTCGAGAAGGACTTCGCGAAGAGCACCTGGAGCTCGGTGTCGATCGACGGCAAGGTCTACGGCCTGCCGCAGGACTCCGGCCCCATGGCGCTGTTCTACAACAAGAAGGTCTTCGACGAGCACGGCATCACCGTGCCGAAGACGTGGGACGAGTACGTCACCGCGGCCAAGAAGCTGCACGAGGCGGACCCGAAGGCGTACATCGCGGCGGACTCCGGCGACGCCGGCTTCACCACGAGCATGATCGCCCAGGCCGGTGGCACCCCCTTCACCACCGACGGTGACAAGGTGACCATCAACCTGCAGGACGAGGGCACCAAGAAGTGGACGAGCACCTGGAACGAGCTCGTCGAGCAGGGCCTGCTGTCGAAGACGGTCGGCTGGACCGACGACTGGTACAAGCAGCTCGGCAACGGCGAGATCGCCACGATGATCACCGGCGCCTGGATGCCCGGCAACCTGGAGTCCGGCGTCGCCCAGGCCTCCGGTGACTGGCGCGTCGCCCCCATGCCGACCTACGACGGTGGCGCCGCCCAGACCGCGAACAACGGCGGCAGCGCCCAGGTCGTCATGAAGCAGTCGAAGAACCCGGCACTCGCCGCGGGCTTCCTCAAGTGGCTGAACTCCTCGAAGGAGTCGACGAAGGTCTTCATGGAGTCCGGCGGCTTCCCGTCGACCACCGCTGACCTCGACTCGGCGGCCTTCCTCGACGAGAAGCCGGAGTACTTCGGCGGCCAGCAGATCAACAAGGTGCTCGTCGACGCGTCGAAGTCCTCGGACAACGACTTCACCTACCTGCCGTACCAGGTGTACGCGAACAGCGTCTACGCCGACACCGTCGGTCAGGCGTACGAGAACGGCACCTCGCTCGACGCCGGTCTCGAGGCGTGGCAGAAGGCCCTCGTCAAGTACGGCGAGGACCAGGGCTTCACGGTCTCGTCGAAGTAGTCCACGGCATCCCCGCGGGGCCGTGCGGACACGTCCGCACGGCCCCGCTCCACGCCCGGCCCGGCTCCACGCCCGGCCCGGCTCCACGCCCGGCCCGGCTCCACGCCTGGCCCGGCTCCACGCCCGGCCTGGCCAGCAACGAAAGAATGACACCATGCGCTTCGCCATCGGCGACACCGACTTCCTGCTCGACGGCGAGCCGCACCGGGTCCTGTCCGGCGCGATCCACTACTTCCGCGTGCACCCCGACCTGTGGGCCGACCGGATCCGCAAGGCGAAGCTGATGGGCCTCAACACCATCGAGACCTACGTCGCCTGGAACGCGCACGCGCCGTCGCCCGGGGTGTTCGACCTGTCGGGTGGCCTGGACCTCGGCCGCTTCCTCGACCTGATCGCCGACGAGGGCATGCACGCCATCGTCCGCCCGGGCCCCTACATCTGTGCCGAGTGGACGAACGGCGGTCTGCCGTACTGGCTCTTCGCCGACGGCTCCGTGGGCGTCCGACGCAACGAGCCCGGGTTCCTCGCAGCGGTCCAGACGTACCTACAGCAGCTGGCCCCCGTGCTGGTCCCGCGACAGATCGACCAGGGCGGGCCCGTCGTCCTGGTGCAGGTCGAGAACGAGTACGGCGCCTACGGCTCCGACCCCGAGTACCTGCGCGCACTCGAGCAGATGCACCGCGACATCGGGCTCACCGTCCCCTTCACGAGCGTCGACCAGCCGATGGGCACGATGCTCGAGGACGGCTCGCTGCCGTCGCTGCACAAGACCGGATCGTTCGGCTCACGCTCCGCCGCCCGGCTCGAGCGCCTGCGGCAGGCCCAGCCGACCGGGCCCCTGATGTGCTCGGAGTTCTGGGACGGCTGGTTCGACAGCTGGGGCGAGCACCACCACACCACGCCGGCGTCCGCCAGCGCCGAGGACCTCGACGTCCTGCTCGCCGCCGGCGGCTCGGTCAACATCTACATGTTCCACGGCGGGACGAACTTCGGCTTCACCAACGGCGCGAACGACAAGGGCGTCTACCGCCCGATCGCGACGTCGTACGACTACGACGCCCCGCTCGACGAGGCCGGTCGGCCGACGGAGAAGTTCCACGCCTTCCGCGCGGTGATCGCGCGCTACGCGCCCGTCCCGCCGCTGCCCGCAACGATGGAGCCGGGTGGGTCGGGTCGGCTCACGTCCGGCGCGTCGGACGGAGTCGGTCTGGAGGCCCGGATCACCCCCGCCACGGACCTCGCCGTCCGCCTGGACCGGGTCGCGTCGCTCCGCTCCCTGCTGCCCACGCTCACGACGTGGTCCGCGCACGACGAGCCGCCGACCTTCGACGCCCTCGGGGCCGCGAGCGGCTTCGTCGCCTACCGCGCCGAGGTCGACCTGCCCGCCGGAGGGGTGCTGACCGTCGGTACCGAGGTGCGCGACCGCGCGATCGTGTCGGTCGACGGTGTCGTCGTCGGGGTCCTGGAGCGCGAACACCACGACCGTGCCGTCACCCTGCCGCCGGTGACCGGCACGCTCGAGCTCCTCGTCGAGGACCAGGGCCGCGTGGACTACGGCGTCCGCATCGGGGAGCCGAAGGGCCTGATCGGGGGTGTCTCGATCGACGGGGTGCCGGTGGCCCGGTGGACCGTGTCGCCGCTCGCACTCGACCCGATCGCCCCGGCCGCGCTGTCGGCGCTGTCCGAGGTCGCTCCGACCGGTGGCAACGTGCTCGCCGGGCCGACGTTCGCCGCTGGTTCGTTCGAGCTCGACACCGTCGACGACCGGTACCTGTCGCTCGACGGATTCCGGAAGGGTGTCGCCTGGGTCAACGGGTTCTGCCTCGGTCGGTACTGGTCGCGAGGCCCGCAGCAGACCCTGGCGATCCCGGGTCCGGTGCTCCGCCGCGGCCGGAACGAGCTCGTGGTCCTCGAACTGCACGCCGCCGCGTCACGCACGGCATGCCTGCTCGTCGAGCCGGACCTGGGTCACACCGAGGCCTAGTCGCGGGCGCGCGGCCTGGTCGAATCGGGCGTACCTGGTCGAATCGGGCGTACCTGGTCGGAAGTTTCGACCAGGTACGCCCGGTTCTGCTTCCCATCGCGGGCGTCATGGGACGTTTCGGACCTCGCGAGCCGCCGCCCACGCTCGAACTTCGAGGAGTGCCTCGCGTCGCCACCGCCAGAGCGGAGCGAACTTCGTGCCGTCGTCCTCCCGCGCTCGGGTCAGCAGCCAGATCTGCCGTCGGTGTTCGGCCCCGTGATCGTCGCGCCACTCGACGAACGCGTCGTCGAGCACCGTCGTGATCTCCGCACGTGGTGCCGTCCACGACACGAAGAAGCCCGAGTACCGGAGGCTGTCGTCGGACAGGTGCACGGCGACGTACCGGGTCCTGGCCGTCGCCCAGATCCCACCGGCGATGAAGGCGGCACCGAGGATGAAGACGAACACCCTTGCCGATGCTCCGGGCACGAAGGCCACGCTCGCGAGTGTGACTCCGGTCCCGATGATCACCGGGCCGAAGACGACGGCGGTCAGAATGCGGTCCAGGCGAGGTGGACGGATCGTGGTCACGGCAGGGCGTCCAGGTCGGCGAGGGCCTGCTCGGCGTCGGCGATCCGGTCGGCCTCGGGGCGCGTCCACCACTCGGGGCCGCGTTCGCCCAGTCCGTGCTTCGCCAGGCCGTTCCGGTGCCGTGCCGCCGCCAGGGCCTCGTCGTCGCCCCCGCGCTTCGCGGTCTTCACGGCGTTGCGCCCGCGCCCCAGGTGGGAGCGGAGTGCGGCGGCGAGTTCCTCGGGCAGGGCCGGATCGGTGCGGTGCCAGCGTCGGCCGTCCACGACGAAGAAGTGGTCGTCGGGTTCGGCGGTCATGGTCCGAGTCTGCACCGTCGGTGGTGCCGGGTAGACAGGAGCCGATGAGCCACGAACGCGTCCGCCCGATGCTCGACGTCCGACGCATCTACGCCGAGCCGGCCGCGCTCGAACTGCAGCGCGGGCAGGAGATCGTCGGGCGCTGGCCGGATGCCGAGATCGTCCCGGTCGAGTCGCACTGGAACATCCCCGAGGTGCACGGTGACGAACGGAACGTCCAGCGCTGGGTGCGGATCAAGACCGAGGCGCTCGTGCTCGGCGTGAAGAAGTCGCTGGTGACCCGGCCGAACGGTCGCTCCGCCGACTTCATCGCACCGTCCACCGCGAACGGCTGCGCGATGGCGTGTGCCTACTGCTACGTGCCGCGGCGCAAGGGCTACAGCAACCCGGTCACGGTGTTCGCGAACATCGACCAGATCACCAAGCACGTGGCTCGGAACATCGCCAAGCAGGGGCCGAAGACCGAACCGAACCAGTGCGACCCGGAGTCCTGGGTCTACGACATCGGCGAGAACAGCGACTGCTCGGTCGACGCGATGATCAGCGACAACGTCCGCGACCTCTGCGACTTGTTCCGGATGACGCCGACGGCCAAGGCCTCGTTCGCCACGAAGTACGTCAACCGCGACCTGCTCGACTGGGACCCGATGGGCCGGACCCGGATCCGTTTCTCGCTGATGCCGCACGAGACCGCGAAGGTCACCGACATCCGCACCAGCCCGATCGCCGAGCGGATCGCCGCGGTGAACGACTTCGTCGACGCCGGGTACGAGGTCCACCTGAACTTCTCGCCGGTCATCCTCACGCCGACGTGGGAGTCGGACTGGGCCGAGCTGCTCCGGCAGGTCGACGACGTGCTGTCCCCGCCCGCCAAGGCGCAGCTCGCGGCCGAGGTGATCTTCCTGACGCACAACCAACCCCTGCACGAGGTCAACCTCGGATGGCACCCCAAGGCCGAGGACCTGCTGTGGCGTCCGGACCTGCAGGAGCAGAAGGTGTCCCAGAACGGGGCCGTGAACGTGCGCTACCGGTCCGGCATGAAGGGGCAGCTCGTCGAGCGCTTCCGCGAACTCGTGGCCGAGCACCTGCCGTCCTGCCGGATCCGGTACGCCTTCTGACCAGCCCCGACCGATCAGGGGATGAGGCGGTCGGTCCGGTACCGGGCGAACAGGTCCGCGAAGGCCTGCTCGGTCCGCCGGAACGCCGTGAACCCGGCCTCACGGCTCTTGCCCATGTCGGTGACGACCTCCATCGCACGACCGAGGTCGGCGTCGGTGTGCCACCACGAGGCGAGCCGGGTGATGTCGGCCTCGGCGAGACCGTGGCGCTCGGCGATGCCGGCCCACTCGGACTCGTACGGCGCCATCTGCTCCTCGAGCGGTCGCGGAGCGTCCTGGTAGCCCACGACGCGCGCGGGGTCGACACCGAGGTGCGCGGCCAGGCGCGGCCACATCCAGCGCCACCGGAAGACGTCACCGTTGACGATGTTGAACGGCTCGTCTGCACCCTCGGGTGACGTCGATGCCCACACCATGTGCTCGGCGAGGATGCCGGCGTCGGTCATGTCGGTCAGGCCGTTCCACTGGGCCTCGCTTCCCGGGAACACGAAGTCCAGGTCGAGTTCCTTCGCCAGCGTGGCCTGCACGGCGAGTGTGAGGCCCATGTTCATGGCGTTGCCGACCGCGTGCCCGATCACCGTGTGCGAGCGGTGCACGGACCAGGTGAACCCCTGGCGTTCGGCGGCTGCGAAGAGCTCGTCCTCTTGCGCGTAGTAGAAGTTCGGGGTGTCGAGGCGCGGTTCCTCTTCGTGGAAGGGGGTGTCGGGCATCTCGCCGGCGGCGTACGCCTCGAACGGGCCGAGGTAGTGCTTCAGGCCGGTGACCAGGGCGACGTGCTCGAGCGGAGCGTGCGACAGTGCCACGAGCAGGTCGCGGACCATGCCGCCGTTCACGCGGATGTTCTCCGCCTCGGTGTCCTGCCGCTGCCAGGCGGTGAAGAAGACGTGGGTCGGGTGTTCGTCGGCGAGTGCGGCCGCCAGGCTCTCGGGGTCGCGCAGGTCGGCTGCGACGGTCCTGACACCCTGTTCAGCGAGCGGTCGGCGGGAGAGCGCCGTCAGGTCCCAGCCCAGATCGAGCAGGTGGCGCACCAGGGCGGAACCGGTGATGCCACTGGCTCCGACGACCAGGGCTTCGCGGCGGGCAGGGGTCGGTTCGGTCGATCCGGTTGCAGTCATCCCTCGATGCAACCCACGTTGGGCGACACGTGTTCCCTCAACGCGGACGGCGGATGCGGATCGGGCCCTTCGCGGTGGACGGGTCGACGACGGAACCGCCCTGGGTGATCTCGACCTCGCCCCGGGCGACCATCCGTCGTGCCGCCCGCCGAGCCGGCTCCATCAGCGGCCGCCAGTCGTCCGGGTCGAGCGAGCGTGCGACCTCGGACGGGCAGATGCTCGAGGTCCGTGCCCGTGCCGCGAGCAGTTCGTCGATGCGCTGCTCGAGGGCACGATCGGTGTCGTCGAGACCGTGCCGACGGCAGGCTCCCGAGCACCACTTCGTCTCCGGCGCCGCGGAGGACGGCATCCGACGACCGCACGAGGCACACGTCCGTTCGGCGTGTGCCGCCCCCGATGCCGAGGCATCGGCTTCCGTCCTGATCGCCCGTCCCATGGCCCCATCCTCGTCCTGCCGTGCACCTCCGTACCCAGGTCCCACGCGCGCAGCCCAGGTGCGGCTGGCAGCATCGGAGCAGTGAACCCCGACACCGCGCCCGCCCGACCGTCCGAACCGGCCTGGGTGGAGCACGTGATGTGGTGGCACGTCTACCCGCTCGGCTTCGTCGGCGCCGAGGTCCGCCCCGCGTCACCGGTGGGGGAGCGTCCGCTCGAACACCGCCTCGACCGCCTGACCGGGTGGCTCGACCACGTCGTCGACCTCGGTCTGAACGGCCTGCTGCTCGGTCCGGTGTTCGCGGCCTCGACGCACGGCTACGACACCGTGGACCACTTCCGCATCGACCCCCGGCTCGGTGACGACAGCGACTTCGACGCCCTCGTGGCCGCGGCGCACGAGCGGGGCGTGCGGGTGCTGCTCGACGGCGTCTTCAACCACGTGGGGCGTGAGCACCCGGCCTTCCGGGCCTTGGCCGAGCAGGGGCCGGAGGCGCCGACCGCCGACCTGTTCGCGATCGACTGGTCCGGGTGGCAGCCGGGGCAGCCCGTGCCCGTCGGACTGTTCGAGGGCCACGACATCCTCGTCGCACTGGACCACGGGAGCCGCGCGACCGAGGACCTCGTCGTCGAGGTGATGACGCACTGGCTGGCGCGCGGGGTCGACGGATGGCGGCTCGACGCGGCCTACGCGGTGCCGCCGGCGTTCTGGGCGCGGGTGCTGCCGCGTGTGCGGGAGCGGTTCCCGGACGCCTGGTTCAGCGGCGAGGTGATCCACGGGGACGCTGCGGTGATCGCGCAGGAGTCGACGATGGACTCGCTGACGCAGTACGAGCTCTGGCAGGGCATCTGGCACGGGATCGCCGACCGCAACGGCCACGAACTCGCGCACGCGATCGAGCGGCACGACGCCCTGCTCGCCACCTTCGCTCCGACCACCTTCGTCGGCAACCACGACGTCACCCGCATCGCCAGCGCGGTGGGGGAGCGGTTCGCCGGGCACGCCGCCGCCGTGCTCTTCACCGTGGCGGGGACCCCCGTGGTCTACGCCGGCGACGAGTACGGCTGGACCGCGGTCAAGGAGGAACGCGAGGGCGGCGACGACGCGGTCCGACCGGAGTTCCCGGCCGAGGTGCCGGAGCCTACCGCCCTGACCCACGCGTACGAGGCCCTCATCGCCCTGCGCCGCCGGAACCCGTGGCTGCACCGGGCGCACACCGACGTCGTGCACCTGACCAACACCGCCGTGGTGCTGCGGACCGCGACGGCGGACGCCGCCGTGGTGACCGCCCTGAACCTGTCGGACGACCCCGTCGAGGTGCCCGTGGCCGACGCGACGCAGGTCGAGGCGGGCGGCGCCGATCTCGGGGACGGGACCCTGCGCCTCCCGGCCGGGGGTTGGGCCGTCCTGTCCCGATCGTGAGCAGAAACGGTCGGGTCCCCATCGAGGACCCGACCGTTTCTGCTCACCAAGCGAACAAGCGCGAACGCGCTACTTGCGCGCGGACGCCGCCCGGCGCTTGTTGAACACGTCGAACGCGACGGCGGCGAGCAGCACCAGGCCCTTGATGAGGGACTGGAACTCGGTGCCGACACCGAGGATCGACATGCCGTTGTTCAGGATGCCGATGATGAGACCACCGATGATGGCTCCCGGCACGGTGCCGATGCCACCGGTGACGGCCGCGCCACCGATGAACACCGCGGCGATGGCGTCGAGCTCGAAGCCGTTGCCCGCGCTCGGCGAGGCGAGGTTGAGCTGGCCGGTGAAGACCACGCCGGCCAGGGCCGAGATGACACCCATGTTGACGAACAGCAGGAACGTGACCCGCTTCGTCTTCACACCGGACAGCTGCGCGGCGAGGGCGTTGCCACCGATCGCGTAGATGTGGCGGCCGAAGACGGCGCTCCGCATGATCAGCGAGTACACGACCACGAGCACACCGAGGATGACGAGCACGATCGGGGTGCCGTTGTAGCTGGCGAGCAGCAGCGCGATGTACATGACGAGCGCGACACCGAAGACGAGCTTCACGATGAACCACAGGAACGGCTCGGCCTCGAGCTGGTACTTGCGACGGGTGGCGCGCCCACGGAACGCGACGACGACCATGACGGCGGCCGCGGCGACGCCGAGGATCATCGTGAGGGGCTCGTAGCCGCTCGTGCCGAAGGCCGGCAGGAAGCCGGATCCGAGCGAGCGGAAGCCCGACGGGAACGGCGAGATCTGCTGGTTCTGCAGGGCGATCTGGGCGGCACCGCGGAAGGCGAGCATGCCCGCCAAGGTCACGATGAACGCCGGGATCCCGAAGTAGGCGATCCAGAAGCCCTGCCAGGCGCCGACCAGGGCGCCGATGACGAGGCAGAGGACCACGGCGACGGGCCAGGGGAGGCCCCACTGCGTGATCATCACGCCGGCCATGGCACCGGTGAAGGCGACGACCGACCCGACGGACAGGTCGATGTGCCCGGCGATGATGACCATCACCATGCCGATCGCGAGGATGAGGATGTAGCTGTTCTGGACGATCAGGTTCGAGACGTTGATCGGGGCCAGCGTGATGCCGTTCGTCGTCACCTGGAAGAAGATGACGATGACGATCAGCGCGATGAACAGGCCGATCTGTCGGAGCTGCCCGGTGAGGTAGCCGGCGGCGGACTTAAGCGCGTTCATTGACAGGGGTCTCCCGTTCCTGGGTCATGTACTGCATGAGGACCTCGGGTGTGGCCTCGGAGCGGGGCACATCAGCCGTGATGGTGCCCTCGGAGAGCGTGTAGATGCGGTCACAGATGCCGAGCAGTTCGGGGAGTTCGGAGGAGATCACGATGATCGCCTTCCCCTGGTCGGCGAGCTGGTTGATGATCGTGTAGATCTCGTACTTCGCGCCGACGTCGATGCCGCGCGTGGGTTCGTCGAGGATGAGCACGTCGGGGTCGGCGTACATCCACTTCGACAGCACGACCTTCTGCTGGTTGCCGCCGGAGAGCTTGCCGGTCAGCACGTCGACGTTCGGCGCCTTGATGTTCAGGTCCTTGAGGAACTTGCCGGCGACGGTCGTCTCGTGGGACGCGTTGACGAAGCCCCAGTTGGCGAGCTTGCCGAGCGCCGACCCGGAGACGTTCCGCTTGATGTCGTCGATCAGGTTCAGGCCGTAGCGCTTGCGGTCCTCGGTGACGTAGGCGATGCCGTTGTCGATGGCCTGCGTCACCGTGTGCGTCTTGATCGGGGTGCCCCGCTTGTAGACGGTGCCGCTGATCCCGGTGCCGTACGACTGCCCGAAGACGCTCATCGCGAGCTCGGTGCGTCCGGCACCCATCAGGCCCGCGATGCCGACGATCTCACCGGCGCGGACCGTGAGGTTGGCCTGGTGGATGATCTCGCGTGAGCCGTCGAGCGGGTGGTGGACGGTCCAGTCCTCGATCCGCAGGAGCTCCTCGCCGATGCGGGGCTCCCGGACGGGGTAGCGGGTGGACAGGTCGCGGCCGACCATGCCGCGGATGATCCGGTCCTCGGAGACCTCGTCGGCGTGCATGTCGAGCGTCTCGATCGTCTTGCCGTCGCGGATGATCGTGACCTTGTCCGCGATCGCCTTGATCTCGTTGAGCTTGTGGCTGATGATGATCGCCGTCATGCCCTCGGCCTGCAGCGAGCGGATGAGCTCGAGCAGGTGCGCGGAGTCGTCGTCGTTCAGGGCTGCCGTGGGCTCGTCGAGGATGAGGAGCTTCACCTGCTTCGACAGCGCCTTCGCGATCTCGACGAGCTGCTGCTTGCCGACACCGATGTCCACGATCTTCGTGACCGGGTTGTCCTTGAGGCCGACGCGCTGCAGGAGCTCGGCCGCCGCCAGGTTCGTCTTGTTCCAGTCGATGAAGCCGCCCTTGGAGCGCTCGTTGCCGAGGAAGATGTTCTCCGCGATCGACAGGAACGGGCTGAGCGCCAGCTCCTGGTGGATGATGACGACGCCGGCTGCCTCGGAGTCGTTGATGTTCGCGAACCGCACGGGTTCGCCGTCGAGCAGGATCTCGCCGTCGAAGGAACCGGCCGGGTACACGCCCGACAGCACCTTCATGAGCGTCGACTTGCCGGCGCCGTTCTCACCGCAGATCGCGTGGACCTGGCCACGCTCGACCTCGATGGAGACCCCCTGGAGCGCCTTGACGCCGGGGAACGTCTTGGTGATGTCACGCATCTCGAGGATGGTGTCCGTCACGTCGACCGCCTTCCGTAGTGCGCGCTCGCGGCGCGCAGGTGGAGACGGACTGGAGGCGCGGGGCGGGGTCGACCCGCGCCTCCGGTCCGACAGATGGGTTGCGACCTACTTCAGGTCGGCGTCGGTGTAGTAGCCCGAGTCGATGAGGACCTTCTGGTAGTTGTCCTTCGTGACGACCGTGGGCTGGAAGAGGAACGTCGGGACGACCTTGACCTTGTTGTCGTAGGTCTTCGTGTCGTTCACCTCCGGCTCCTTGCCGGCGAGCAGGTCCTCGGCCATCGACGCCGACTTCTCGGCGAGCTGGCGGGTGTCCTTGTAGATGGTCGAGTACTGCTGGCCCTCGACGATCGACTTCACGCTGGCGGCCTCGGCGTCCTGACCGGTGATGATCGGCAGGGGGCGGCTGTCGGTGCCGTAGCCGGCGCCCTGCAGCGCGGAGATGATGCCGATCGACATGCCGTCGTACGGCGAGAGGACGCCGTCGAGCTTCGTGCCGCCGGAGTACGACTTCGCGACGAGGTTCTGCATGCGGGACTTGGCGGTCGCCGGGTCCCACTGCTGCGTGGCGGCCTGCGTGAAGCCGTCCTGGCCGGAGCCGATGGTGATGGTGCCGTCCTCGATGTACGGCTTGAGGGTCTTCATCGCGCCGTTGAAGAAGAACGTGGCGTTGTTGTCGTCGGGCGAGCCGGCGAACACCTCGATGTTGAACGGACCCTTCTCGTCCGTCTCCTTGCCGTCCTCGTCGAGCACGCCGAGGCCGGTGAGCAGGCTGTTCGCCTGGTCGACACCGACCTTCTCGTTGTCGAACGACACGTAGTAGTCGACGTTCTTGTTGCCGGTGAGCAGGCGGTCGTAGGAGATCACCTTGATGCCGGCCTTGGCGGCGGCGTCGAGCTGGTCGGACAGCGAACCGCCGTCGATCGACGCGACGATCAGGACCTTCGCGCCCTTGGTGATCATGTTGCTGACCTGCTGGACCTGCTGCGGGATCTTGTTGTCCGCGTACTCGAGGTCGACCTTGTAGCCGGCCTTCTCGAGGTCGCTCTTGACGGCGTCGCCGTCCTTGATCCACCGCTCGGAGACCTTGGTGGGCATCGCGACGCCGACCAGGGCGCCCTTGTTCGAGTCGCCGCTGTCGCCGCCCTCGGTGGATGCACGGCCGCCGGCCGAGCAGGCTGCCAGCGAGATCGCGATGCCGACGGCTGCGACGCCCGCGATGATCCTGCGCTTCATCATCGAAGTACCTCTGTTCCTTCGCGTCGTCCTCGACGCCTCGGGTGCCGGGGCTGCTGTGCCCCGTGGGATGCGCTCGTGTGAGCGCTCACATCTTGTGGGTTCCGTGACGGGGTGTCAACTCAACACCGCCGTTTCGTGATCTTGCCGCGGTGCCCGGACCGAGCGGTACGGTTGGCGACGTGAGCACCACGACCGCCCCCGAGGGCAAGGGCGGCAAGCGCCGGAAGGCCCCGACGATCTTCGACGTCGCCGAACGCGCCGGCGTGTCCCACCAGACCGTCTCGCGCGTGATCAACGGCGACCCGACGGTGCGGGAGCAGTACCGGACGCAGGTCACCGACGCCGTCACCGCGCTCGGGTACCGGCCCCGCGCGGCCGCCCGGGCGCTCGCCGGGGGACGGAGCAAGGCGCTCGGCATCATCACCGCCGGCGACGCGCTGTACGGCCCGTCGAGCACCTCGATCGGCTTCGAACGGGCCGCCCGTTCGGCCGGGTACCACGTGCTGCTGTCGACCCTGCCCGAGGAACCGCGGCCGTCCGACCTGTCCGGTGCGCTCACCACACTGCTGGCGCAGGACGTCGCCGCGATCGTCCTGGTCGCCGCCGACAACCGGGTGCTCGACGCCCTCGCCTCGCTCACCGTGCCGGTCACGGTCCCCGTCGTGGTGTCGAACGCGGTGCAGCGCGACGCTGTCCGGACCCCGGTCGCGCCGAGCGTCGCCGCCGTCGCGATCGACCAGGCTGCCGGCACCTCGCTCGTCATGCAGCACCTGTTCGACCGCGGGCACCGCCGGATCGTGCACATCGCCGGGCCGCACGTGTCCCAGGAGTCCGAGGTGCGCCGGGCGACGTACCTGCGGATCATGCAGGACGCCGGGCTCGAACCGGTCGTGCTCGAGGGCGACTGGACCCCGGCGAGCGGCTTCGCGGCTGCGCGGCACATCGACGTGACGACGGTGGACGCGGTCTTCGCGGGCAACGACCAGATGGCCCTCGGGGTCCTGCACGCCTTCGCCGACGAGGGACTGCGGGTTCCCGACGACATCGCGGTCGTGGGGTTCGACGACGTCCCCGAGGCCGCGCACTTCACGCCGCCGCTGACCACCGTGCGGCAGGACTTCCGGGCGATGGGGGAGCGGGTGCTCGACACGGTGCGGGCCCTGGTCGAGGGGGAGCCCCGCGACGAGACGCTGCTCGCGCCCGAGTTGGTGGTGCGGCGCAGCACGTAGGCGCGCACGGTGCGGTGTTGTCCGGGTTGTGCGGGGTTCTTCCGTGCGCGGGGCCGCGGCGCACGGTGCGGTGTTGTACGGCCGGTGCGAGGCTGATCGCGCGGTGCGGCGCTACAGTCCCGCACCGAGCGGGCTACCCCGCACCGGCCGCGGGGCCGCGCACGGTGCGGGGTCGTGCCGGCCCCGCACCGGCCGGGTAACTGCGCACGGTGCGAGGCCGCGCACGACCCCGAGCTGACCCGACCGTCAGCCCTTCAACGCCCCGGACGACAGCCCGGCGACGTAGAACCGCTGCAACCCGACGTACAGCGCGATGCACGGGATCATCGCCACGACCGACCCGGCGACGAGGTTGCCGTACGACACCTGCCCGTACGCCCCGGTCTGCAGGTTGAGCAGCGCGACCGGCAGCGTGTACAGCGAGTCCTTCGTCAGGAACGTCAGGGCTCCGAGGAACTCCGTCCACGACGCCAGGAACGCGTACAGCGCCGCGGTCGCCGCCCCGGGCAGGAGCAGTGGGCGGAGCACCGACACGACGACCCGGAAGCGCGAGGCCCCGTCGACGAAGGCCGAGTCCTCGAGTTCGGTGGGGATCGACTCGAACGCGTTGCGCATCACGAAGACCCCGAACGGCAGGTTCACCGTCGTGTAGAACAGCACGAGCCCGAGCAGCGAGTTCGTCAGCCCCATCGCGTTCATCTCGAGGTACAGCGGCGTGAGGATGGCCTGGAACGGCACCATCATCGTCAGCAGCACCAGGCCGAACACGAGTCCCGCGCCCCGGAACCGGAAGCGCGCGAAGCCGTAGCCGGCCATCGTCGCGATGACCGCGGTCAGCACCGCCGTGGCGATCGACACGATGAGCGAGTTCACCACGCCGGTGAGCAGGTGCGACGACGAGGCGAACACGGCGGCGAAGTTCTGCCAGCCGAGCTGGAAGAACGTCGCCGGGTCCGGGGCCTGCGTGATGACGGCCTCGGACTGGAACGCCCGCAGGATCGACCAGATGAGCGGGACGCCGAACACGAGCGCGGAACCGATGCCGGCGATCGCGTACAGGGTGCGCTTGACGGTGGTGTCGCGCGGGTGCTGGACGCTGCCCTGGTGGTGGCGCCGACGTCGGCCGTCGCCCGAGGTGGTGAGGGCCCGGGTGGACAGGTCCGGCGCCGCGAGGGCCGCACGGGAGGTCGTGGTGCTCATGGCGTCAGTCCTTCTCTCGCAGTGCCCAGAACTGGAACACCGTCACGGCGGCGATCACCACGACGAGGGCGATCGACTGGGCGGTCGCGGCCCCGAGCTGCAGGTTCACGAACCCGCGGTTGTAGATCGCGTTCACGATCGTGGTGGTCTCGGTGCCCGGCCCGCCCTGGGTCAGGATGTAGAACTGGTTGAAGGCGAGCAGCGACCCGATCACCGAGATGATGACGCTCAGGGCGACGGTCGAGCGGATCATCGGGAACGTGATGAGGCGCTCGGTCTGCCACCACGACGCCCCCTCGAGCTGCGCCGACTCGTAGACCTCGTCGGGGACGCCCTGCATGGCCGACATGAGCAGCACCATGGTCAGCCCGGACACCGCCCAGACCACGAGGACGCAGATGAGCAGCGTCGCCAGCGGACCGTTCACGAGCCACGCGGTGCTGCCGTCGCTGATCCCGAGCCAGCGGAGCACCATGTTGACGGCCCCGGAGTTCGGCTGTGCCTCGAGCACGAGCATGAACGAGAGCGTCGTCAGCCCGACCACGTACGGCAGGAAGAACACCGTGCGCAGGACCGTGCTGCCACGGCGGCGGGCCCGGACGAGCACGGCGAGGAAGTACCCGAGCGCCAGGATCGGCAGGGTCACGATCGCCGTGTACAGCAGCGTGTAGCCGATCGCGTGCACGAACGTCGGGTCCTGGAACAGCGTCAGGTAGTTCTGCAGCCCGATGAACCGGTACGGGCCGATCAGGGGCCAGTTCGTGAACGAGATGTACAGCGCGAACACGAGCGGGACGAGCACGAAGACGGCGACGAACAGGATCGCCGGGGCGACGAGGACCGCGCCGGTGCGCGGCGGGTGGGTGAGCGAGTTGCGGGTCCGGACGGGGCCGCCACGCCCCGGGCCGCGGCCCACCGTGGGACGGCCCGCGCCGGTCCGGCCGGCGGGGCGCCGGGTGGAGATGGTCGACATGCGTGCACCTCTCTGTGCATCAACAAGAGCGAGACGAGCGAGACGAGCGAGACGAGCGAGACGAGCGAGACGAGCGAGACGAGCGGAGAAGACAGGCATGCAGGCTCAGGCCTGCACCTGGTCGAGGATCCGCTGGTAGTCGGACTGCGCCGTCCGCATGGCGGCAGCGCTCCCCGACCCGAACACGGCCTCGCGGAACATCGCGAAGTACGGCGACGACGGCTGGTTGTTGAGCAGGTTGTACGCCAGCGTCTGCGGTGCGTAGCCCTCCTCGATGGCGTCGAGCGGCCCGTACGCCAGCGGGAACCGCTTGCGGTACTCGGGGGTGGCGGCGTCCGACCGCGTCGGGAAGTACCCGCCGTCCGGCAGCGCCTGCTGTTGCTGCAGGCTGTTCGCGTACTGCATGAACGCCCATCCGCCGGACGGGTTCGCCGCCCCGTTCGGGATGCACATGTTGTCACCACCGTCGAAGAACGACCGCTGGCCGTCCCACGACGGGATGAGCACCGTCTGCATCTTCGCCCGCATCGCCTTCGTGGCCGCGGGCACGGTCGCCCCGTACGAGGTCGGGAAGATCCCCACCTTGCCGGCCCGGAAGTCGGCGCCCCACGTGGTGCCGGCGTCGGAGTACGTCGCCTTCGACAGCACGCCGTCCTGCCACAGCTGCCGGTAGAACTCGAGCATGCGTTCGAGGGCCTCGTTGCCGGTGATGTTCGCCCGCTGGGATCCCACCTCGCCGGTCATCATGTCGACCCCGGTCGCCCACACGTGCGGCTGGGTGACGAAGCCGATGATGCCGGCGGCGTTGCCGGAGATCGACCAGCCGTACACGTCGTCGTCGAGCTTCCGGATGGCCTTCGCCGCGTCGAGCAGCGTCGACAGGTCCTTCGTCGACTCCTCGACGTCGAGGCCCGCCCGCTCGAACAGCTCGGTGTTCACGAACAGCTGCGAGTTGTCCGCCAGGTAGGGCAGTCCGTAGTACCGGTCGCGGTACTCGAGCAGCCGCAGGTGCCCCGGCGAGATCGCGTCGAAGTAGTCGAGGCCCTTCACCACGTCGGTCAGGTCGGCGAACGCCTCGCGGAAGATGAACAGCTGCGAGTTGATGTCGTCGATGTCCACGACGTCCGGCGGCTCACCCCCGCGGATCGCGGTCGCGAGCTTGGTCACGTACTGCGCGTCCGGCACGGGCGTCAGCTGGACCTGCAGTTCCGGGTTCGCCTTGTTGAACCCGGCGACGGCCGACGTCAGGCCGGCCTGGGTCGCCGATCGGCACCACACCTGCACGGTGCCGGTCGCGTCCTTCCCGAAGCTCGCGGGCTCCGCGTCGACCTTCGGCAGCGTGCCGGAGCACCCGGCCAGGGCGAGGGCGGCCCCGCCGGCGACGCCGCCGACGAGGAACGCTCGGCGGTCCACGCCGGTCACCGCGCCAGCGGGAGCCAGACGCGCATCGGCGCGGCTCCCCGGTTGGCCCACGCGTAGTACGGGACCGCGGTCGCGGTGACGTCGCGACCGTCGTGACCGGCCTGGAGGCCCGTGGTCGCGCCCTGCGGACCGGCCACGTCGTCGACGCTGGTCGCGTCGCGGGCCGTGGTCGCGCCTCCCGGCCCGTCCAGCCGTTGGTACGGCCAGGCCGGCTGCGCGTGCTCGGCCGGGGCGTGCCCCGGGATCCGCAGCGTGACGACCCCGTCGAGCAGGTCGTCGCGGCGCTCCTCGGTGATCGGCGCGTCCGCGTCGACCGTCAGGTCGTCGACCGTGAAGCCCTGCTGGTCCGCCTGCTCGACCGCGTACACGAGCGGGCCGCGCTCGATCGCGACCTGCCCGCGGGCGGCGTCGATGCGGGCGTCGGCGACGTAGCGGTGCGGCGTGGTGTCGAAGACGAGCTCGACGGTGTCGCCGGCGGTCCACTCGCGGTCGATGACGTGGAGCGTGCCCGCTGCGGGACTCGCGTCTCCGCCGGCGCCCGTGACGGTCGTGGTGTCCGACCAGGCCGGGATACGCAGCCCCAGGGCGAGCGGTCCGTCCTCGGTGACCGTGACGACCACGCGGCCGTCGTGCGGGTAGTCGGTCTCGACGCGCACCGGACCGAGGTCGGCCGTGGCGTACTGGTGGATCTGCAGCCCGCCGTCGGTCGCGGTCGCCAGGTAGCCGTCGAGGCTCGCGAACGTGCGCATGATGTTCGGGGGGCAGCAGGCGCAGTCGAACCAACCGCGGCGTCCGTGTGCGGGGGAGCGGTTCTCGTCCTGGTGGGCGTGGTCGCGCTGCTGCAGCGGGTTCACGTAGAAGTACTCGGTGCCGGCCAGGCTCACCCCGGCGAGGAACGCGTTGTAGAGCAGGCGCTCGATCGCGTCGGCGTAGCCGGGCTTGCCGGTGGCGAGCAGCAGTCGCCAGGCCCACTGCACCCCGCCGATGGCCGCGCAGGTCTCGGCGTAGCCGCGGTCGGTCGGCAGTTCGTACGGGTCGCCGAACGCCTCCCAGTCCCAGCGGGCCCCGAGGCCGCCCGTGATGAACGCCTTCGTCGCCATCATGTCGGCGAACTGGCGCTCGCTCGCGGCGAGGAGCTCGGTGTCGCCGGTCTCGATCGCGACGTCCACGGCACCCGCAGCCAGGTACACGGCGCGGACGGCGTGCCCCTCGACGGTCGTGGCCTGCCGGCTCGGCACCCGGTCGGAGAAGTAGGTCGGCTCACCGCCGGCGCGCTCGATGATGCCGTGCCCGCGGGCGTCGACGAACCAGTGCGCCAGGTCGAGGTAGTCGCGGTTGCCGGTCTCGCGGTACAGCTCGACCAGGCCCATCTCGACGACGGGGTGACCGTCGACGTCGCGGGTCTTCGGCGTGCCGTCCGGTGCGGTGCCGTCGCCGAACGTGCGGACCAGGTGGTCGGCGTTCTTGATCGCGACCTCGAGCAGCCCGGTGTCGCCCGTCGCACGGTGCTGGGCCACGGCTGCCTGGTAGAGGTGCCCGGCGCAGTACATCTCGTGGCTCCACTTGAGGTCCGTGTACCGCTCGCCCTTCCCACGGACCTGCTGGACGGAGTCCAGGTACCCGTCGTCCGCCTGTGCCCGGGCGTACAGGGCGGTGACCTCGCGCTGCAGGTCGAGCAGGTCCTCGGCGGGGGCGCGGCCGTACTCCCACGCCACGGCCTCGAGCCACTTCGTCACGTCGGAGTCCATGAAGATCGGGCCGACGGCCTCGCCCTCCTCGAGCCCCGCGGCGATGCGGAGGTTGCGGAAGTTGCCGGCCGTCTCGAGCTGCTGGTAGCCGCTCCGCACGGCGTCGCGGCCGTTGCGCTCCTGGCGGAGCGCCCAGAAGCCGCCGGTGATCCGGGCGTCGCCCGTCGGCAGCGGCCGGAGCGTGAGGTGCGCGTCGGCGGTCGGGAGGACCGGGGTCGCGGTGTGCGCGCCGCGATCGGTCGCGAGCGTGGTGGTCATGTCGCCTCCTTGCGATGTGACTGGCACCGTCCGGGTGGTTCGAGCTACCCGGAAAACGGTTTCTGCGGTGGACGTTACGACACGGGGTGCACGCCGCGCAAGGGCGTTCCAGCGGATTTGTGTAGGGTCGTCGGCACGTCCCGATCGTCGGAAAGGTGGTTGCCGTGACGCTCGAACGCACCGGACAGCCGATCCGGATCACCGACGTGGCGGCGCTCGCCGGGGTGTCGATCGGCACCGCGTCGAAGGCGCTGAACGGCACCGGGCAGCTGCGGGACGCCACCCGGCTGCGGGTGAAGGACGCCGCCGAGAAGCTCGGGTTCGTCGGCGATGCCCGAGCCCGTGCGCTGTCGTCGGGGCGGACCTACACCGTCGGCATGATCACCACCGACTCGTTCGGCCGGTTCTCGATCCCGGTGCTGCTCGGTGCCGAGGACGCCCTGTCCGCCGGACAGATGGCCGTGCTGCTGTGCGACACCCGCGACGACCACGTGCGGGAGGCCCACTACCTGCGCTCCCTGGCGGCCCGCGGCGTCGACGGCATCATCGTGACCGGTCGCTCCGCCGACGCCCGGCCGCCGATCGACGTCTCGATCCCCGTCGTCTACGCCTTCACGCCCTCGACCGACGACGCCGACGTGTCGGTCACCCTCGACGACGCCGCCGGGTCGGCACTCGTCGCCTCGCACGTGCGCTCGCTCGGACGGCAGCGGGTCGCCATCGTGACCGGACCGGCGCGGCACCGTTCCGCGGTGCGTCGGGTGGCAGGGGCGACGTCGGTGCTCGGGTCGCACCTGGTCACTGACCCGCTGTACGGCGAGTGGTCGGAGCGCTGGGGGCGGCAGGCGGTGGACGTGCTGGCTCGCGAGTCGCCCGAGGTCGACGCGATCGTCTGCGGCAGCGACCAGATCGCCCGGGGCGTGTGCGACCGGCTGCGGGAGCTCGGGCGTTCGGTGCCCGGAGACGTCGCGGTCACCGGGTTCGACGACTGGGACGTGATGGCGCTCGCCTCCAGGCCGCCGCTCACAACCGTGGACCTGCGGCTCGAGGAGCTCGGGCGCGTCGCCGGGCAGGCGCTCCTCGCCCTGATCGACGGGGGGACGGCGTCGTCGGCGGCCGTGACCCCGTCGCTCGTCATCCGCGAGAGCACCGTCGGCGCGTAGGGCGCCGGTCCGCCGGTGCCCCCGGGTCGCGGACGCCGAGGTTCCACGATCTGCGCAGCTCGGCGATCCGAGCGGCCGTTCGTGGAACCTCCGCGCAGAGTCGGCGGCGTGTCGTGCGACCTCGGCGCTCGGTCGGGACCGGGCGGACCGGCGGCGCGCCGCGGCGTTGCGTGTGTGAGCGCTCACGTGCCAGGATGTGAGCGCTCACTGAGGACGACGAGGTTCTGGAGGAACGCATGGGCGACGACCGCCGACAGCGGATCGTGGACGGCCGCACCACACTCGGGATCGAGCTCGGCTCCACCCGCATCAAGGCCTGCCTGGTGGACGAGGACCTCGTCCCCATCGCAGCTGGTTCCCACGAGTGGGAGAACGAGTACGTCGACGGCCGCTGGACCTACTCACTCGAGGCCGTCGAGACCGGCCTCCGTGCCGCGTACGCAGCCCTGGCCGCCGACGTCGAGTCGCAGTACGGCGTCCGACCGACGACCTACCGCGCGGTGGGCGTCAGCGCGATGATGCACGGCTACCTCGCCTTCGACGCCGCGGGTGAACTGCTCGTGCCGTTCCGCACCTGGCGCAACACCTCGACGGGTCCCGCGGCCGAACGGCTCAGCGACGCCCTCGGGTTCAACATCCCGCTGCGCTGGTCGATCGCGCACCTCTACCAGGCGGTCCTCGACGACGAGCCGCACGTGGCACAGATCGCGGGCGTCACGACCCTGGCCGGCTACGTGCACCGCCGTCTGACCGGTCGGGACGTCCTGGGTGTCGGTGACGCGAGCGGCATGTTCCCGATCGAGGGCGGCCCCGTCGACAGCGGCCCCGGTGACCCGGGCGCGAAGGACTTCGACCACGCCATGCTCGCCACCGCGCAGGACCTCATCGGCGTGCCGGACCTGCGGTCCCTGCTGCCCGAGGTCCTCGTCGCCGGTGCCGAGGCCGGTGAACTGACCCCCGCGGGTGCGGCCTGGCTCGACCCGACCGGCACGCTCGAACCCGGCGCGCCGCTCTGCCCGCCGGAGGGCGACGCCGGCACCGGCATGGTCGCGACGAACGCCGTCGCCCCGCGCACCGGCAACGTCAGCGTCGGCACGAGCATCTTCGCGATGGTCGTGCTCGAGCAGCCGCTGACCACCGCGCACGAGGAACTCGACGTCGTCACCACCCCGGCCGGGGACGCCGTGGCGATGGTGCACTGCAACAACGGCGCGAGCGAGATCGCGAGCTGGGCCCGGGTGTTCGGGCGCTTCGCCGAGGCCTCGAGCGAGCGGACCGGCGCGACCCCGATCGGCATCGACGACGTCTACGCCACCCTGCTCGCCGAGGCCGTCGCCGACGACACCGACCCCGACGCGGGCGGCCTGCTCTCCTTCAACTACCTGGCAGGCGAACCCGTCACCCACGTCGAGGACGGTCGGCCCCTGCTGCTCCGCACCCCTGGCGCACGCTTCACGCTCGGCAACCTGGTGCGCTCCGAGGTGCACGGTGCCTTCGCGACCCTGGCCATCGGCATGGACGTCCTGCACGGCGAACAGGTGCAGGTCGACCGGATGACCGCGCACGGCGGGCTGTTCCGCACGCCCGGCAGCCCGCAGCGGCTCCTCGCGGCGGCGTTGCGCGTGCCGATCGCGCTCGAGGAGACCGCGGGCGAAGGCGGCGCGTGGGGGATCGCCGTGCTGGCCGCCTACCTCGAGCACACCGACCAGCAGCTCGCCGACTACCTGTCCGACACCGTGTTCGGTGGGGACGCTGTGCACGTGGCCGAACCCGAGCCAGCGGACGTCGCCGGGTTCCAGACGTACCTGGAGCGCTACCGGGGCGCGCTGCCCGTGCAGGACGTCGCCGCGGCGGCGACCCGCCCCGGCGCGACCACAGGACCGACCGAGCAGACCGACGGCGCCGACCCGCGCCTCCAGGCCGACACGACCGAGACGGCCCGGACGAGCCAGACGACCCAGAAGGAAGTGACCCGATGACGGACGCGATCGACGAGACCACACGCCAGGCGGTGGCGACGACGCGGGAACGCGTCGCGCGCCTGCACGGCGAGCTCGTCCGCTACGGCCTGGTGATCTGGACCGGCGGCAACGTCTCCGAGCGCGTGCCCGGCACCGACCTGTTCGTCATCAAGCCGAGCGGTGTGTCGAGCGACGACCTGACCCCGGCCAACCAGGTCGTCTGCACCCTCGACGGCGTGCCGGCCGAGGGCTGGGGGAACGAGCACGGTCCGTCCAGCGACACCGCCGCGCACGCCTACGTCTACCGGAACATGCCCGAGGTCGGCGGCGTCGTGCACACCCACTCGACGTACGCGACCGCCTGGGCTGCGCGTGCCGAGGCGATCCCGTGCGTCATCACGGCGATGGCGGACGAGTTCGGCGGACCGATCCCGGTCGGCCCGTTCGCGATCATCGGTGACGACTCGATCGGCCACGGCATCGTCGACACCCTCAGCGGCCACCGCAGCCGTGCGGTCCTGATGCAGAACCACGGCGTCTTCACGATCGGCAAGGACGCGAAGGACGCCGTCAAGGCGGCCGTGATGTGCGAGGACGTGGCACGGACCGTCCACATCTCGCGGCAGCTCGGCGACGCGGTCCCGATCCCCGAAGCAGACATCGATCGACTCTTCGATCGCTACCAGAA
Organism: Curtobacterium flaccumfaciens; assembly: GCF_018598405.1. NCBI lineage: Bacteria > Bacillati > Actinomycetota > Actinomycetes > Micrococcales > Microbacteriaceae > Curtobacterium > Curtobacterium flaccumfaciens. Next base: position 85,340 of record NZ_JAHEWS010000006.1, on the reverse strand, counting down.
CGTCTACGGACAGAACCCCGAAGGAGCCATGCGATGACGCAGGACACCACCGTCGCCCCCCAGGCCACGCTCGACAGCTACGAGGTCTGGTTCCTCACCGGCTCCCAGGGGCTCTACGGCGAGGAGACCCTGCGTCAGGTCGAGGAGCAGAGCAAGGCCGTCCACGCGGAACTCGCCGGTCACCTGCCGGTCAAGCTCGTCTGGAAGCCCGTGCTCAAGGACGCCGACGGCATCCGCCGGGCGCTCATCGAGGCGAGCGCCGACGACAGGGTCATCGGTGTCACCACGTGGATGCACACGTTCAGCCCGGCCAAGATGTGGATCGGCGGCCTGCAGGCCCTGACCAAGCCGCTGCTGCACCTGCACACGCAGGCGAACGTCACGCTGCCCTGGGCGGACATCGACTTCGACTTCATGAACCTCAACCAGGCCGCGCACGGCGACCGTGAGTTCGGTTACGCCCTGGCCCGCCTGGGCGTCCGGCATGCCACGGCCGTCGGCCATGTCTCGGACCCCCGCGTCCAGCAGCGCGTCGCGAACTGGACCCGTGCCGCGGCCGGTGCGGCAGCCGTCCGGTCGCTGAAGTTGACGCGCTTCGGCGACAACATGCGCTACGTCGCCGTCACCGAGGGCGACAAGACCGAGGCCGAGATCGAGCTCGGCGTGCAGGTCAACACGTGGGCCGTCAACGAGCTCGCGGCAGCAGTGGAGGCCGCAGAAGCGGACACGGCAGCGGTCGACGCACTCGTGGCGACGTACGAGCGCGACTACGACGTGGACCCGTCACTCCGCAGCGCCGGCGGCGAACGGCACGCCGCGCTCCGCGACGGCGCCGCCATCGAGATCGGTCTCCGCACCCTGCTCGCGCAGAACGGCAGCGCCGCGTTCACCACGAACTTCGAGGACCTCGGCTCGCTCAAGCAGCTGCCGGGCCTGGCCGTGCAGCGTCTGATGGCCGACGGCTACGGTTTCGGTGCCGAGGGCGACTGGAAGACAGCCGTCCTCGTCCGCGCGATGAACGTCGCCGGCGCCGGCCTGCCCGGTGGTGCCTCCCTGATGGAGGACTACACCTACGACCTCACCCCGGGTGCCGAGAAGATCCTCGGTGCCCACATGCTCGAGGTCTCGCCGGCACTCACCACCACGAAGCCGACGCTCGAGATCCACCCCCTCGGCATCGGCGGCAAGGACGACCCGGTCCGCCTGGTCTTCACCGCCGACTCCGGCGAGGCCGTCGTCGTCGCGCTGTCCGACACCCGCGACGGCTTCCGCCTCACCGCGAACGTCGTCGACGTCGTGCCCCCGACCGAGGCCCTGCCGAAGCTGCCCGTCGGCCGCGCGGTCTGGGAGCCCCGGCCGTCGTTCCCCGTCGCCGCCGAGGCCTGGCTCACCGCCGGCGCCGCGCACCACACCGTGATGACGACGGCGGTCGGCCTGCAGGTCGTCGAGGACTTCGCGACCATGGTCGGCACCGAGTTCCTGGTCATCGACGAGCACACCACCGCCCGCGGGTTCCGCGACGAGCTGCGTCTCCAGCAGACGTGGCACCGCCTCGACCGCGGCTTCTAGAGGAGTCAGGACCCCGAGATGAGCGACGTGATCGCGGCCGAGCGCACCCGCACGAACTGGGCGGGCAACGTCACGTACCGCGCGTCGGTGCTGGCCAGCCCGACGTCGGTGGACGAGCTCCAGCAGCTCGTCGCGGCGACGCCGCGCCTGACGGCGCTCGGCTCGCGACACTCGTTCAACACCATCGCCGACACCGACGCCGTCCAGGTGTCGTTGTCGGACCTGCCGCCCGTGCTCGACATCGACACGTCGCGTCGCGTCGTGCGGGTCGCCGCCGGCATGACGCACAGTCGGGTCGCGGCCGGTCTGGAGGCCCGTGGCTGGGCACTCGGGAACCTCGCGTCCCTGCCGCACATCTCCACGGCCGGGGCCGTCGCCACGGGAACGCACGGCTCCGGTGTGCGGAACCCGTCGCTCGCGCAGGCGGTCGTCGGCCTCGACGTGGTGCGCGCCTCCGGTGAGCTCGCGCACGTCGACGCCTCGTCGCCGGACGGGCTGCTCGACGCCCACCGGGTGGGGATCGGCGCGCTCGGCGTCGTCACCGCGGTGGAGCTCGCGATCGAGCCGACGTTCCAGGTCGCCACGACGGTCCACCTCGACCTGCCGTGGGACGCCGTCGCCGAGCAGTTCGACCAGGTCATGTCCGACGCGTACTCGGTGTCGATGTTCACGTCGTTCGACGACCGCGGCGCACGGCAGGTCTGGGTCAAGCACCGCGTCGACGAGGCCGCTCCGACCGTCGACCTGGTGGCGCTCGGTGCCCGTGCCGCCTCGGGACCGGTGCACCCGGGGGAGAACGACCCGGCCGGGGTCACCGAGCAGGGCGGCGTACCGGGGCCGTGGTCCGAGCGGCTGCCGCACTTCCGGTCCTCGTTCACCCCGTCCACCGGGGCCGAGATCCAGGCGGAGTACCTCATCTCCGCGGGCTCAGCGGTGGCCGCACTCGAGGCGCTCCGACCGCTGGCGTCGCTGTTCGCCCCGATCCTCATCGCCGCGGAGGTCCGCACCGTCGCGGCCGACACCGCCTGGCTCGCGCCGTCGTCCGGTCGGCAGTCGGTCGGCCTGCACTTCACGTTCCGCCGGGACGCCGTCGCTGTGGCCGCGGCGGTCGCCCGGATCGAGGACGTGCTCGCCCCGTTCGACCCGCGGCCGCACTGGGGCAAGGTCTCGGCCGCGAGTGCAGAGCGGCTGCACGAGGCGTACCCGCGGTTGTCCGACTTCGCTGCGCTCGCCCGTGACCTCGACCCCACGGGGCGGTTCCGCAACGCGTTCCTGGCCCGCATCCTGTCCTGAGCCGCGCCGTTTCCCAGCGGATCGGGATGCGTTGTCCGGGTGTCGCACCGGAGCAGCGCCGGGCGTTCACATGTGAGGACGCAAAGGTCGGGGCATGGCGAACCTCAACCGCATCATCGGCATGGCCTCCAAGGCCATCGACAAGCAGCTCCAGAAGCGTGGGCAGGGGGGAACCGCGCCCGGCGCCGGATCACAGCAGGGCGGAACCGACTGGCGTGGCATCGTGCGCAGCGCCGCCGACAAGCTGACCGGCGACGACCGGAACCAGCAGCAGCCGCCGCAGCAGTACGGCCAGCAGCCGTCGCAGCAGTACGGCCAGCCACAGCAGTACGGCCAGCAGCCGCAGCAGCCGCAGCCGCAGCAGCCGCAGTACGGCCAGCAGCAGCAGTACGGCCAGCAGCCGCAGCCGCAGCCGCAGCACGGGTCCGACGCCGACAAGGTCGCTCTGGCGAAGTACGACTACCTGCTCCGCACCTCGTCGCCGGAGCAGCTCGAACAGGTCCACCACGACGCCTTCGCGCGGCTCACCCCCGCGCAGCGCCAGCAGGTGCGCGACCGCCTGAACTCCGAGCTCCCGCCCCACGAGCACCTGCGCGACGACTCGGCGGGCGGCATGGCCCGTGCGATGACCCGCGGTGAGATGTCGCGTCCGGGTCTGGTCCGACGGGTCCTCGGCGGTTCGGGCCGTTCGGGCAACGGGCGGGGCCGCGGCGGCGCCTTCGCCGGTGGTGCAGCGGTCGGTGCCGGCGCGATGGCGTTCGGTGGCCTCGCCGCAGCGGTCGCCGGGGGAGCGGTGCTGAGCGCCGCCGCCGGCCCGGTCCTGGCGGGTGCCGCTGACCTGGGCGTCGACTTCGAGGGGATCGCCTCGGGCATGGGTGACCTCGGGCTCGGTGACCTCGGCGGTGGCGTCGAGGGGATCGTCGGCGAGGGCGAGCAGCTGCTCGGCGGGTTCGGTGAGCAGGCCGCAGGCTTCGGTGAGCAGGCGTCCGGCCTCGGCGAGCAGGCGTCGAACCTCGGCAACGACTTCCTCGGTGGGCTCTTCGACCGCTGACGCACTCGGGTGCGAACGCATCGGGAATAGCGGGACGGCGGACGGCGCTTGCAATGTTTCGTCGTGCGTCGTCCGAGGCGCGCGAGATTCGGACGGGCCACCGTCGCGGTGTCAGGATGGACGCCGCCCGGCGGGTGAACCGTTCCGCCGTCGCAGCGACCGCCACCGTGGTCGCGACCCCCTTCCCCGAGGAGCAGCACCGTCATGAGACGCCCCAACCGCCTGACGATCACCGCGGCCGTCGCCGCAGCAGCAGCCCTGGTCCTGACCGGCTGCTCGGGTGGGGGTTCGTCCGACGACGGTGCCGAGGGCACGGCCAAGGGCGGCACGCTGAACATCCTGACGCCGCAGACCTCGTTCCACCTCGACCCGGCGACCAGCCAGAGCCTCGGCATCACGTCGCTCGGTCTCGTCGCCCGACGGCTCACCACGTGGGACGTCGAGCCGGGGAAGACGGCGAAGGTCGTCCCGGACCTGGCGACCAACACCGGGGTCTCGAGCGACGACGGCAAGACCTGGACCTACACGCTGAAGGACGGCGTCGAGTTCCAGGACGGCACGCCGATCACGACGAAGGACATCAAGTGGGGCATCGAGCGCTCGTTCGCGCCGACCCTCAGCGGTGGTCTGAGCTACCACAAGTCGCTCCTGGTGGGCGGCGACGACTACAAGGGCCCGTTCGAGGGGAAGTCGCTCGACAGCATCGAGACCCCGGACGACAAGACCATCGTCTTCAAGCTGAACGACGCGTACGGCGACTGGCCGTGGCTCGCGTCGATGCCGGCGTTCACCCCGGTGCCCGAGGGTGAGGGGAAGGACACCGGTGCCTACGACCTGAAGCCGGTCGCCTCCGGTCCGTACCAGGTGCAGTCGAACACCCAGGGCTCGCAGGTCACGCTCGTCCGGAACAAGAACTGGAGCGCGAAGACCGACGAGGTCCGCACGGCCGGCCCGTCGAAGATCGTCTTCAAGGAGAGCCAGGACCAGTCCACGGCCACTCAGACGCTGATCGCGGACAACGGCGACGCCAAGAACTCCTTCGGGGCCATCTACCTCGGCGCCGCCGAGCTGAACCAGGTGCGCAGCAACCCGGCTGCGCAGGACCGCCTGGCCACGTCGAAGGCCGGCCCGATCACCTACATGGCGATCAACACGCAGCGCGGTGAGCTCAAGGACCTCAAGGTCCGCCAGGCGCTGCAGTACGCGGTCGACCGCAAGTCCTTCCGGATCGCCGCCGGCGGCGCGATCGCCGGCACTTACGCGTCCACGCTCATCACCCCGGGCATCGCCGGCCGCGAGGACTACGACCTGTACGAGACGAAGGCCACGGGCGACGTCGACAAGGCGAAGCAGCTGCTCGAGGAGGCCGGTGTCAAGGACCTCAAGCTGACCCTCGTCACGCAGAACGACCCCACCTACCTGGCCCAGGCGCAGGCGCTGCAGTCCGGGCTGAAGCGTGCCGGCATCGCCGTGACGCTCAAGCCGCTGGACTACGACTCCTTCACGCAGGCGACCACCAACGGCACCGACTTCGACCTGTCGCTGTCGAGCTGGCAGCCGGACTTCCCGAGCGCGAACGCCAACCTGCAGCCCCTCTACGCCTCGTCGCAGATCGGTGGCGGCGGCTACAACGTCTCGAAGTACAGCAACCCCGAGGTCGACGCGCTCATCGCGAAGGCCAGCTCCACGGTCGACCAGGACGACGCGCAGAAGCTCTGGGCCGAAGCGGACCAGGAGATCATGGCCGACGCACCGGTCGTGCCGCTGATCTACGCGAAGCAGTCGTTCCTCGCCGGTTCGAACGTGCAGAACTTCCAGATCGCGGACTTCCCCGCGTACCCGAACTACCTCAAGGTCTCGCTCAAGCAGTGACCGAACCGATCCTGCAGGTCGAGGGGCTCCGCGTCGCGTTCGGCGACGCGGAGCCCGTCGTCCGTGACGTCTCCTTCGACCTGACGCCCGGCCGGGTCCTCGCCCTGGTGGGGGAGTCCGGCTCGGGCAAGTCCGTCAGCGCCATGAGCGTGCTCGGGCTCCTGCCGCCGCAGGCCTCGGTGTCCGGCAGCGCCCGGTTCCGGGGCGAGGAGCTCATCGGTGCCCCCGTCGAGACGCTCCGTGCCGTCCGGGGTGCGGGCATCGGCGTGGTGTTCCAGGAGCCGATGAACTCGTTCACGCCGGTCCTGTCGATCGGCACGCAGATCGCCGAGGCGGTCCGGGCACACCCGACCGGGCTCGACCGCGCGGGGGTCACGGCGCGCGTCGACGAACTGCTGCGGGACGCCGGGCTCACCGACCCGCAGCGCATCCGGAAGGCCTACCCGCACGAACTGTCCGGTGGCCAGCTCCAGCGCGCGATGATCGCGATGGCCCTGGCCGGTGACCCGGTCGCGCTCTTCGCCGACGAGCCCACGACCGCGCTCGACGTGACCGTGCAGGCCGGCATCCTCGACCTGCTGCGGCGACTCGGCCGCGAGCGTTCCCTCGCGGTGCTGCTCATCACCCACGACATGGGTGTGGTGGCGGACGTCGCGGACGACCTGCTGGTGCTGCGCGGCGGCGACCCGGTCGAGCACGGGACGGTCGCCGAGGTCTTCGCAAACCCGACCGCCGACTACACGCGCGAGCTCCTCGCGGCCGTCCCCAGTCTGGAGGCGCCGGACGCCAGGGCCGGCGAGCCCGGCTCACGCGCCCAGCGACAGGTCACGGCTCCGGGCGCGCGTGAGGTGTCGCCCAGCGCGAAGACCGCTGCGGTGCGCGACGAGGCGGACGCGAGCCGTGCCTCCAGACAGTCCGTGGCGCGCCTGCGTGACGTCGCCGTGCGGTACTCGCGCCGAGGCGGACCGACCGTTTCCGGGATCGACCTCGACCTGCACGCCGGCGAGACCGTCGGCCTGGTGGGTGAGTCCGGTTCCGGGAAGTCCACGATCGGCCGGGCGCTCGCGGGCCTGGTACCCGTCGTCGCCGGCTCGGTCGAGGTGGACGGCAGCGACCTGCGCACCGCTCGTGGGCGACGACTGCGCGAGTTGCGCAGCCGCGTCGGCATCGTGTTCCAGGACCCGGCGTCGTCGCTGAACCCGCGGCAGACCATCGGGTGGAGCATCGCGGAACCGCTGCTCGTGCACGGTACCGACTCCGCCGCCGAGCGCGCGGAGCGGGTGCGCGAGCTGCTGACCGCGGTGCAGCTCGACCCCTCGTGGGCCGAGCGGTTCCCGCACCAGCTGTCCGGCGGCCAGCGGCAGCGCGTCGCCGTCGCACGAGCGCTCGCGCTGCGGCCCGCACTCGTCATCGCCGACGAACCGACCTCGGCACTCGACGTGACGGTGCAGGCCGCCGTGCTCGACCTGCTCGCCGCACTGCAGCAGGAGTTCGGGTTCGGCATGCTGCTCATCAGCCACGACCTCGCCGTCGTCCGCCAGCTCGCCGACCAGGTGATCGTGCTGCGCGACGGCCGGGTCGTCGAGCGGGGGAGCACCGACGCGGTGCTCGACGACCCGCAACAGGACTACACGCGCATGCTCCTCGCCGCAGCGCCCGTCGCCGATCCGGTGCGACAGGCCGCTCGCCGCGAGGCGTGGCGCGCGTGGGAAGGAGTGGCCTCGTGACGGCCAACGTCGTCGACCGACCGGTCGCACCGTCGGGCCGCACGACCGGCTTCCGGGCCGTCGTGCGCCGGGTCCGACAGGACCGCTGGGCGGTGGCCTCGGCAATCGTCATCGCGGTGTTCCTGGTGGTCGCCGTGGCGGCACCGCTCATCGCGAAGCTCTCCGGGCAGGACCCGTACGCCTACGACATCGACGCGCTCAACTCGTTCGGTGCGCCCAGCGGTCCGGGTGGCGGCATCAGCGGTGAGCACTGGTTCGGCGTCGAGCCGCTGACCGGGCGCGACCTGTTCTCGATCGTCACGTACGGTGCCCGGACCTCGCTCGGCATCGGGCTCGCGGCGACGCTGGTGTCGATCGTCATCGGCGTGCTCGTCGGTGTCACGACCGGGTTCTTCGGCGGCTGGTACGACCGGGTGCTCTCGCGGGTCGTCGACGTGATCTTCGGGTTCCCGTCGCTCGTCTTCATGATCGCCCTCACCGCGATCGTGCCGACGTCGTTCCCCAAGCCGGTCCTGGTCGTGCTCGTCATCGGGTTCTTCGGCTGGCCGGCCGTCGCCCGTGTCGTCCGGGGCCAGACCCTGTCGCTGGTCAGCCGGAACTACGTCGTCGCCTCCACCGCGATGGGCGCCGGGAGGTGGCACGTCATCCGGACGCAGCTGCTGCCGAACCTCGCCGCGACGATCACCGTCTACGCCACCATCTCGATCCCGTCGATGATCGGTGCCGAGGCTGCCCTGTCGTTCCTCGCCGTCGGCGTCAACCCGCCGACGCCGTCGTGGGGCCGCAGCATCGGCGACGCCATCGGCTGGGTGCAGACCGACCCCATGTACCTCGTGTTCCCCGGAGTGGCCCTGTTCCTCATCACCCTCGCGTTCAACGTGCTCGGCGACGCTCTGCGCGACGCCCTCGATCCGCGAGGGGGCACCCGGTGAACGCCGCGACCCTGCGGTTCCTGGCGATCCGCGTCCTCGGTGCCGCGGTCGTGCTGCTCGTCGTCGCGGCCATCACCTACGCGCTGTTCATGCTGCTGCCGACCAACCCGGCGCGGGCGATCTGTGACAAGCCGTGCACCCCGGACCGGCTGCGCGAGGTCCAGGCGTTCCTCGGCACGGACAAGCCCTGGCTCGCGCAGTTCGGCGCCTACCTGGCCGGGATCTTCACCGGCCGGACCTTCGGCAGCGGCAACAGCGTGATCGAGTGCGCGGCGCCGTGTTTCGGGTACTCGTTCCAGCTGCACGAGAGCGTCACCGAGTTGATCCTGTCGCGCCTGCCCGTCACCGCCTCGATCGCCGTCGGCGCCGCCGTGCTGTGGCTCGTCACCGGGGTCGTGGGCGGAACCGTCTCGGCGCTGCGCCGGGGGACCTTCGTCGACCGGGCCGTGATGACGGTCGCGGTCGCCGGGGTCTCGGCGCCGACGTACCTGGTCGGGCTGCTCGGCATCCTGCTGTTCGGGTTCGTGCTCGGCGTCCTGCCGACGAGCGGGTACGTGGCGTTCAGCGACGACCCCGTCGGCTGGTTCACCCACCTGGTCCTGCCGTGGTGCGTGCTCGCGTTCATCAGTGCCGCGATCTACGCCCGGTTGACCCGTGGCGAGATGCTCGAGTCGATGTCGCAAGACTTCGTGCGGACCGCTCGGGCCAAGGGGCTGCGGGAGCGTCAGGTCGTCGTGCGGCACGGACTCCGGACCGCGATCCTGCCCGTGGTGACGCTGTTCGGGCTCGACCTCGGGTCGCTGCTCGGCGGTGCGGTCATCACCGAGAAGGTGTTCTCGATGCAGGGACTCGGCGCGCTGCTCATCGACGCGGTGCACACGCTCGACCTGCAGGTCGTCGTCGGCTTCACGCTGTTCTCGGCGCTGCTGATCGTCACCGCGAACGTGATCGTCGACGTGGTCTACGCGTTCGTCGACCCGAGGGTGCGGCGCCGGACGTAGGGCCGCTGCCCGCTCGTGTGGTGCGAGGTTCCGTACTCCGTGTGAGGTCGTCCGCATGCCACGGAATCGGGAACCTCGCACCAGGGCGCCCGCCCCTCGCACGGTGCGAGAGGGCGCCCGCCCCTCGCACGGTGCGAGGCTCACGCCTCAGCTCACGCCTCAGCCTGCGCGGGCGACGTCGATCAGAAGTACGTGATCCCGTGCGGCGTCCGCGGCGGCAGCAGCATCGCCCGGAGCAGCTCCACCGACGCCGGGTCAGCGGCGCGGACGAGCCCGGCCGCCGCCAGCGTGACGGGGGAGACCGACCCGATCAGCAGCGCACCGAGCTCCGCGACGTCGAGCTGGACGTCGGAACCGGCCACGTCGACGTCGTCGGCGATGCGCGTGACGGTGCTACGGGCCTCCTGGACGTCGAGGCGGTACGTCCCGGTGGTGAAGCCGAGCGCGTCGGTGACCCCGAGTGTCAGCGACCCGTCGACGGCGAACGGCCGCGAGGTCAGCACCGCCGCGACGTCGAGCACCCGCAGCCAGACGTGGTCTTCTTCGTGGTCGACGTCGTACGCCCGGTTGTCCCCGAGCGCCGCGACGATCGGGTCGTCGAGGCGCGAGCGGGTGTACTTCACGACGTCGTTCAGGTCGATCGAGAGCAGGAACTCCCACAGGGCGATGTAGGCCGCATCGTTCGCGTAGACCAGGTCGACGACCTCGATCGAGGTGTCGGAACCCTGCCCCTCCTTGACGCGCCAGGTGACGTAGCCGTCGAGCTCGTCGGAGCTGTCGGGACGGTGCACGGCGGCACGGACGTCCTTCGCCTTCTGTCCGTCGTGCCCGAGCAGCCCGAACGCGATCGGCCAGGTGCCGGTGTTGCGGACCATGGAGCCGGGCGTGCGGACGTGGAAGCGGTCGAAGACCGCCTTGCCGGGACCGTCGGCGAGCCACTGCGGCGTCACGACCGACACCGTGCCGGACGTCGGTACGAGGAGGGGGAGCGCCCGTTCACGGCGGACGTGCACGGCGCGCTCGCGGACGGCGCAGCCGAAGCCGAAGCGACGGTAGATGGTGCCCTCGGACGCGGTCAGCGACGCGACGGCGTAGCCCTCGGCGACGCCGCGCTCGAGCGCGTGCGTCATCATCCGCCGCAGGATGCCGCGGCGACGCTCGGTCGGTCGGACGGTGACCGCGGAGATCGCCTGCGTGTCGACGGAGGACCCGTCACCCCAGCTCAGCGCCTTGCGGAACCAGGTGAAGGTGCCCGCCGGCCACGTCTCGTCGACGGACCCCGGGAACGGCTCGCGCACGTAGACGCCGAGGAACGTCTCTTCGTCGGCGATGAAGTGGGACGCCATGCGGGCTGCGCCCTCGTCGTCCGGGAAGGGTTCGTGGAACCCCATCCCCACGGCCTGCATCCACGCAGCCGTGTCGGCGTTCGGTGCCCCCTTGTCGTCCGTCCCGGGCGCGAACTCGCGCAGCTCGTAGCGGTCGTCGAATGCGTCGTTGCTCACGTTCCGACACTATCGGGGCCGGGTGACGTCGCGACAGACGCTGTGGTGCGTCCGTCACATGCCGGGAGTTGGGTGTCGGGTCGCACGGCGTACGGCGTACGGCGTACGGCGTACGGCGCGGGGTTCGTGGGTCGGCGCGGTGGAGGTGGTTCGGTGCGGGGTTGTGGCGGGGCACGGGGCGGGCAAGCTCGCACGGGTCGGGTGATCCGGCACGGTGCGGTTGTGTGGCTCTGGGCACGAGCTCGCACCGGGAGCGGGAACGCGCACGGAGCCTCCGGCACTGCACGGTGCACATGCGCGACGAACCGGCAGCGCACGGACGAACCCAGCACCGTGCGACTTCGCGGCCGCGTCAGTGGGGGCTCGCCCGGAGCCGCACGGTGCGGGGTTCGTGGGTCGGCGCGGTGGAGGTGGCTCGGTGCGGGGTCGTGGCGGGGCACGGGGCGGGTAAGTTCGCACGGGTCGGGTGATCCGGCACGGTGCGGTTCCGTGGCTCTGGGCACGAGCTCGCACCGGGAGCGGGAACGCGCACGGAGCCTCCGGCACTGCACGGTGCGCATGCGCGACGAACCGGCACCGCACGACGAACCCCGCACCGCACGACGAACCCCGCACCGTGCGACGGGCGTGGACGCGTCAGTCGGTCGCGCCGCGCGGGGGCTCCACGAGCAGTCCGACGCGGTCGTCCAGGTAGTCGGCGAGGGGGACTGCGGCGCCAGCGGCGGGGGACCAGCGGACGAGCGGCACGTCGTCGGCGACGACGAGCACACCCTCGGCACCGACGAGGGTGTCGTCGACGGGGATGGCGACGGCACCGTGGTTGACCGTGTCCCCGGCGGTGAAGTGGCCCTTCGCGGCGGCGGCACGGTAGGCGCGACGGACCTCGGCGGAGACCGACTGGTACTGCGACCGCCCCGGTTCGGTGACGCGGGTGATCGACCCGGTGGCCCAGACGCGGCCGGCTGTCTCGGGGGACGCCCCGATCAGGAGCGCGCCGACCCGCCACACACGGCCGAGCGGCCGCATCGTCGGGTCACGACGGATCCCGAGGACGGCCTTCGGCTGCACGTACTCGCCGAGTGCTTCGTCGGGGACGTCCGCGGCGCGGAGCCGTCGGGCCGCTGCGTCGAGGAGCTCCCGCGCCCGCTGCACTCCGTCCGTCACGTCCACCGAGCCTAGACCGGGTGGTGGTCGTGGTCTCGGTGGTGGTCCGTTCGACGTGGTGCGCTGCGCTGCGGCGTCCGCGGACGGTGCCGGCACGGCGACGACGGGCCGTGCTGACGAAGCCGGCGGTCATCATGACCGCGCCGTACGTCAGGAGAACGCCGGCGACCGCGGGGATGAGCCAGCTCCGCGACCCGTTGACGACCTGGTTGACGATGCCGATCTCCGGCACGGAGTACCAGACCACGCCACGGATCTGCACGGCGGTGACCGGTGCCGGGTCGGCCTCGGCGTTGTTGTCGCCCTTGAGCACGAAGGTCCGCTCGCCGTCCGACGACGAGGCCACCGAGACCACCCGGTGACTGACGACCGCGGGCTGCCCGGACACGATCTGGTAGGTCACGACGTCGCCGACCCGGATGTCCTCGACCGGGGTCGGACGGACCACGAGCAGGGTGCCGGGGGGCAGCGTCGGCTCCATCGACCGCGTCAGGACCGTGAGCGGCATCGAGCCCGTGGCCTTCGGCACGACGATCAGCACGACGGCGAGGCCCGCGACGATGAGCAGCAGTCCGGTGCTGACCCCGAACGCGATCGCGTGGACGACCGCACGCCACCCGGTCCTGGGTGCCCTGGGGCTCAGACGCCGCATCGGATCGCCGCCCCGTTGTCCTGGGTGAAGAGCGTCACCTTGCCGGTGCCCGCGACGGTGGTCGTGGGGTTGCCGGCGCTGTCGAGCACCTTGACGGTGACGGTCAGCGTGCCGGCGGTGCCGGCGCTCGTGGGGATGTCCGGCGGCGCGATGGTGATGAACGCCGAGTAGTCCTGCGCCTTGTGCCCGACGGGGGTCGAACCGACGTAGGCCCCGTACCAGGTGTCCATCGGGCGGTTCGCGGCGTCCCACCGCACTTCGACGTACCAGCCGCCGTGGTCCGTGCAGACGAGCGACGGGGTGGCGTCGACCGTCGCCGCCGGGGTGGTCAGGGTGAAGCCGCCCGTCACGACACCGGAGGTCCAGGTCCCGCTCGTGACCGTGAGGTTGACGTTCACCTTGGCGGTCGAACCGGCCGGGGCGGACGACTGCAGGGTGCTGCGGGTGCACCAGACGGCGGAGGCGCCAGCGGCGAGCTTCGCGGTCATGCTCGGCAACGACGCCCAGCTGCCGGTGACCGACCCGCTGCCGACGGCCGTGCTCGTGGTGCAGGCAGCGGCCGAGGTGACCGGCCAGGCGACGACGGTGACGGCCTTCGCGAGTGCGGCCGAGCTGCCGGAGACGACGGAGACCGTGGTTGTGGCGCTGCCGCCGAGGGTGCCGGAGTCGGTCAGCGTGATCGGCTTCGTCGTCGAGGTGACGCTCGCCGAGAACGCCGTGGTGAGTGCGCTCGTGCCGCTGATCGACGCGGCGACCTTCCCGATCGTGGTGCTCGCGGCGGTGGTGCTGGCCGAGCTCCACACCGCCCACGCGGCACTCGAGGTGCCACCGACGAGCACGGCGGTGAGGAGCGCGGCGACGAGGAGTCGGAGGCGGCGGTTCAAGCGGAGACCTGCGTTCCGGTGACGGTGAGGGTGAGGTCGGTGGTGGCGCCGGCGACGGACTGCGGGGCGTCGGCGTCGAGTGCCATCTCGAGGCACCCGATCCCGCTGGTTCCCGCCGGCAGGGTGAACGAACCGGTGCCGGTGTCGAAGGCGGCGAGCCGACCGCTCGTGCCGGTGAGCCCGGGGACGCACTTCGCGGTCGACGACACCATCGCGAGGTGCAGCGTCAGCTCACCGGTCGCCGCCGCGACGGACGACTTCGCGGACGTCGTCGCGACGCGCATCGACAGGGGGATCGATCCGGTGTTCCGTACCGTGAAGGTGCCGGTGGTGCTCGTGCCGGGCCCGAGGACCGCGGTGTTCATCGCCGTCGTGCTGCCGACGGTGATGGTCGCCGTGGCCGAGTGCACGGCGGTGCCCGAGGTGCTGGCGGTCCCGTTCCACAGCGCGTACGTGCCGCCGGTGCCGAGGAGCGCCGTGCCGACCGCGACGACCAGGGCGAGCGCGACCGGCCACACCCAGCGGTGCCGTCGGGCTGCGCGGTGGCGTCCCGTCGTCCGTGGTGTGGCGGTCATGTGGCTGCTCCTGGTCGTCGTGGTCGGTGGGGTGCGATCGGGGGATCAGGAACCGATCGCGGTCTGGGTGAGCGTGAAGGCGAGCGCGCTCAGGTTGATCGAGCCGCCCTGGCCGGTGGTCGCCGAGGCGGGGAGCGTCACGGTGAAGACGACCTTGACCGTCGAGGTCGACGCGGACGGCGAGACCACGAAGGTGTTCGCGTTCGACGAGGACTGCACGACCGAGGCGCTCGACGAGGTCACGGCCAGCGTCTTCGTCGTGGCGGCGAGCAGCGCGGCGTCGCCGGTGATGCTCTGGTTGGCGTAGGTCAGGTTCGCCTTGAGGTCCTGGCCGGTCGCGCCGATGTTCAGCGTCTGCGTGAACTGGAACGTGTTGCCCGGGACCATCAGGGCCTTCGTCGGGTCGATCGCGGTGGAACGACCGTTCGTGATGTCCGTCCAGGCACCGTCGTTGTTGGCGCTCAGCGTCAGCGTGCCGGCGTTCACGGAGGACGCGGCGCTCGAGGCGCTGGCGTTCCAGAGGGCGAACGTGCCGGCACCGCCGAGGAGGAGGGCGACGCCTGCTGCGCCGGCGATGGCCCCGGTGACGATCTTGTGCATGAGGGGTGGATCCGTTCCTGCGTGCCCGGGCACGCTGAAGCCCACCGGTGACATTCGGGCGTCGTTCCGGTGGGGAGGTTGTCATCGACCCAGTGGTTGGAGGGGGTCGCGGCTGACCGGTGCCGAGAACGGTCGCCGGGCCTCGGAGCGCATGTGCTGCTGCTCGGGCGGGCTGGACTCGCTCTGGTGACGACGGTACTCGTCCCCCAAAGTGCGGACAAGCGAGAACGATCGTTCACCAAGACCCCAGAACGGGGGGTATTTGAGTCCCCGAGAAGGAGGACACGTTTTGTACCCCAGTTTCTGGGTGCGCACTGTACGAAAACATGGCGCAATCGCAAGGAATGTGAGTACGCCGCTCGCCGTTGCACCGTCCGGAAACGAGGAGGGCCCATGGACATCGTGCGCTGGTTGTTCGACGCGCAGATCGTCATCGGCGACCAGACGGTGCTCTGGCGCGAGGTGATCGGCAACGTCTTCGGGCTGCTCAGCGCCCTCGGTGGCATGCGCCGCAAGGTGTGGGCCTGGCCGGTCGGACTGATCGGCAACGCGCTGCTGTTCACCGTCTTCATGGGGGCGCTGTTCGACACCCCGAACCCGGTCAACCTGCTCGGACAGGCCGGCCGTCAGGTGATGTTCATCATCGTGAGCATCTACGGCTGGTACCGGTGGACGCACCGCCCCGAGGACGCGACGACCGTGATCGACCCGCACTGGGCCTCCTGGCGGACCCGTCTGCTGCTCGTCGTCGGCCTGGTCGGCGGCACCGCCCTGCTGACCCCCGTCTTCCGAGCCCTCGGGTCCTACGAGCCGGTGTGGAGCGACGCGTGGATCTTCGTCGGCTCACTCCTCGCCACCTACGGCATGGCGAAGGGGTGGGTCGAGTTCTGGCTCGTCTGGGTGGCGGTCGACCTGGTCGGTGTCCCGCTGCTGTTCTCGGCCGGGTACTACGCGTCTGGCCTGATGTACGTCTTCTACGGGGTGTTCACCCTGACCGGGTTCTTCGTGTGGATGCGCCAGCGGGTCCGTCCGCCGGCGGCGCCGATCACCGTCGGCTGACCGGCCGGCGCAGCCCGGGCCGACCGATCGCGCCACGGGCTGACCCGAGCAGGAGCACGGCCCCCGGTCTGGGACGAGACAAACCCGCCGCGATGCGCTGTGATGGTCTGATGGAACCGCTGCATGCCGAACGCGCCGAGGACGACGAGTCCCTCGCCGAACGCACGGTGCGCGCGGCCATCCGGGCCTACCGACTGCACCCGTTCGACGCCGTCGACGCCGCGGTCATCGCCGAGGTCGCGGGCATCCCGCTCGAGACCGTCGAGCGGCTGTTCCCGACCTGGGACGGTCTGCTGCTCGTTACGTACGACCGGTGGTCGCAGCTGCGGGGGACGCGGCGCAGGAACCCCCCGACGTGCACGATCGCGCACGTCCGCCTGACCCTCGCCGAGGACGTCGCCGATCCCGGCCTCGTCCGGGTGCTCGCGGGACTCATCACCGTGGCGAGCTCGGACTCCGGGTTCGCCGAACTGTTCCGCAAGCGCTTCGAGGAGTACGCCGAGCAGCTGACCGTCGGCCTGCAGCGCGACTTCGACCAGGGCGCGGAAGAAGCGGGCATCCCGGCCTACCAGGCCGCCACCCAGCTGCTGGCGATGTACGAGGGGCTGCAGATCCAGATGCTCGTCCGCCCGCACATCGACGTCCTGGTCGAGTTCGACCGGGCGGCGAACACCCTGCGCCAGGGCTGGAAGCGGCACGCCGTCCCCTCGTGGGACCTCGACGAGGCACCTGTCCGCGTCTGACCCGCCTGGGCGGCGACGGACCGACGTCAGCCCCGCCGCCCCCGCCGCCACGACAGCACCTGCCGCACCGTCACCTTCGACCCGTACTGCGCGACCGAGTGCCGGAACAGGTACTCGGCGAACCACAGCAGCAGCCCGGCGACGACGAACACCTCGACGATGCAGACCACCGACTCCGTCACGGTGAGGGCACCGACCGCGTTCCGCACCATCGCGGTGATCGGCGTGAAGGTCGGGAAGTACGTGAAGAACTGCGCGACGGGCGAGGTCGGTGTCGTCATCACGAAGAACGCCGCGTACAGCGGGATGATGAGCGCGAAGATCGCGGCCGACTGCAGCGCCGAGGCGTCCTTGATCGACGGGACAGCGGCCCCGACGGCGACGAACAGCCCGGAAGCGAGCAGTACGCCGCCCACGAGCAGCAGCGCCCCGGTGACCATCCGCCACGGGTCGACGGTCAGGCCGCCGAGCCGCGACGACACCAGCGGCAGCGCGACGAGCAGCCCGATCAACCCGGGCACGACGAACACGCTGACCTGCACGAAGCCGACGAGCAGCATCGCGATCACCTTGCCGCGGATCAGGTCGCCCGCGGTGACCGTGGTCAGGATCATCTCGGAGATCCGGTTCTCCTTCTCCTCGACCACGACGGTGACCATCCGCGCGGCGAGCAGGATCACGAGCCCGAAGAACGCCGCCACGAACAGGAACGGCGGCACGACGGACAACCAGCCGGGCGCGACCCGGCCGTCCGCGTAGGTGGTGACGTCGGTGGCGGGCGGACTGCGCAGCAGCTCGACGGTCTCGCGGTCGTCCACCGACGCGGCGACGCTCTGCTCGAGCACCCGCTCGGCGAGCGACGGGTACACCCCGTTGGCGAACAGCCCCCGGTCCGCGGCGTCGACGCGGATCGCGGTGGTGGACGGCGACGACGGGAACACGATGAAGGCGTCGAGGTCACCGGAGCGCACCGCGGCCCGGTCGGCCGCGGCGTCGGTCGACGGAGTCCCGCCCCACTTCGCGGCGACGGACTCGGACACCAGGCCGGACTCGTCGACGTAGTGGAACGGGGTCTTCGTGGCCGACGAACCGGACACCACGGAGTTCGTGCCGGCCGCCTGACCCATGCCGACGAGCAGCGACACGACCACGATGACCACCGGCAGCGCGAGGGTGCCGATCCAGAACGCGGGCTTCTTCACCGCCCGGACGAACTCGAAGCGCACGACGGTGCCGAGGTTGCTCACGCGGCGGCTCCGTCGGCGGACGCAGCGGCCAGGGCGTCGTGCCCGTACACCTGCACGAAGATCTCGTCGAGCGGGATCCGGCGCATCTCGAACGCGGTGACGTGCACCCCGGCCGCGATGAGTCCTGCCAGGATGTCGGCGCCGTCCGGAGCGGCGGCCTGGGTCGGCACGAGGTACGCGACGTGCCCCTCGTGCCGGGCGAGCCGGTACAGCTGTGACCGCGGCACGGGGCCGTCGAGCCCCACGCGGGCGACGGCACCGCCGAAGGCGTCCTGCACGTCGGGCACCGAGCCGTACGCGGCGGCCCGGCCGTCCTTGAGCAGCAGGATGCGGTCGCAGAGCCGCTCGACCTCGTCCATGTGGTGCGTCACGAGGACCACGGTGGCGCCGTCGGTCTTCCGCTCGTCGACCAGGTCGAGCAGGAGCCGCCGGTTGACCGGGTCGAGCCCCTTCGTCGGTTCGTCGAGGATGAGCAGCCGGGGCCGGTCCATGATCGTGATGCCGAGCTGCACCTTCTGCTGCTGCCCGCCGGAGAGCTTGTCGACGCGCAGCTTCGCACGGTCGGCAAGGCCCACGCGCGCCAGGTAGTCCATGCTCCACGCGGTCGCCTCGGCGCCGCGGAGCCCGCGCAGGCGCCCGAAGTAGGTCATCACGTCGATGACCGACTCCTTGCGGTACAGCCCGCGCTCTTCGGGCAGGTAGCCGATGCCGCCGGTGGCCGGCCGGTAGGGGCGGCCGTCGATCGTCAGGGTCCCCGACGTCGGCGTGGTGATGCCGAGCAGGGCCCGGATGGTCGTGGTCTTGCCGGAGCCGTTGCTGCCGAGCAGCCCGAACGTCTCACCGGGAGCGACGTCGAACGACAGTCCGTCGACCACGTTGCGGTCCCCGAACCGCATCACGAAGTCCTGCACGCCGATGCTCGCCCCGCTCATGCGGCGACCCTACCGGTGGTTTCTTCCCAGAACGGCCGCGATGGGTTGCGGAAACGGGCGTACCTGGTCGGAACTCTCGACCCGGTACGCCCGCTTCCGGCAGGTACGCCCGCTTCCGCCGGGTATGCCCGTTTCGCCCAGGTACGCCCCGACAGACGGTCTGGAGGCGCGGTGCCAGCTGGCACCGCGCCTCCAGACCGTCATCCGGTCGCGCCGAGGGCGCGGGTCGCGTCAGGAACGCAACCAGGCCGTCCCCACGCCCGACAGGGCGCCGTCGACCACGGGGGCCGAGGCGAGCAGCAGCTCGCCGGCCGGCAGCGCGAGGGGCTCGTCGCCGAACACGGTCACGCTCGTCCAGCCGTTCGGCCTACGGAACGCGAGCACGTCGTCGCGGCCGGTCTCGATCCACTCGAGCTGCTCCTCCGACTGCAACTGGCCGCGCAGGCCGAGCGCCTTCCGGTACAGGTTCAGGGTGGAGTCGGGGTCGGTGTCCTCGGCCTCGACGCTGGAGTCCGCGAACCACGCAGGCTGCGGCAGGTGCGAGCCGTCCGGACCGAACCCGAACGACGGGCCGGAGCGGGTCCACGGGATCGGCACGCGGCAGCCGTCACGACCGACGTCGACGCCCGGGTTGCGGAAGAACGCCGGGTCCTGGCGGTCGGCGTCCGGGATGTCGCCGACCTCGTGCAGGCCGAGCTCCTCGCCCTGGTACAGGTACGCGGAGCCGGGCAGGGCGAGCTCGAGCAGCGTGGCGGCCTGCGCGCGACGCAGGCCGAGCGACCGGTCGAGCGCGTCCTGCGAACCGCCGGCGAGCAGCCAGGCGCTGCCCTGCTTGTCGGTCCCGCCGGCGCGGGGCGGCAGGGCGTAGCGGGTCGCGTGCCGGACGACGTCGTGGTTCGAGAACACCCACGTGGTCGACGAGCCGGACTGCTCGGCGAGCCCGAGGTTGAACTCGATGATCGTGCGGAACTGGGCGGCGTCGAAGTCGGCCTCGAGCAGGTCGAAGTTGAACGCCTGACCGAGCCCCTCGGCGCTGGCGTAGCGGGCGCGGCGGTGGGCGGGGACCCAGGCCTCGGCGACCGCGGTGCGGGCCGGGGTGTACTCGTTGAAGACCGTCCGCCACTCGGCGTAGATCTCGTGCACGTCGTCGCGGTCCCAGAGCGGGTGCGTGCCGTCCTTCGGCAGCTCGGCGAGCTCGGCCCAGGTGGGCAGGGTCTCGCCCAGGTCCTTCGCCAAGCCGTGGGCGACGTCGATGCGGAACCCGTCGACGCCGCGGTCGGACCAGAAACGCAGGGTGTGCAGGAAGTCGTCGCGGACCTCGCGGTTCGCCCAGTTCAGGTCGGGCTGCTCCTTCGCGAAGCTGTGCAGGTACCACTGGCCGTCGCCGACGGCGGTCCAGGCCGGGCCGCCGAAGATCGAGATCCAGTCGGCGGGGGCTTCCTCGCCGGACGGCCCCGTGCCGTCGCGGAACACGTAGCGGTCGCGGGCGGGGGAGCCCTTGGGTGCTGCGAGCGCCTCGCGGAACCACTCGTGCCGGTCGCTCGTGTGGTTCGGGACGACGTCGACGATCACCCGGATGCCGGCGGCGTGCAGTGCCTCGACCATCCGGTCGAAGTCGTCGAGGGTGCCGAGGCGCGGGTCCACGTCGCGGTAGTCGTCGACGTCGTAGCCGCCGTCGGCCAGGGCGGACGGGTAGAAGGGGCTGAGCCAGACGGCCTCGATGCCGAGCGATGCCAGGTACGGCACCCGCTCGGTGATGCCGGGCAGGTCGCCGATGCCGTCGCCGTTCGCGTCGGCGAACGAGCGGGGGTAGATCTGGTAGACGCTGGCCTGGCGCCACCAGGTCTCGTCGTTCGTGGTGGTGGCTGACTGGGCGAGGGTGTCGGTCACGTCGGGCCTTTCGTGGGTCGGGGGGTTCGTCGGGTTCGTGGGGTGTGTGTCGGTCGGCCCGCACCGCCGGTGTCGGTCGGGCCTGCACCGGCGATCTCGGTCGGGCCTGCACCGGCGGTGTCGGTCACTTGATGGCGCCCTGGGTCACGCCGGCCATCACCCACCGCTGGGTGACGAGGTAGACGACGATCGCCGGGGCCATCGCCATCAGGTACGAGGCGAACGACACGTTGTAGTTGTTGCTGAACTGCGTCTGGAACATCTGCTGCAGCACCGGCAGGGTCTGCAGCGCCGGGTCGGAGGTGATCAGCGACGGCATCACGAAGTCGTTCCAGGACGCGAGGAACGCGAAGATGCCGACGGTGGCGCTCATCGGTGCCAGCAGCGGGAACACGAGTCGCCAGAACACCTGCCCCGTGCTCGCACCGTCGATGCGTGCACTCTCCTCCAGCTCCGCCGGGATCGAGCGCAGGAAGGCCGTGAAGAGCAGCACGCTGAAGGACAGCTGGAACATGACGTGCAGGATCGCGACGCCGAGCGGGTTGTCCAGGTGTGCGAGCCCGGTGAGCTTCACCTGCGACAGCGCGAGCACCGGGAACGGCAGGAACATCGCGGCGAGCAGGTAGAAGAACGACCAGCGGAACAGTCGGCGGTCCCAGTTCCGGGCGATCGCGTAGGCCGTGAACGAGGCGAGCAGGATCGTGCCCACGACGGTGATCGCCGCGACGAACACCGAGACCGCGAAGGCACGCGGGAAGTCGGTCAGCTGCCATGCCTGCACGAACCCGTCGACGCTGAACGGTGCCGGCAACGAGAACGCGTTGCCGTCGACCGCCTGCCCGGTGGTCTTGAACGCCATCGTCAGGGTGACGTACAGCGGCACGAGGACGGACAGTGCGCAGAGCACGAGGACGACGGTGACGGGCCAGTTCGAACGACCGCGGCCGGCCTTGCCCGAGCCGGAGGACCGGTCGGCGTCGACGGAACGGATGCTGCCGGTCGCGGTGGTCCCCGGTCGCAGGGGTGCTTGCAGGGACATCAGAGCGCTGCCTTCCCGCGGGTCGCCCGCAGCTGGATCACGGCGATGACGACCGCGATGACGAAGAAGATCGTGGCGTTCGCCATCTGGTAGGCGTAGTCGCCGCCGTTGAAGCCCTTGAAGATCGACATCGCGACACTGGTGGTCGAGGTGCCGGGGCCGCCGTCGGTCAGGCCGACGATGATGTCGTACGAGTTCAGGAAGTTCTTGAACCCGATGACCAGGTTGATCAGGATGTAGCCCGCCGTCAGCGGTGCGGTGATCGAGACGAGCTGCCGCCAGGCGCTGGCACCGTCGAGGGCGGCTGCCTCGTACACCTCGCCGGGGATCGAGAGGACGCCGGCGATGTAGATGAGGAGCGTCGACGGGATCGCCTGCCAGGCGGTGACGACCACGATCGCCAGCCAGGCCAGGTCGGGGTTCGCCAGGATGCTCTGCTCGAGCGGCCCGAAGCCGATCGCGGTGGCGAAGGCCGGCAGGCTGTTCGCGAACAGGAACGAGAACACGTAGGCGATGACGATCCCCGAGATCACCATCGGCAGCACGAACACCGCACGCAGCGCGATCTTGCCGCGGATCTTCGACGTGAGCGCGATGGCCAGCAGGAACGCGATCGCGTTCACGACGATCACGGTGACGAGCGAGAACCCGAGGGTGAACAGGTACGCCTGCAGGATCGCGGGGTCGGAGAACACCGCGATGTAGTTGGTGAGCCCGGTGAAGCGGAACTCGCCGAAGCCGACGGAGTTCGTGAAGCTCAGCACGATGCCCATCACCGCCGGCAGCGTGATGGCGAGCGTGAAGAGCACCAGGGTGGGCAGCAGGAACGCCAGGAAGAGCGGGTCGACGCGGGGCTTGCGGCGTCCGCCCGGCAGTCCCTTCCGTCGTCCGGCCTGGAGGCCCGGGGCGGTTCCGCCACGGCGGCAGCGGTCCGCCGTCGTGATGGATTCGGTGGTCGTGGTTGCCATTCGGACGTCTCCTTACGCGGCCGTGCGGAGCGCGAGACGCGCCCAGTCGGCGTCGAGGGTGCGGAGCTGGCGCTGCGGGTCGCCGCCGAAGGCGATCGACTGCGCGTAGTTCGCGACCGGGATCTCGGCGGGGATGAGCTGCGAGGCGCCGAGGTAGAAGGCTGCGTCGTCGTAGTACGACTGCATGCCACGGAGGGCGGGGTTCGACGCCGGGGGAGCGTCCTTCCGGACGCCGAAGCCGTTGTTGTCCGCGTTGTACTCGTCGTTGACCCGCTTCGACATCAGGAACGACAGGAACTCGCGGGCGGCCTCCTGCTTGCGCGACGCCTCCGGGATCCAGAGGGCCAGGTCGACGTTCACGCGCACCTTGCGGTCGGCCGGGTCGTCGGTGACGGGCAGCGGGAAGGTGCCGAGGTCCATGTCCTTCGTGGTCTTGGCGATCTCGCCGAGCGCCCACGGTCCCTGCAGGTACATGCCGGCCTTGCCCTGGGCGAAGGCGAGGTTGCCGTCGCCGTACCCGCGGCTCGCGGCACCTTCCTGGTGCCAGGCCCGGAGCTGCACCATGCGCTCCATCGGCTTCCGCAGGTCGCGCTCGAACGACACGGCCGATCCCTTGCCCACGTTCGTGCCCTCGCGCCGCAGGGCCTCGAAGGTCGCCGGGGTGTCGATCATGCCGCCGATCGAGTAGTCGAACATGCCCTGCGCGATCGTCCAGTTGTCCTTGAACGTGCCGTAGATCGGCGCGATGCCGGCCTTGGTCAGGCGCTCGCACACATCCGCGAACTCGCTCCACGTCGTCGGGATCTCGAGCCCCTGCTCCGCGAAGAGCGCCCGGTTGTAGATCACCGAGGCGGCGGTCACCGAGTACGGCAGGGCGCTCTTCCGGCCGGGGTAGTCCGCGGTCTGCTCCATGAGCGGCCACAGGTCGGGGTTGATGGTGTCGGCCTGCGGCAGGTCGGACAGGTCGGTCAGCGAACCGTGCTCGACGAACGGCACGACCGAGAAGTTGTAGTTCCAGCAGCCGAGGTCCGGCGGCCGGTTCCGCACGAAGTTCGCGGACATGCTCGAGGTCGAGTCGCGGACGACCCGGACCTTTGACTGGGTCTGGTGGAACTGCGCGATGACGTCGTCGAAGTAGCCGATGACCTCGGGCTTCGACACGTAGAACGTGATGGTCTCCGGCTTGGCGCTCGAGGACCCGATCGGGGCGCACCCGGCGAGCGCGAGGCCCGCTCCGATACCGCCCGCTCCGAGCAGGAACCCGCGTCGGCTGACCGAAGCTGTGTTCCTGGCGGTGGCGTGTGCTTGCACGTCGTCTCCGTCCGTCCGGACCCGGCGTCCCTGCCGTTCCGTCCCGCGCGTGGCTCCGATGCCACCCGCGCAACTAAATGTAGCGAGAAAATCTAATTCCGCAAGGAACTCGTCGCGCGATAGGGTCACGACATGCCGCCACCCCGTGGAACGAGCGCAGAGACGCTGCTCGCGTACGCCTTCGACTCGTCGGCGTTCACCGCGACCGAGGCGATCGACGCCACCGGGCTGACCCGGTCGACCGTGCTGGGGGCGGCCGAGGAACTCGTGCGGCTCGGCTGGCTCCGCGAGCTCGACGACGCCCGGGCTGCGGGGGAGTACCGGATGGGACGCCCGGCCCGCCGCTACGAGCTCGACACGGTCGCCGGGGTCGTCGTCGGTGTGGACGCCGGCCAGCACCGGGTCACGGCCTTCGTCGCCGACCTGCGTGGCACGGTGCTCGGTCGCGCCGAAGGGGCGCTCGGAGAATCGGGCCTCGACGTGCCCGTGCGGCTCGGGGTCCTCGCCGACACCGTGGCCGCCGCACTCGCCTCGGCCGATGTCGACCGCACCCGGGTCCTGGTCACGGTGGTGGGCATCCCGGCGCCGGTCGACGCCGCCGGGGCCTCGCCCGACGACGGCGGCTTCTGGGTCCGGATGAACCCGGGGTTCGCCGACGCCGTGCCGGACGGGCGTGTGCTGGTCGAGAACGACGCGAACCTCGCCGCGCTCGCCGAGCGGCCGTCCTCGGGTGACGCCTCGTTCGCGGCGCTGCTGTCCGGCGAACGCTTCGGCGCGGGCCTCGTCGTCGACGGGGTCCTGCTGCGCGGTGCCCACGGTGGTGCCGGGGAGATGCGGGTGCTCGAACTCGTCGAGGGTGTCGGCTCCTCCGACGGCATCGGCGCGGTCGCCCGCACCTTCGTGGCCGACGCCGTCGTCGCGGGGCACATCCCCACGGACGCCGCGCTCGCCGCGGACGCCGCCCTGGTGTTCGCGGCCGCACGGAGCGGTGATCCGGTCGCGCGCACCATCGTCGACCGTCTGGGGGACCGCCTGGCCCGGGTCTGCGTCCTGCTCGCGAGCCTGCTCGACATCGACCGCGTGGTGGTCGCCGGCGCGATCGCCCAGCCCGCGGTCGCCGTGATCGACCGCGCGCGCGACCTGCTCGCCAAGGGGCACTTCGACCCGGTGCCCGAACTCGTCGCGTCGTCGCTCGGGGCCGACGTCGTCGTCATCGGGGCCGTGGCCCACGCGGTCGACGCGGTGCGGGCCGACCCGCTGTCGTTCCCGGTGCTCAGTCGGGCAGCGGCACCTCGAGGCTCCGGTCCCACGGTTCCGTCCAGCCGAGCCGGTCGAACAATGCATCCAGCAGCATCGCGGTGAAGCCCCACACCAGGTGCTCGTCGCCGTCGGCCTCGACGGTGAACGCCGGCCCGCGCCACTCCTGACCACTGCGCCGGATCACGGTCACGCCGCGGTTCTCCGGGTCGAGCAGGTCGGCCACGGGCACCCGGAACACCGCCGCCGACTCGTGCTCGTCGACGACACGGATCGGTGAGGGGTCGCGCCACCAGCCGATGACGGGCCGGACCAGGTGGTTCGAGAACGCCAGGGGCACGGCGGGCAGCGCGCCGAGCACCTCGACGCCGGCGGGGTCGAGACCGGTCTCCTCCTGCGCCTCGCGGAGTGCGGCGGCGACGGCGTCCGCGTCACCGGGGTCGATGCGTCCACCGGGGAACGCGACCTCGCCGGCGTGCGCGCGCAGGGTCGTGGCCCGGGCGAGGAGCAGGACGTCGAGGTCCCGCGGGACGCCGGGCGCTGCCGCCGGTCGGTCGCTCGGGGTGTGGTCGAGCGCGCCGAAGAGCATCAGGACCGCTGCCCGTCGGGGTGAGGCCGTGCTGCCGGGTTCGACGAGCGGCCCACCGTCACCCCAGCCGTCCGCTGCGACCGCCGCGAGTGCAGCCCGTACCGATCCGTCGTGCGTCACCCGTTCACCCTAGGTGCGCGCCCACGAGCGGTCCGGCGGCGCCGTCGCACCGGATGCCTTGCTTGGTGTTGTTCGAGTGCGACCTGAGCGCCGCACAGGTGGGAACTGTGGGAACCGGAAGCGCCCCGGTGCCTCGTTCGCAGCGGGCCGCCGTCACGATTGCACCGTCCGCCGGGAGGCCCCATGTTCCACGATCTGCTCCGTCCGCTGCTCCACGTCGTCGTCGTCGCACCGGCCGTGCTCGTCCCCGTCGACGTGGCCGCCGCGCTCCTCGCCGTCGCCGCACTGCTGCCGGCGTTCGGTCGTCGCTCCCGGCACCCGGTCCGGGGTCTCGTCTGGCGTCTCGCCGCCGTGGCCCTCGCCGTCGTGGTCGGCCTGGTCGCGGTGTGGTGGTTCGGGGACGTGCAGGACCTGTACGGGATGTCGTTCACCCCGATCACCCGGATGTGGATGGCCGTGGCCTTCGGTGGCGCCGGGCTCCTCGTCGTCACGGTCGTCCAGGGCGGCTGGCTCCGCCGCGTGCTCGGTGTGCTGGCGGCGGTGGCGGTGGCCCTGGCCGCCGTGCTCGGCGTCAACGTCGACTTCGGGGCGTACCGCACGATCGCGCAGGCCGTCACGAGGGATCCGTACCCGTCGGGTCCGCTGGCACACGAGACGGGGGTGGGGCGCGCCTCCAGTCCGGTGGTCGACCCGGCCACCTGGCGGGCCCCCGCCGACATGCTGCGACGCGGGAAGGTGCTCTCCGTCGCCATCCCGTCGACCGTCTCCCACTTCCACGCACGGTCGGGGGTCGTGTACCTGCCGCCCGCCGCCCTGACCGAGCGACCGCCGACCCTGCCCGTCCTGATCAGCCTGGCCGGGCAACCCGGGCAGCCGAGCGACATGTTCCAGGCCGGTCGGCTCGGCGCGGTGATGGACGCGTTCGCCGCGGCCCACCACGGACTCGCCCCGATCGTCGTCGCGCCCGACCAGCTCGGGGCACCGGACCGGAACCCGATGTGCGTCGACTCGCCCCTCGGGCACTCCGCGACCTACGTCATGACCGACACCACGAACTGGATCCGGCAGCACCTCCGCGTCGGACCGGCACCCTCGGCGTGGGGCATCCTCGGGTTCTCGCAGGGGGCGACGTGCGCCATGCAGTTCTCCGCCGCGCACCCCGACGTGTTCGGCACGACCTTCGCCATCTCGAGCGAACTCGCACCCCTGAACGGCGACGCGCAGCACAGCATCCAGTACGGGTTCGGCGGCTCGGCCTCCCGGTACGCCGCGGCCGCACCACGGGCGATCATGCGGGCGCACGGGCGCTACCCCGGGCACCTCACGGTGTTCGCGTACGGCAGCGAGGACAGGCCCTACGTCGCCTCGACCACGATGCTCCGCACGGCTGCTGACGCGGCGGGCATGCGCACACAGCTGTTCGTGTCCGAGGGCTCCGCCCACGACTGGAACACCGTCCGGTACGCCCTGCGCGTCGGGATGCCCGGCGTCGTCGCGCACCTGGGCCTCCGGTGAGTGCGGTGGTCGCGGCCCTCGCGTGGGCGCACCCGAGACGGCTCGTGCCGGCAGCCCGTCGATACCCGCTGACGAGCGTCGTCTCGGCCCTGACGATCGTCGCCGGCATCGCCGCCATGGTGCTCCGCTGCATCGGCGCGCACGACGGCCGGACACCCGACACCCTGGGCGGGACGATGGGGCCGCTCGGCGTGGTCGCGGTGACGAGCAGCGTCATCGGGTTCCTCGTCACCTCCGTCGCCGTCGTGGTCTGCACCGGGGCGTCCGAGCGGCTGCTCGGCTGGCGGCGCACCCTGCTCGCGATGGTCGTCACGACCGTCGTGGGGACCGGTCTCGGCGCCGTGCTGCAGCTGTTCGACGGTGCCCCCGCGAGCCGCGGCTTCCTCGTGCACCTCGGGCACCTCGGCCCGTGGACCTGGATCGTCGGCACCATCGTGACCGCGAGCGCCTTCGCCGGCGCCCTGTGGCGACGCCGGATCCGGGTCGTGTCGATCGCGGTCGTCGCGGCGCTGCTGCTCTACTCCGGGCACGCGTCCGACCTGCACGCGGCGCTCGCCCTGCTCGTCGGCCTGGTGCTCGGACGCATGCTGCGGCGGTCGCCGGTGCGGAGCGGCTGGACCCGGAGCTCCTCACGCGAGACCCGGGTCCTGCTGGTCGCCGCGGTGACGGTGTCGGCGGTCGGCCCCGTCCTGGCGCTGCTGACCGGCGCACGGTTCGGGCTGCTCGCCCCGCTCGCCGTCGTGCTCGGCACCGGCCCGACCGGGCGGATGCCGCACTGCTCGGTGACCGGGGTGACCGCCAGTTGCGTCCGGGCCCTCGCCGCGGTGCACCCGCACGGCCCGCTCCAGTCGCTGCTGGCGGTGATGCCGCTCGTGGTCCTGGCCGTCGGCGCGGTGGGACTCCGACGCGGCAGCCGGTTCGCGCTGTGGCTCGTCGTGACGGTCGACCTGGTCACCGGTGTCGCCACCGCTGTCTCCTTCGGTGTCCTGCCCGAGCGGCACCACGCCGTCGTGCAGCGTCTGGCGTCGGACCACCTCGCGGTGTCGCTCTCGATCGCCGCCTCGGTGCTGGTGCCGATCGCGACCGCCGTCGTGCTCGTCCTGCGCCGCGCGGACTTCCCCGTCCGGACCGACCGGCGCCGTCTGCTGAGCTTCGCCGTCACGGTCGCGGGCTCGGCCGTGGCGCTCGCGGTCGTCGTCGTCGGTGTCGCCGTGGCTTCGGGCGACAGCGTGCGCGAACCCCTCCACCTGGCGCTCGCCGTGCTCGGTCCGATCGCCCCCGTGACCCTGCCCACGCACCTGGCGCAAGCCGAGCCAGCGTTGCGGTTCGTCGTGGGCATCTCGGGCCCGCTCCTGTGGCTCGCGGTGGCGATCGCCGCGGTCCGCCCGACCGGGGCGGGACGCTCGGACACCGACCTCGACGGCCAGGACACAGCCCGGGCAACGGCTCGGGCACTCCTGATCGCCGGTGGCGGTGACACCTTCGGCTGGATGACGACCTGGCCCGGCAACGAGTACTGGTTCACCGAGGACGGCCGTGCCGGGGTCGCCTACCACCGGACCGGCAGCGTCGCCGTGACGACCGGCGGACCCTTCGGGCACGAGGACGCACGGCTCGCTGCACTCGAGGGCTTCGCACGGGCCGCGGACGACCACGGCTGGACGCCTGTCTTCTACGGCGTCGACGCCACCCTCGGCGCTGCACTCGCTCGACTGGGATGGACGACGCTCCCCGTGGCCGAGGACGCCGACCTCGACCCGCGTACCTGGACCACGACGGGCAAGCGCAAGCAGGACGTCCGCACGGCAGTCAACAAGGCTGCACGATCGGGCACCACCGCGCTCTGGTCGGACTGGGCCTCGCTGCCCGGACCGGTCACCCGCCAGATCGAGGCGATCTCGGAGGAGTGGGTCGCCGAGCGCGAACTGCCCGAGATGGGGTTCACCCTCGGCGGCATCGACGAGATGCGCGACCCCGCCGTCCGGACGCTCGTGGCCCTGGGCGAGGACGGCACCGTCCTCGCCGTCACCAGCTGGCTGCCCGCGTACCGTGCCGGGCAGGTGGTCGGGTGGACGCTCGACGTGATGCGCCGTGCGCCGGACGCCCCGAACGGTGTGATGGAGTTCCTGGTCGCGAGTGCGGTCGACCGGATGCGCACCGACGGTGCCGAACGGCTCAGCCTGTCCGCTGCCCCGCTCGCGTCTTCGGCGGAACCGCAGGGCGCCGGCCGGAGCGGTGTCGAATCGGTCCTCGACGTCGTCGGCGGTGCGCTCGAACCCGTCTACGGGTTCCGTTCCCTGCTGCGCTTCAAGGCGAAGTTCGGCCCCGACCTGCACCCCCTCGTGATGGCGTACCCGGACCCGGTGGCGCTGCCCACGATCGGCGTCGCGATCGTCCGCACCTACCTGCCGGGGTTGTCGCTGCGCCAGGCGATGGCGATCGTACGGCAGCATCGTCCGGCACGCGGCGTCCGGGCCGAGCCCCCGGTGGAACGGGTCGGCTGACCCGGACGGGTCACGAGCGCCGTCGGTACGTTCGGAGCATGGGAACCGAACGGGCCGACGGACCGGCCGTGGACGAGCACGATCCGTACGAACGCCGCCCCGATTACGTCACGAGTGGCGACGGCCGGACCGACCGGATGACCACGGACATGTTCGTGGGCATCGCGGTCGGCTTCGTGCTGGTGCTCGTCTTCGGGTTCTTCCACCTCGTCGAGTGGATCGCGATCGGAGCGGCCGTCGTCATCGGCGCCGCGGTCTGGTTGGTCCTGCGCAGCCGGCGACGGAGTGCAGATCGCCGCGCGGGTCGGTCGCCCGACGCCGTCCCGCGTGCGCGGGACCGCGCGATCGCCGAAGCGAACGGTGGGCGCCGGTTCTTCGTCGCCCAGAACCCGGTCGTCGTCATCGTGATGGGCGCCGTCTTCATCGGTGTCGCGGTCGCCCCGCTGCTGCTGGGTGGGGTCTCCGCCGCTCGGATCCTGATCGCGGTCATCGTCGTCGCGAGCGGCGTCCTCTGCATCGTGCAGGGGATCGGAACGCTGCGCGTGCGCCGTCGGGAGCACGGCGGCGGCTGAACCCTGGTCGTCAAGCATCTGGGGCCGGTGGAGGTCTGCGGCTCGACGAACGGCGGCCCCGAGACCTGCCAGACCTACTGGCCCTGGGAAGCCTGACGCGTCGTCGACGCGACCACAGGGCGGACGGGAGGCGCGGTGTCAGCTGGCACCGTGCCTCCAGGCACGGCCGCCTCGGGTGGTCTTCCGGGCGTCAGGGAGAGGGCTCGCGGGACCAGTAGTCCGCCTGGATCACGAGGAGGTCTCCCTGGACTTCTGACGTCAGGTTGACGACACGGGGATCCCACAGCGTCCCGGGCAGCCTCGCGAACGGCTCGGTGCCCAACGTCGTCGACAGTTCGGACGGGCTCACCCCCGTCGGCGGCTGCACGGACACGACCGACCAGCATCCACCGGATGCGCACTCCTCGTCCTCGTGAACTACCCTGCTCCCGGCCGGCAGGGGGATCGACGACGACGTCGGCACGTCGCCTTCCGCTGCCCCCGCGAACAGCAGTGCGGCGCGCAGACCGATGAACAGGACGGCCGCGGCGCCCACGATCAGAACGGTCACGACGATCGCTCGTCGGGTGTTCGTCCGCTGCCTGGTCACGTTCGCAGCCTAGGCGGCGGCCCGGGCGGACCACCGGACGTCAAGCCGCCGACACCGTGACCGAGCGGCGTTCCATCAGCCGCCACGATCCTCCGAGCAGCGGCGTGAGCGTCACGACCGTGTACACGACCGCGACGACGGCGAAGGTGGCCTCGACCCCCACGCCGTCGGCAGCGAGCCCGGCGAGCAGGCCGCCGACGGGGATGCCCGCCCATGCGCCGGCACCGAGCAGACCGAACACCCGCGCGCGCATGTGCTCCGGGATCCGCTCGAGCTCGACGGCTCCGAGGATCGGGTTGATCGAACCGGCCGCGAGCCCGGAGAGCGCGGCGGACGCGAGCATCCACGGCAGGCCAAGCCCGAGGGCCGGAACGACCAGTGACGGCCCGCCGGCGAGCACGAAGCACAGGGCGAAGACCAACCGTCGCGGCACGCGGTGCGCCACGTACCCGAAGGCGACGGAGCCGAGGAACGCCGCACCCCCGAAGACGCCGGTGACGAGCCCGAGCGCCTGCGCGCCGCCGAGCTGCTGGTCGGCGTAGAGCGGCAGGAGCGTGGTCGAGCGTGCGGCGTCGAGCAGGTTCGTCACGAGCACCAGCGCGACCACGAGCCGGAACAGGGGATCGCGGACGCAGAACCGGAACCCGTCGGCGATGTCGCGCCAGTACCCCCGCGACTCCACGGGCTCGCCGGACGCGACCACCGGCGCCACCGCACCGCGGACCGTCAGCGCCATGAGCAGTGCGGCTGCCCCGAAGGCGATCGCCACGCAGGCGAGACCCGGCATCGGACCGAGGACGGCGACCAGGGTCCCGCCGAGGGGCGCACCGAGCAGCACCGACAGCCGTGACGACGCCTCGAAGTGGCCGACGGCACGTTCGAGCGGCACGCCTGCCGTGGTCGCGAGCCCCGGCAGGAGCACCCGTCGGGCGGACTCACCCGGGGTGTCGAACAGCCCGCTGACGAACACGAGTGCGAGGAGCGCCCAGAACGGCAGACCGACGGTCCAGGCGAGCACCGGCATCGCGAGCAGGGTGAGCCCGCTGACGACGTCGGACGCGACACTCGAGCGGACGAACCCGACCCGCTCCACGATGGCACCGCCGAACGGGCCGCCGAGCACGATCGGCACCGTTGCCATGAACGCGGCGATGCCGACGTCGGTGGCGGAGCCGCCACGCGCGAGGACGGCGAACGGCACGGTGATGGTGGTGACGACGTTCCCGATGCGCGACACCACCTGCACCGCGAGCAGTGCGCGCAGTTGCGCGCGGGGGCTCAGGCGCGCGGCCATCGGTATGCCTGGTTCAGCACGAAGACCTGCTCGGAGCCGTCGCCGGCGTGGTGCTCGGCAGCGACACCAGCCCAGCGGTCCACGACCCCGCGGAGTTCCTCGCCCATGTCCTGGAGCTCGGCTGCCGTCAGGCGGAGCACGCGGTCCGAGCTTGATGACGCCGACACCCACTCGCGTCCGAGCGTCGGTGCGAGGTCGACGAACGCCTCGTAGTTCGCGGCGTACACGCGGGCGACCGCGTGGTCGAGAGCGTTCGTGGCGAGCAACCGCTCCGGGTCGTCGAGCGCATCGGCGAGCTCCCACACGGAGGCGTCGTGCGCGGCTCGCCACCAGCGCTCACGGCGGTCCGTGCCTGCGCCGGGAGCGGGTTCGATGAAGCCGGCGGCGGCGAGCCGGGTGCAGTGGTAGCTGATCGTGCCCGGCGCCTCGTCGATCACCTCACCGATCGTCGCGGCGGTCTGCGGGCCGTTCGCACGCAACAGGCCGAGGATGCGCAAGCGCGTCGGGTGAGCGAGGGCGCGCATCTGGGCGGGGTCGTCGATCCGTCCTTGGGTCATGGTTTGACCCTACATGCACAAGAGGTCTTGTGGAGTTCTGGCCGGGCGCCCCTCGTCGTCGTGCGACCTCGGCACCTTGTGGCCCTCTCATGGCGCGAGGCGTCCCACCGACCTACCGTCTACTTGTCAGACGATCGTCTGTCGAATAGGCCCTCTGGAAGGAACCTGCTCCATGCGTCACGCTCCTCGCCTCCGCCGCACCCACGCGCTGCTGATCATCAGTGGCGTCCTGACGGCGGCAGCGCTCGCTGTCGGGGCGGCCGGGCCCGTCTCCGCGGCCAACGCCGACGGCGCGGCGCCCACCCAGTCCGTGGCCGCCGCCAGCGGTGACAACTACGTGGCCTTGGGCGACTCGTACGCCGGCGGCTTCGGCGTCGGCCCCTACAGCTCGGGCACGGCGGCCGGCTGCTTCCAGTCCACCACCGACTACCCGCACCAGGTCGCAGCATCCCTGGGACTCCAGCTCGACGACCGTGCCTGCGCCGGTGCCACCACCGGCAACATCTCCCGGGTCGCGCAGAAGACCGGAGCCGGAAGCGCCACCGCGCCCGTCCAGGCCGACGCGCTGTCGAAGGACACGGACGTCGTCACGGTGTCGATCGGCGGGAACGACCTGGGGTTCGCCGGCGTCATCGCGAACTGCGTCGCACTGGACAAGGCCGGCCCGGTGTTCTCGGAGATCCACGGGAAGACCTACGACCACTGCAAGGACTACTACGCACCGGTCGTGCACGGCGTCACGCGGGATCGTCTCGCATCGCGCATCCGCACGGTCGTGGCACCTCGGCTCGCTGCGACGTTCCGCGTGATCGCGCAGCGTGCTCCGCAGGCGAAGGTGTTCGTCGTCGGCTACCCGATGCTCGCGCCGGGTACGGCGCAGGCCCCGAAGGGATGCTTCTCGAGCCTCCTCGGTGACTCCGGTCTCGAGCCGCCGTTCCCGCAGAACGCGTTCCCCTTCACCGGCGTCGACACCGCCTACTTCCACCGCACCCAGAACGCGCTCGACGGAGCGGTCAAGGCTGCGGCGAAGGCTCGTGGCTTCACCTACGTCTCGACGCTCCAGGGCTCTGCTGCGCACACCCCCTGTGCTGCGTCGGGTTCCGCATGGATGGCGGGACTCACCCTGACCGATCGCGGCACCGCTGCGGACAGCACGCCGCTGGCCGGGACGAAGTACTCCATCCTGTTCGGCGCACTCCACCCGAACGCTGCCGGCATCGCGTACCTGCGTGACCAGACCAAGGCTGCGATCGTCGGATCGCGCTGAGCCTGCGCCTGCTGGTCGCGTCATGGACGCGACCACGAAACGGACGGGAGGCCCGTTGCCAGCTGGCACCGGGCCTCCCGTCCGTCTCGGGTGGGCTACCGGGCGTCGGGTCGCCAGCGCTCGCATGCTGTCGGACCGTGACCCGGCGGGGCGTCTCGTTGCGCCGTGCTCGTCCTGTGCAGAAGCCCCGCGCGCGAAGCGGGCGACGTCGCTTCGCTCCGATGACCGGCTTGACATTGACACTAATGTCAATGTTGACGATGGTCAGATGACGACTTCTGCCCGCACCCACAGCAAGCCTCCGAGCACTGATCGGTTGAAGCCGGGGGACGGACTGGTCCTCGGCCTCCTGATGGCGTCCACGTTCCTCGTCCTGCTGAACGAGATGCTGCTCGGCGTGGCAATCCCGACCCTCATCCGCGACCTCGGCGTCACCCCGTCCGCCGGTCAGTGGCTGACGACCGGCTACCTCCTCACGCTCGCCGTGCTCATCCCCGCGACCGGGTTCATCATGCGTCGCTTCCACCTGCGGACGATTTTTCTCACGGCCTTGTCGACCTTCATCGTGGGGACCGCGATCTCAGCGGTCGCACCCGGGTTCGCCGTGCTCCTCGTCGGACGCGTCGTCCAGGCGGTGGGGACCGCGGTGTTCGTGCCGCTGCTCATGACGACGGCCATCCGCTTGGTGCCCGAGTCCCGCCGTGGTCGGATCATGGCGCTCGTCACCGCCGTCCCGGCGATCGCTCCGGCAGTCGGCCCTGCCATCTCCGGGCTCGTGCTGACGTTCCTGCCGTGGCGGTGGCTGTTCATCCTCGTCCTGCCCCTCGCCATGATCGCCCTCGTCGCGGGAGCGATGAAGCTGAAGAACATCACCGCGCCGGAACGCGCAACCCTCGACCTGTTCTCGGTGGCGCTGTCCGCCGTCGGGTTCGGCGCGCTGGTGTTCGGCCTGTCCTTGATCGGCGAGTCCGCTGAGGGTCACGCCCCCGTCCCGCCCGTCATCCCGATCATCGTCGGTGTCCTCGGCGTGGCCGGGTTCGTGTTCCGTCAACTCGCGCTCCGTCGTCACGGGGACGCGTTCCTCGACATGCGCATCTTCCGGTCCAAAGCCTTCGTCGTCCCGATCCTCGTCATGCTCTTCGTGGCGCTCAACGGCTTCGGGATCCTGCTCGTCCTGCCCCTGGTGCTCACCGGATCGCTGGGGCTCAGCACCCTCTCCATCGGACTGTTCCTCGTCCCCGGTGGCATCGTCATCTCCGTCGTCTCCGCCCTCGGGGGCCGTGTCTACGACCGGTACGGCCCCCTGCCACTGGCGATCCCCGGCGCGATCATCTGGGCGGCCAGCATCTGGTTCCTCAGCGCCCTCGACAACCGCAGCAGCGTCTGGGTCTACCTGGCCGGGTACCTCGTGATGACCGCAGCGCAGGCGATGATGTGGGCCCCGATGACGACCCTCGCGCTGTCGTCCCTCCGCGCCGAGCTGTACCCGCACGGCAGTGCCGCGTTCAGCGCGGTGCAGCAGCTCGCCGGCGCTGCCGGCGGTGCAGTCCTCGTGTCTGCCTACACGATCGGCTCGAACGCCGTGAACGCAGGCGAACTCAGCGTCGTGCAGACCGTCGCTGCGGGTCAGACTGCGTTCATGACCGCCGGCATCATCGCGGTGGCCGCTGTCATCGGCACCCTCGCGATCGGCCGCCGTCGAGCGGCCCCTCCCGCTGCTGTCGACGTGGCCTGAACCGCTGATCAACTCCGGAGGGGGCCTCGCTTCCGCTGAGGCCCCGTCGTGATGCTCGGCACGAGTCAGATGGTTTCACGGGCGCGGGATGTCGGCGGAGAAGTTGAGTCCATCTTCCGTCTCCTTGGTCTTCCCCATGCTCAACGTTGTCACTAATGTCAATGTCAAGCCGACGACGGAGGGTAGATGAGAATCGGAGAACTGGCAGAGAAGACGGGCGTCGCACCCCGGATGCTCCGTTACTACGAGAAGCAGGGACTGATCCAGCCGACGAGGCTCCCGAACGGGTACCGCGACTACGACGACTACCTGATCGAACGCGTCGGGAAGATCCGCGGGTTGGTCGACTCCGGCATCCCGACCCGCATCATCATCGATGTCCTCCCGTGCCTGGACAAGCAGCAAGCGATCGTCGTCAGCAACGTCGAGCCAGGACTCCGCGACATGCTCGTCGAGGAACGCGACCGCATGGCGCAGAAGATCGACTTCCTGATCCAGAACCGCGACGCCCTGACCGCGTACATCGAAGCGCTCGACGCTGCCACATCGGACCGGCTCGCTACCCAACCGAGCTAGGCACTCGCGCACCGGTTGGACTTGACATTGACACTGATGTCAGTGTTGAGACTGGTGGTATGACCACCGAGACCTCCCAACTGACGTCCGCCCCTCAGATGCTCCTGGCAATGCAGCTCGTCGGCGGGTTCGGCGGGGCTCCCGGTGCCTGGCGCATGCCCGGCGTCCCCCTGGACAGCTACACCGACATGGACGCACACGTCCGCCATGCCCAGGCTGCCGAGCGCGGCAAGGTCCAACTGCTCTTCTTCGCCGACACTCCCGCACTCGAGACGGATCTGAACGTGCAACCGCAGCGGCACGTCATCGACCCGGTCGTGGTCATGACGTCCATCGCCCGCGAGACGAAGCGCATCGGGCTGGTTGCCACCGCTTCGACGACGTTCAACGAGCCGTACAACATCGCCCGGCAGTTCAAGGCGATGGACGTCATCAGTCACGGACGCATCGGCTGGAACGCGGTCACGACCTCCAACCCAGAAGCGGCTGCGAACTTCGGGGTGGCGGTGCCGCCGAGACCGGAGAAGTACGGACGAGCGCACGAGGTGATCCAGGTCGTTGAGGCGCTTTGGGGCAGCTGGGGCACGGACGCGCTCATCGGCGATGTCGCAGCGGGCATCTATGCCGACGCGTCGAAGATCCAGCCGATCAATCTCGGTGGTCAGTACGTCGCTTCCCGTGGGCCGCTGCCCATCCCGCCGTCGGAGCAGGGTCAGCCCGTCATCTTCCAGGCCGGCGGGGGTCAGAACGGCCTCGAACTCGCCGGGCGTTACGCGGACGGGGTCTACGCCAATCCCTACGACATCGCCAGCGCGAAAGCGCAGCGCGATGCTCTCCGCGCAGCTGCCGTCGCCGCGGGCCGAAATGCTGACGACATCAAGATGTTCGCCGGCTTCATGCCCACCGTTGGCGCTACCAAGCGCGACGCCCTCGACCGTCGCCGCGCGCTTGACGAGTCCATCGACCTTCGCCAGCGCGTTGCCTACCTCGGGCACATGATCGGGTTGCCCCTCCGCTACGAGGACATCGACCAGTCCGTGCCCGAACAGGTCCTCGAGCGGGCGGTGGCGAACCCGTCCGACCCACGCTCGGACCATGCGCTCGCTGTTGTCCGCGAGGGATGGTCTCTCCGCGATGTCATCGCGCACGGCGTCATCGACTACCACCCCGTCGTCGCCGACACCCCCGAAAGGATTGCCGACTTCATGCAGGAGTGGTTCGAGGCCGGCGCATGCGACGGCTTCTCCCTCTCCATCGACAGTCTCCACGACGGAGTCGACGCCTTCGTCGACGAAGTCGTGCCGATCCTCCAGGAACGCGGCATCTTCCACCGCGACTACGAGGGCGCCACCCTTCGCGACAACATCCACGCAGCCCCTCGCTACGGACGAGACCCACGAGTCATCGGCGAGAGCTGATGCCACCGGGACCATCGACACCGCGACGAAGAGGATGAATGCCGCGTCGGCATCAACGGGTAACTTCGATCCACGTCAAGTTTGATGTGTATCGAAAAAGGCCGTACTGTGAGCCCATCGGCTCCGGAACACCCCGGTGCATCACCGCGACGATTGGACCGCCATGCGCGCCTGGACCCTCGCCGACTTCGGCTTCGACAATCTCCACCTCCGCGAGGTCGAGGTCCCGACCCCCGGCCCCAACGAGCTTCTCGTGGAGGTCTCGGCCGTTTCCCTGAACTACCGTGACAAGGCACTCGTCGAAGGGAACTACTCGCCCGAGAAGATGCCGAAGGGCCTCATCGTCGGCGCGGACTCCGCCGGCGTCGTCACCGCGGTCGGCTCCGACGTGACGAAGTGGGAGGTCGGCGACCGTGTCACCTCGCACTTCTACTCCACGTGGGCCGACGGTCCGTGGGACCAGGTGCACACCGACGCGATGATCGGCGGCCCGATCGATGGCGGTCTCGCCGAGTACATGCTGCTGCACGAGGACCGCGTCGTGAAGAGCCCCGACAACCTCACCGACGCGGAAGCGGCCACGCTGCCGATCGCAGCGCTGACTGCGTGGTTCTCCCTCTTCCACCACGGCAAGCTGGAGACGGGTGGCAGCGTGCTCGTGCAGGGCACCGGCGGGGTGTCCGTGTTCGCGATCCAGATCGCATCCGCATTCGGCGCACGCGTGATCGCCACGTCCTCCAGCGACGACAAACTCGCCATCGCGAAGGAACTCGGCGCGACCGACCTCATCAACTACCGCACCACCCCCGACTGGGCCGGCAAGGCGCTCGAGCTCACCGATGGGAAGGGCGTCGACGTCGTCATCGACGTCGCCGGCGGTGACGGCATCAACGACTCCGTCCGCGCAGCGAAGGCCGGTGGCGTCGTCGCAGTCATCGGCTTCCTCGCAGGGCAGACCACGAACCTCGACCTCATGACGGTGCTGTTCCGCCAGACCACCATCCAGGGCATCGCCGTCGGTACTCGGGTGGCTTTCGAGGAGCTCGTCGAGTTCCTCGATGACCACGAGATCAGCCCCGTCATCGACTCCACCTTCCGATTCGAGGACGCGAAGGCCGCCTACGACCGCCTCGCCGAAGGTCCCCTCGGCAAGGTCGTCATCGAGGTCCGCTGACCTCGACTGCTCCTCGCGTTCCGAGTCGTTCTCGTCGTCGCCGCTGGTCGTTGTGACAGATGCACGGCGGAGAAGCTCGCAGCGGCTGGCCACACCCTCTCGGTACGATCATTCCCCCGTAAGGAGGCTGCGAATGGCTCGAGCACCGATCGACGACGAACCATCCACCGAGGACCTGCACTTCCCGCGAGTCCTGGAAGTCATCGCCGACCCGATCCGGCTGAGCATCGTGACGCAGCTCGCGTCGGCCGAAGCGGACATCAGCTGCGGCAACTTCGACCTGCCCATCAAGGCTTCGACCGCGACGCACCACTTCACCGCGCTGCGGCAGGCCGGTGTGATCCACCAGTACTACGTCGGCACGTCTCGGATGAACGTACTCCGCGAAGCCGACCTGGAAGAAGCGTTCCCCGGGTTCCTCCCTTCCGTGATCGCTGGCGTCCGCAGGGGCAGGTAGCGGCTCCACAGCAATCCCATCCGCGATGACCCGCCCTCCGGCCATGAGTCCGACGCGATCGACGACGGCGCCGATGAGCGCCATCACAACCCCCGCATCCAGCGCCCCGACGCCGAAGGCGCGGCAGAACACCCGTGGCGCAAGGTGGGTCAGCATGCCTTCATCCACGTCCTCAGGACCTACCCTGGACGGATGCTCTCCCGCCGCGAAGCCGCAGTCCGGCTCGACATCCCCCTCGAGATGGCGACCCGCCACGGCATCCCGTCGCGCCTGAGCGAAGCGGAGCTCGACGCGATCGAGCAGGACCCGCCCGCCTGGCTCGTGCAGTCCCGCGCCAACCGGACCGGCACCAAGAAGGTCTGGACGCGCCTGGAGTGCGTGGTCTGCGGCTTCGACGAAGAGGCGCGTCCGAAGAAGTGGTGGCCCGAGTGGGACTACCTGATGTGCGACTACCACGCCCCCTACCAGGCGCCCGAGCCCACCGCCGGCCTGACGCGACGCGAGGTCGAGGGCATCGGCAGCCGCTTCATCGCGCTCGTCGACGAGAAGCTCTGAGCAGCAGCACGATGCGTCTGCTGAGCGAGGCATCGCGGGGCGACTGGCTCGTCGCGCGTGCCGGACGCTGGGCGAGTGTCGGTGGCGTCGCGGGCACCGGGTTCGAGGCGTACGCACGACTGTTGCACCCGGTCGGCGCACACCGGGCGGACCTCGAGACCACGGACGAGTGGGGCGACCACCCGGACGTCGAACACACCCGCTGGCGGTGGGCGGAGGTCGCCCGCCGCAACGACCGCGTGATGCACCCCCTGGTGCAGTGGCGACGCCTGACCGACGACGAGCAGACGATGTCGTGGGCCGACGGCTGGCGCGTGGACCAGTCGGACGACGGGTGGTTCGACCCGCAGGACCTCGCCGTCCTCACCACGCACCTGCGGCGCGCGACGTCGACCCCCGGAGACCTGGTCGTCGGAGCGTGGGAGGGGACGGGTGGGCCGCCGTCCGCTGAACGCCGGCACCGGATCCGACGTGCGCGGGGCTTGATGGCCTGGCCCGCGCGGGACACCTGGCTCTTCAGTGCGACCCTGGACGAGCTCGTCGATCCGTCGTGGGCACAGCGGGCGGTCCCGGGTTGGGAGAGCTTCGGGCTGCACGACCAGGTGGCGCCGCACACGACGTTCATCTGGCCGGAGGACCACGCGTGGGTCGTCGCCGCCGAGGAGGACTGGGACT
Source organism: Curtobacterium flaccumfaciens (assembly GCF_018598405.1). NCBI lineage: Bacteria > Bacillati > Actinomycetota > Actinomycetes > Micrococcales > Microbacteriaceae > Curtobacterium > Curtobacterium flaccumfaciens. The sequence continues at coordinate 44,475 of NZ_JAHEWS010000006.1, read as the reverse complement.
CGACGATCGTCGCCGGATCGCGCGCGCTCGTCGACGGCGTGCTCGAAGACGACCGGTTCGAGGCGTTCGAGGTCCGCGAGCCCGACGACTTGTCGTGGGACGGAGACCTGCTGAACCCACGCAGGTCTCCTCGCCCCGGGGGCTGAGCTGCCCCACCGCGTCGTCCGGAACCCGCCAGCTCGTCCGCGCTCGGACCGCTGGGATCGAAGGGTGAACACCACTTCGACCAGAGCCGCGACCTTCCGCGGCCTCCACGACCACCGATCCCGGCCACTCGTCCTCGTCAACGTCTGGGACGCCACGAGCGCCCGACTCGTCGAGGACGCCGGCGCGACCGCGATCGCCACGACCAGTGCGGGCGTCGCCTGGTCCCTCGGGCGGCCGGACGGCAACACCCTGACCCGCGTGGAAGCGATGCACGCGGTCGCGCGGATCGCGGCCTCGGTGTCGGTGCCGGTCACCGTCGACATCGAGTCCGGGTACGCCGACGATGCGGACGGCGTGGCGCGCACGGTGGACGCGGTGCTCGAAGCGGGCGCCGTCGGGATCAACATCGAGGACGGCAGGTTGCATCCGGAGGCGCTCGCCGACCGGATCGGGGCAGCCCGGCGCGCAGCGGAACGAGCCGGGGTGCCCTTGTTCGTCAACGCTCGGACCGACGTCCACCTCGCCGGGCTCGTCGATCCCGAACGGCTCCTGGTCGAGACGCTCGAGCGAGCTCGTCGCTACCGCGGAGCCGGCGCGGACGGCGTGTTCGTCCCCGGAGTCCGAGACGTCGAGACCATCCGTGCGCTGGTGGAGTCGATCGACGGCCCGGTGAACGTGATGGCCGGTCCGGGGTCGCCGACCGTGGCGGAACTCGCCCGGCTCGGGGTGGCCCGGATCAGTCTCGGTTCCGCCGTCGCGCAGGCCGCGTACGCCGTCGTTCGGCAGGCCACGGCCGAGCTGCGGACCACCGGCACCTACGACTCGCTGGTGGCCGGGGTGGACTACGCGGGCCTCAACGCGCTCTTCTGAGCGGCGCGCGACGCCCTGAACGCGACCACGCAGACGGACGGGAGGCCCGGTGCCAGCTGGCACCGGGCCTCCCGTCCGTCCGTGGTGCGGACCTGCGGACGCTACTCGGTCGTCGAGACCCAGTCGATGAGCAGGTTGCCCTGCTCGCCCCAGTTGCCCACCTGGAACATGAAGCGGTGCGGCGTCGTCGGCACGTCCTCGGTGACGGTCTGCAGGACCCTGCCGTCGACGCTGTAGGTGACAGACTCGCCGGGCACCCAGTCCACCTTGTACGTGTGCCAGTCGCGCCACGAGACACCGGTGTCGACCTGGACGCGCTCGGCCTCCCGGCCCGGGGTCATCGAGTGGTGGAACACCATCGGGTTCGACTCGAAGTTGCCCTCGGGGAAGTCGATCTCGCCGTCGGACCACACGTTCGACGTCGGCCACAGCATGAACGCCGCACCGTTGCCGTCGCCGCCGGTCGCCTTCGCGCGGACGGAGAACGAGCCGCCGACGTGGTCCCAGGCACCGTCGGAGGAGCCGAAGGTGCCGGCCGCTCCGGCACCGGTGCCGAGGGCGACGTCCATCACGCCGTCGTGCACCGAGACCGTCTTGCTCGGCGCGTAGATGCCGGAGGTGCCGTCGGGGTAGGGCTGCCACGACTGCGGGTAGAGCGACGAGACCAGGCCGGTGACGGCGTTCGTGGTGAAGTCCTCGACGAAGGAGGCATCGGGAGCGAGCGCCGCGAGGTCCTCGGGGGCCGCCTCGGGTTCGGGCTCGGGCGCTGCCTCGGGCTCGGCTTCCGCCTCGGGCACGGGCTCGGGCTCGGCGACGGGCGCTGTGTCCTCGATCGGAGCGGAGTCCTGCGTGGGCTCCGGTTCCGGGGTCCACTCGTCGGTCGGGGCCGGCGGTTCCGTCTCGGCCGGGGCCGGCGTCGGGGTGGGGTTCACCGGAGCGTGGTGCCAGCGGCGCTCGCCGTCCCAGCCCCACCAGGTCCGGGCGGAGGCGGCGGTGGGGACGCCGAGGACCAGGGCGCCGGCGGTCGCGGCCGCCAGGACCGCGCGGTGGCGGATCATCGGGTGCGTCCTTCGACGGGCGTGGACGTGTTTCCTGGGGTCGTGCCGCGCAGAGGCGTGCACGTGCTTCGGGTCGAGATGTCGGGCTCCTCGTGGTGCTTCGGGCGCAGGATGCGGGGAGGGACGGACGCGTCGACCGGCCGGTTGCCGAGGGGTTCGTTGACACGTCCACGGACATCTTGCATCATTTGTGACCCGTTCGGGGGGTGTCACGGAAATCGATCGACGAACGCCCGGTGTCCTGCGGCCGAACGTGCACGATGCAACGCGCGGCGAGCTGACGGGTCAGACCCGGGGGATCGGCTGCAACCGCTGCAGCTGCGTCACGTGTCCCGGCTCGAGCTCGTCGAGCGAGGCCACCCCGAGCAGCCGCATGGTCCGCTCGATCTGCTCGGACACGATCTGGATCATCCGGTCCACCCCGGCCTCGCCGCCGGCCATCAGCCCGTACAGGTAGGCACGGCCGACCATCGTGAACTTCGCGCCGAGGGCAACGGCAGCCACGATGTCGGCGCCGGACATGATGCCCGTGTCGAGGTGCACCTCGGTGTCCCCGCCGACCTCCTTGACCACGGAGGGCAGCAGGTGGAAGGGGACGGGTGCGCGGTCGAGCTGTCGGCCGCCGTGGTTCGACAGCGTGATGCCGTCGACCCCCAGGTCCGCCAGGCGCTTGGCGTCGGCCAGCGACTGCACGCCCTTGACGACGACCTTGCCCTGCCACTGGTCACGGATCCAGGCGAGGTCCTCGTAGGTGACGGTCGGGTCGAACATGTGGTCGAGCAGCTCGCCGACGGTGCCGGACCAGCGGTCGAGCGACGCGAACGCCAGCGGTTCGGTGGTCAGGAAGTCGAACCACCACCACGGCCGCGGGATCGCGTTCACCACGGTCCGGGCACTCAGCTGCGGCGGGATCGAGAACCCGTTCCGTTTGTCCCGCAGACGCGCACCCGCGACGGGGACGTCCACGGTCACGAGCAGGGTGTCGAACCCGGCCTGCTGGGCGCGGGAGACCAGCGCCATCGACTTCTCGCGGTCCTTCCACATGTACAACTGGAACCAGTTGCGCCCGTGCGGGTTGGCGTCGCGGACGTCCTCGATCGCGGTGGTGCCCATCGTGGAGAGCGAGAACGGGATGCCGGCGCGTCCGGCGGCCCGGGCACCGGCCCGCTCGCCCTCGGTCTGCATCATCCGCGTGAAGCCCGTCGGCGCGATGCCGAACGGGTACGACACCGGCGCCCCGAGCACCTCGCGCGAGGTGTCCACCCTCGACACGTCCCGCAGGATCGCCGGGGTGAACTCGATGTCCTCGAACGCCTGCCGGGCACGGGCCAGGGAGATCTCCGCCTCGGCCGCGCCCTCGGTGTAGTCGAAGGCGGCCTTCGGGGTGCGCCGGGCGGCGATGTCGCGGAGGTCCCAGATCGTCAAGGCCTGCTCGAGGCGCTGACGCCGACCCGGCAGCGAAGGCTTCCTGAACTGCATGAGCGGCGCGAGGTCCCGCACCGTCGGCAGCTGCCGCTTGACCCGCGTGCGGGCGGCGGATGCTGAGCCGGTCGCGGGCGCCGGCGCTCCGGTGGCGGGGTCGATCCGGTGCTGGTCGTCGCTGGAGGACATGCAGACATCCTATGTCTCGGGATCGGCAGTGCGGAAGGATGATCGATCAGAGCAACGCTCCACTCAGACATCCGAGCGACGCCGCGTGTGCCGGTACCAAGCGGGTGTCCTCCGCGAGGCCGCCGCTGCACCTGACCGCCCCGCCGCACCCGACTGACGGGGGCCGTCGCTACCGTGGGCGCATGCAGCCGCCAGCAGCCGGGACCCTCCGCATCCTCCACCTCTCCGACACCCACCTGACCGGCGACGGCGCCCTGCACCAGGGCACGGTCGACACCACGGCCGCGCTCGAACGGCTGCTCGCCCACGTCGACGACGTGCCCGGCATCGGACTCGTGGTGGTGTCCGGAGACGTCTCCGAGGACGGCAGCCCCGAGTCCTACGCGACCGTGCGGGACCGCGTCGGCGGCTGGGCGGAGCGGCACGGAGCGGCCTTCGTCGCGGTGCCCGGAAACCACGACCAGCGCGAGGGATTCCGCCGGGTCCTGGCGAACGGGCACGTCCTGGGCCAGGGCGGCACGGCGCTCATGCACACGATGGAGTACCTGCCGCCGTCGGTCCCGGTCTCCGGGCAGTCGGTCCTCGCCGGGCGCCGGATCGTGACCGTCGACACGAGCGTCCCGGGTGCCGGGTACGGCGAGCTGAGCGACACCGCGCTCGAGCACCTGCGCACGGCCCTGGCCGAAGGCGCCGGCAGTGGCGAAGACGACGCCCCGCACGGCACCGTCGTCGTCCTGCACCACCCGCCGCTGCCCGCCCCGACCGAGCTGCACGAGGCCCTCCGCCTGCAGAACCCCGAGGCGCTCGCCGACGTCATCCGCGGTTCCGACCTGCGGGTCGTCCTCGCCGGCCACTACCACCACCACTTCGCCGGGTCGCTCGCCGGCGTCCCGGTCCTCGTCGCCCCCGGCGTCGCGAACGACACCGACGTCGTCGGCCCCTACGACGAAGAATCCGCGGTCGTCGACAGCGGCGCGCTCGTCGTCGACGTCGCCACGGACGGCTCCGTCTGGTCCACACCGGTCCGCGTTCCGCGGGGCGACGCCGACCCGCGGGCCTTCCGCCTCGACGCCGGGACCGTCCGGTCCGTCATCGCGGCCGCCGGCAAGCACTGAGCACCCACCGGGTGCGGTGGACGCGCATGACGGCGGACGGGAGGCCCGTGGCGGCGCCGCCACGGGCCTCCCGTCCCTCGTCTGGTCGCCTCCACAGCCGCGGTACCCCACGTCTTCGGGTTGCGTGCGGGAACACCGAGTAGCACGGACGCACACCTGGAGCGAAGGAGCACCCATGCGAGTCGGCAGTGCAGTGCAGTACGACCGGTACGGCGACTTCGACGTCGTCGAACTCGTCCCCCAGGACAAGCCGTCCGCCGGCCCGGGCGAGATCGTCGTCGAGATCGTGGCCGCCGGACTGAACCACATCGAGCGGTTCCTCCGCGAGGGGAAGCTCCGCGACCACGTCGACCTGGAGTTCCCCGCCCACCAGGGCGTGGACTTCGCCGGCATCGTCCGCGCGCGGGGCGACGGTGTGAAGGACCTCCGCATCGGCGACGAGGTGATGGGGCACGCGCCGACCGGCGGGGCGCACGCCACCTGGATCGCGGTGCCCCGCGGCGCCGTGATCAAGAAGCCGGAGCACGTCGGCTGGGAGGTCGCCGGCGGCCTGTACCTGGCGGGCTGCACCGCGGTGTCCGTGGTCCGGTCGCTGCGGCTCGGACCGAAGGACACCGTCGTGATCACCGCGGCGGCGGGCGGCGTCGGGCACATCGAGTGCCAGCTGGCGCACGACGCCGGCGCGACCGTGATCGCCCTCGGCAGCGCGCGCAACCACGACTACCTGCGGCAGATCGGCACGCTTCCCGTCGTCTACGGCGAGGGGGAAGAGGAGCGCATCCGCGCCATCGCCGACGGCCGACCGATCACCGCGTTCATCGACAACCACGGTGAGAGCAACGCCGAGCTGCTGGCCGAGCGACTCGGTGTCGGCCAGGAACGGTTCGTGTCGTCAGAGGAACGCCGGGACATCGAGGTCCGGTTCCTCCGGGCCCCCGCCGAGGACGAGGAGACCCGCGAGCTCCTGACCCTGCTGGCGAAGGCGGTGCAGGACCGCCGGGTGCAGGTGCTCATCTCGGGCTTCTACCCGTTCGAGTACATCGTCGAGGCGTACGAGGACCTGGCCGAGATGAAGTCCCGCGGCAAGGTGGTCATCGGCATGCAGACCGTCGAGACCGGTGCCCGGCTGGACTGGTACCGGTCCGAGAAGGCCCGCGACCTGCGCGACCGGTACGCCGACGCGCGGGGGACGGACACGGAGACGATGGCCGGCGGGTCGGCGTCGCCGGCGAGCTGAGCCGACCGGCGCGGCGCGGGGCCGGCACGCTCGTGCCGGCCCCGCGGTTGCGCGCCGGTGCGGCGCGCGCCGGTGCGGCGCGCGCCGCGTCAGCTCAGGATGTCCTTCGAGGCGAACCGGCTGTACGCCAGGGCCCCGAACACCACGACGTACCCGAGCTGCAGCACCGCGTTCGACCCGAACGAGTCGAACGAGATCGGGTCGCGCAGCAGGTCGCCGAACCCGAGCCACTGGTGCGAGAACAGGTACGGGTGCAGCCAGTCGAGCTGGGGGAGCTGGTCGAGCACCTGCGAGGCCCCGGCGAGGACGACCGTCGCGGCCATCGCCCCGACCGGCACGTTCGTCAGCGTCGACGCGAACATCCCGATCGCCACGAGCCCGAGCATCGACAGCGCGACGTACAGCGCGAGCAGGAGCGCCCGACCGGCGTACGACCAGCCGCCGACCTGCGTGCCGGACAGCAGCGTGACCGGTCCGATCGGGAACAGCACCGCACCGATCGCCGCCCCGACCAGCACGACGAGCAGTGTGGCGGCCAGGCAGAACGCGACGGCACCGGCGAACTTCACCAGGATGAACCGCACGCGGCCGGTCGGTGCGACGAGCAGGTAGCGGATCGTGCCGTGGCTCGCCTCGCCCGCGACGGTGTCACCGGCCACCACCCCGACCGTCAGCGGCAGGAACAGCGGGATCGACACCGTCAGCGCCGTGAAGGCGACGAACAGGCCGTTGTTGGTGATGTCACCGAGGAACGCCGGCCCGCCGTCGTCACCGTCGGTGGTCAGCTTCACGGCGACCGCGATGAGGATCGGCACGAGTGCGAGCGCCCCGAGCATCGCCCAGGTCCGGCGACGGCGGAACACCAGCGCGAGTTCGGAACCGAGCAGGGCGAACGGGCGCTGCCGGCGGCGGACGGCCACGTCGCGCACGGCCAGGTCAGGCTGCGACATCGAATCCCTCTCCGGTGAGTGCGACGAACAGGTCCTCGAGGGTGCCGCCGCCCACGGTCAGGCCGCGCACCCGGACGTCCGCGCGGACGAGCTCGGCGGTGATCGTCTCGGGCAGGAGCTCGTTCGGCAGGTCTGCGACGAGCACGTCCGCGCCGCCGTCGTGCCGCGGGACGAGCCCGAGCCGGGTGAGGACGGTGGCGGCGTGCCCGACGTCGGGCGTGCGGACGGTCACGGTGCGGGCACCGGCTGCACGGAGCTCGTCGAGCGGTCCCTGCGCGACGATCTTGCCCGTCCGCATGACCGCGGCGTGCGTGCAGACCTGTTCGATCTCGGCCAGCAGGTGGCTCGACACGAACACCGTGGTGCCGTCGTCGGCCAGGGAGCGGATGAGGTTGCGGACCTCGCGCGTTCCCTGCGGGTCGAGGCCGTTCGTCGGTTCGTCGAGCACCAGCAGGTCGCGGGGTGACAGCAGGGCGTTCGCGAGGCCGAGCCGCTGCTTCATGCCGAGGGAGTACGCGTGCGCCTTCTTGTCGGCCGCGTGGGTCAACCCGACGCGGTCGAGGGCGCCGGCGACACGGGCCTTCCGGGTGCGGGGGTCCGACGCGGGGTCGGCGGCGTCGAAGCGCTGCAGGTTGGCCCGGCCGGACAGGTACGGGTAGAAGGCCGGCCCCTCGACGAGCGCGCCGACCCGGGGCAGGACGTCGTGCAGCGCCTTCGGCATCGGCTCGCCCAGGACCTCGATCGTGCCGCCCGTCGCGCTCGACAGCCCGAGCAGCATCCGGATCGTGGTGGTCTTGCCCGAACCGTTCGGCCCGAGGAACCCGAAGACCGCGCCGCGCGGCACCGCCAGGTCGATGCCGTCGACCGCGCGCTGCTTGCGGAACACCTTCTGGAGGCCCGTGGTGCGGATCGCGAGGTCGGCCCCCGGAGCCGGGGCGGTGGCGTCCACGGCGTCGGGTGCGGTCGTGCTCACGTCGGGGTCGGCCGCGCTCACTTCGCCGCGGCGACCAGCGAGGCCACCGGCACGGCGCCCGCGAACACCCGGCCGTCGTCGGTCAGGTAGACCGACACGAGCGACGTCTGCACGGCGCGGCCGCCGTCGACGGGCTTCGTCAGCTGGTCGAGCAGACCGGAGGCCTCGCCCTCGAGCCCGGACTGGTCGACCGTGCCGGCGGGGAGCTCGGCGATGGTGCTCCAGCCCGTGCCCGTGATGGTCGGTTCGTCACCGCTCGGGGTGCCGTGGCGGTCGCCGTGCTCGCCCTTCGCGTGGGATCCGGCGTCGGAGAGGTCCTTCTCGGTCACCTTCGCGTTGGACGGCGGGGTGAAGTCGAAGAGCCGGGCGGCGGGGGCCCCGTAGTCGAGGCTCGTGAAGCCGACCTGCACCGCCGGGTCCTCCCTGCCTGCGGCCTCCACGGTCGCGCGGAGCGGGAGCCCGGTCTGCTGGTCGACGGCCAGCCGGACGGCGCCGACGAGGGTGTCCGACGACTTCGGCGTCAGGGTGATCCGCCAGGCGTCGTGCCCGGCGACGCTGACCTCGGTCGGCTTCGACACGGAGGTGGTCGGGGTGATCGCGTCGATGGCCTGCCGGGCGATGTCGGCCGGGGTGGTCGTGCCGTCCCGCAGGTCCTTCGCGGTGTCGCTCGGCAGGGTCACGTGCGTGGCCGTGCGCTCCTTCGAGTCCCAGGTCCAGACGTCCGAGCCGTTGCGGACGACGTCCTGTTCGGCGAGCTGCTGCGTCAGCTGGACGCGCTGCTTGTCCGGGCCGTCGACGTAGACGCGGGCGGTGTGGGACGAGGTCAGCAGGCCGAGGACGTCGGAGGCGTCGCCCTCGAGCGAGGAGCCGCCGGAGCCGGTCGGCAGCTCCGGCAGGCCGAGGGCGCTCGTCTGCGAGAGCTTGCCCGAGTACTGGGCGTCCGAGGACTTCGCGATGCTGGCGATGACGTCCGCCGCGCTCGGGTTCGTCCCCGCGATCGGGTCGTTCGCGGCGTTCGCGATCATCGGGGCGGCAACGGCGCCGGCGACGACGACCGGTGCGATGACGGCTGGCAGCCATGCTGACTTCTTCATCGGGTTCCCCTCGTGGAGCGTTCGAGTCGTCGGTACCGTACGTCCGGCCCCCGACAGGCAGCTGGGCGTCGCTCGTAGACTCGTGGGGCGACCGGCGTCGGTCGTGTGGCGGCGAAGGAGGCGGCATGCGGGCGGTGCTCGGTCTGGACATCGGGACGTCGAGCACGAAGGCGTTGCTGGCCCGGTTCGACGGCACCGTGCTCGCCGAGGTGAGCCGCCGGCACGACGTCGACCGTCCCGAGCAGGGCCTGGTCGAGATGGACTCCGCTGTCTGGTGGGAGGAGTTCACCGCCCTCACCCGCGCCCTGCTCGACCGTGTGCCCGGCGTCGAGGTGCAGGCCGTCGGCGTGAGCGGCATCGGGCCGTGTGCGCTGCTGACCGACGCCGACGGTGCGCCACTCCATCCGGCGATCCTGTACGGCATCGACACCCGCACCGCGGCGCTGCTCGACGACGTCACGGCGGAGCTCGGCGGTGAGGACGCGGTCCGGGCTCGCTGCGGCTCCGCCCTCAGCACGCAGGCGGCCGGGGTGAAGCTCGCGTGGCTCGCCCGGCACGAACCCGAGGCCTGGGCGCGGGCCGCCCGGTTCACGATGCCGTCGTCCCGCGTGGTCGAGCGGCTCACGGGTGCGTACGTCCTCGACCACCACTCGGCCAGCCAGACGACACCCCTCTACGACGTGCACGCGAACCGGTGGATCCCCGAGTGGTGCGACCGACTGGCACCCGGTCTCGCCATGCCGCGCCTGCTGTGGTCCGGCGACCAGGCGGGCGTCGTGACGCCAGAGGCGGCCGCGGCCACGGGCCTCCCGGCCGGCATCCCCGTGACGGCCGGGACCATCGATGCCTGGGCCGAGGGCGTGAGCGTCGGTGAGTCCGTGCCGGGCCGGATGTTCCTGCAGTACGGAACCACGATGTTCATGATCGTGCCGACGGCCGAGCCCACGGCGGTGCCGGGGATGTGGACGACCGTCGGCACGCACCCGGGCCAGCCGAGCGTGTCCGGGGGGATGGCGACCTCCGGGGCGATCACGGACTGGCTGCGACGGCTGGTCGACGGCGAGTGGTCGACCATGCTCGAAGAAGCGCGGTGCTCAGGGATCGGGGCGAACGGCCTGCTGATGCTGCCGTACTTCGCGGGGGAGCGGACGCCGATCGCGGACCCCGACGCCCGCGGGGTGCTGGCAGGGCTGACGGTCCGGCACACGCGCGGGGACATCTACCGCGCGACGCTCGAGGCGACGGCGTACGCGGTGCGGCACCACCTCGAGGCCCTGCGCGACGCCGGGGTCGAGGTCCGCGAACTCGTCGGAGCCGGTGGTGGGCTGCTCGGACGGCTGTGGCCCACGATCGTGTCGGACGTCACCGGACTGCGGCAGACGGTGCCGAGCGTGACGATCGGTGCGTGCTACGGCTCGGCGTTCCTCGCGGCGCAACTCGTCGCGGGGCCGGGTGACACGGTGGACATCGGTGCGTGGAACCCGCCGGCGACGGTGATCGAGCCGGACCCTGCGGCGACGGCGGCGTACGAGGCCGGCTACCGGGACTACCGCGAGCTGTACGAGGCGACGAAGTCCGTCGTGCACCGCCTGGCCGCCCGGAGCTGAGCGGCGCGGGACGGCTCGCAAGACACCGGTGTCCGCGTGCCGAACACCCGAACGGGCGTGTTCAGTGCGCGAACACCGGTGTCGTGCGCAACCCGCGACCTACGCCTGCGCGTCGACGCCGGCGGGAGCGCTGCCGTCGTACTCGCAGATCGCGTTGACCTTCTCGGCGCTGGCACTGGAACGGTCGAACTCGTAGCCGAGCCACTCCTTCGCCAGACGACGGGCGAGCTCGATGCCGACGACCCGCTGCCCCATGCAGAGGACCTGGGCGTCGTTCGACAGGATCGAGCGCTCCACGCTGTACGAGTCGTGCGCCGTCACCGCACGGATGCCCGGCACCTTGTTCGCGCTGATCGCCACACCGAGGCCGGTGCCGCAGATCAGGATCGCGCGGTCGGCTTCGCCGTTCGCGACCAGGCGCGCGGCGTCGACGGCGACGTGCGGGTAGGCGGTGTGGCCGTCCGCGTCGACACCGACGTCGGTGACGTCCGACACCCGGTCGTCGGCGAGCAGGTCGGCCTTGATGATCTCCTTGTAGTCGAACCCGGCGTCGTCGGACCCGATCACGAGACGGTACGTCATGCGTGTGTTCCTTCCTTGTCAGCACGGGCGGCGAGGACCTCGCCGACCCGCGTGAGGATCATCCCCATCGAGGTGGCACCCGCGTCGGGTGTCCCCAGGCTCTTCTCGGCCAGCGGCCGGGCCCGCCCGACCTTCGGCACGAGGTCGGCGGTGGCCTCGGCCTGCTCGACCGCGACCCGCGCCGCGGTCTCCCACGCTGCCACGAGCGGTGCGCCGGTGTCGACGGCCCCGCGCAGTTCGTCCACGAACGGCAGCAGGGCGTCGAGCAGTGTCTTGTCGCCGCGCGAGGCCCCGCCCAGGTGCACGATCGAGTCGGCGAAGGCCTGCGCCGCATCGACGACGTCGGTTGCCTCGTAGGATTCGCGGTCGTCACCGAGGGCGCGGCCGAACGCCTCGAGTGCGGCGCCCCACAGGACACCGGAGGTGCCGCCCGCGAACGCGGCCCATGCGTCACCGGCGCGCCCGAGGACGAAGGCGACCCCGGCCTCCGGGCCGAGCCCGTCGACCGCCCTGCGCGCCGCACCGATCCCCTTGACCATGCCGCGGCCGTGGTCGCCGTCCCCGGCGACCGCGTCGATCCGGCCGAGCGTCTCCTCGTGCTCGCGGAGGAGCGCGTCCATCGCCTCGACGGCGGCTCGCGCCGTCTGCGCTGTCTGCCGGGAGGCGTCGGTCGCCTCCGGCACGACCGTCGCCTCGTCCTCGGCGGCGTCCACCGCGTCGGCCGGCACGAGCGCCGCGACCGGCGCCGCCACCTTGCGGTATGCGGGCGTGTAGGCGTCGGCGCGCCAGAGTCGTTCGAGTTCGTCGTCGAGCCACTGCAGCGTCAGCGAGCAGCCGCCCATGTCGAGGCTCGTGACGAGTTCGCCGACCTCGGGTTCGACGACTTCGAGCCCGGCGTCCTGCAGCAGGGGCGTGACCCGGCCCCAGAGCAGGAAGAGCTCCTCGTACTTGGTGTCACCGAGGCCGTTGAGGATCGGGGCGACCCGGGAGCCGGCGGTCACGGGTCGGTCGGCGAGCAACCGTTCGGCGAGCAGGGACGCCAGGTCCGTCGCGCGCAGCAGCGGGACGTCCTGGATGCCCGGTTCGCCGTGGATTCCGAGCCCCAGGCCGAGGTGGCCCTCGGGGACGGTGAACAGGGGTTCGGTCGCGCCCGGCATGGTGCAGCCGGAGAACGCGACACCGATGGTGCGGGTGGCGGCGTTCGACGCGTGGCCGATCCGTTCGACCTCGTCGAGGTCGGCTCCTTCGGCAGCGGCGGCACCCATCGCCTTGAATACCGAGAAGTCACCGGCGATGCCGCGGCGCTTCGACTCCTCGTCGGCGCTGGCGATGTCATCGGTGACCACGACGATCCGGGTGTCGATGCCCTCCGCACGGAGCCGTTCGGCCGCGAGCCCGAAGTTCATGGTGTCGCCGGCGTAGTTGCCGAACGACAGCACGACACCGCGGCCCTGGTCGGCGGCCTTGGCAACCGAGTAGACCTGCGCGGTCGAGGGCGAGGTGAAGACGTTGCCGACGACGGCGCCGGTGGCGAAGCCCGGGCCGACGACGCCGCAGAACGCGGGGTAGTGGCCGGAGCCGCCCCCGACGACGACGGCGACCTGCGGTGCGGCCCCCTCGGTGGGCAGGGTGACGACGCCGCCGTGGACGCCGCGGACCCGGTCGGCGTAGAGCGCGAGCCAGCCGCTCAGTTGGTCTTCGGCGAACTCGTCCGGGTCGTCGTGGATCGTGGTCATGGTGCGGGTCCTCCGGGTGGTGGTGGGTGGTGCACCGGGCGACGACGGGACGGCCGTCGTCGCCCGGAACTCAGTGTCCTCGGTCGCCCTGCGGGACCTTGAGGAAGTGGATCATCACGAACGCGCAGGCGTAGAGGCCGACGAACGTCCACGTCGCTGCCTCGCCACCGCCGCCGAGGGCGAAGACCGCCGCGACGACACCGGTGCCGAGGAACGCCGCGCCGCCGGCGGCCGTGGTGTACATCGCCATCGCGGCGCCCTTGTGCTCGGGGGCGAGCGCCGGCATGATCGCGCCCATCGGCACGAACCCGGCGAGCAGGCAGCCGAACACGCAGCCGGCGACGACGGAGAGCACGTAGCCCCAGTCCGAACCGGCGGGGACGAGCTGCGGCACGTACCACCAGGCGATGAGCCCGAGGGCGGAGCCGACGATGCCGAACCACTTGACGGTGCGCTGCCAGCCGATCTTGTCGCCGACCCAGCCGAACAGGGCGTTGACGAGGATGTTCGTGGCGTAGACGCAGACCGTCATGAGCAGCCAGCGGCTCTGGCCCCAGCCGCGCTCGTTCGCGATGACCGCGGGCAACACGACGAACATGCCGAACTCGGGCGCGGTGTTGATCAGGCGGACGAGGAAGCCCATCAGGATCTTCGGCCGCGTGACCGTCAGCCGGATGCCGCTCGTCAGCACCTGCCAGGCACTCTCACCGGCGGGGGCGATGCGCGTGAACCCGTTCGGCAGCCGGACGCCGAACAGCATGATGAGGAACCCGATCACGACGAGGCCGATCGAGGCGACCATCGCCCCGGTCTCGCCGACCGTACCGCCGCCGAACACCGGGATGGCGCCGATCGCGAAGAGCGAGCCGAGGGTCGGCAGACCACCCGTGAAGGCGACGTAGAACCAGCCGACCGCCGAGCCGTTGCGCTCGACCGGGGTGGTGATGTTCACCCAGACCAGGAACGCGAAGGCGAACAGCGGGTAGCCGAACCCGCGCAGCGCGTACGCGACGGCGGCGAACGGGACACTGCCGGCGCCGAGTGCGAGCAGGAACAGGACCTCGAACACGACCCAGACGGCGAAGCCGAGGATCATCACCCGGCGAGGCCCGACCAGGTCCGACAGGGCGCCCGAGATGTAGCTGCCGATCAGTGCGGCCAGGCTGTAGAACGTGACGATCGTCGCCACGGTGGCCTCGGGGCTGCCGAGGACCGCCACCATGTGCGGCGTGATGAAGTTCGACTCGACGCCGTTCCCGGTCATGAAGACCAGGACGGCGACGAACCCGAGGGCGAGCGGACGGGGGATGCCCATCCGGTCCAGGCGGCCCTCGGTACGGGGTGCGGTGGTCGTGCGGGCGCCGGTGGCGCGTGCTGTCGTCGCTGACATGCTCGTTCTCCCTGCTGGCGGAGCCGGTCAGGCCTGTGCGGCCTGCGCGGCCGTGGTCGGCGCGGTCAGGGACGGGATGATCGACACCTTGACGCTGGCGCCGGCGGAGTCGCCGACCAGGTCGAGGGCCTCCTGGAACTGCTCGAGCGGGAACTGGTGCGTGCAGATCTCCGACATCGGCAGGGTCTCGGCCTCGAGCAGCTTGATCGCCGCCGGCCAGGTGTGCGGGCCGAGGTGGGCGCCGCGGACGTCGAGCTCCTTGTCGTCCGAGATGATCGACCAGTCCACGGACACGTCGTCCTTGAACACCGAGTACTCGACGAAGGTCCCGAGCTTGCGGAGCAGGTTCAGTCCCTGCGGCACCGCGGACGGGTGCCCGGTCGCCTCGATGTAGACGTCGGCACCGTAGCCGTCGGTGAGCTCCTTGACCCGGGCGACCGCGTCGTCCTGCGCGATGTTGATCGTGATGTCCGCGCCGACCTTGCGGGCCAGTTCGAGTTTCGCGTCGACCACGTCGAGGGCGACGATCCGGAGCGGGTTCTTCTGCCGCGCACCGGCGATGGCGGAGAGGCCGATCGGGCCGGCGCCGGCGATCACCACGGTGTCGCCGAACTTGATGTCACCGCGCTCGACGGCGTGGAAGGCGCAGGACAGCGGCTCGGAGAACGCGGCGACCTGGCCGGGCAGGGCCTTCGACACCGGGTGGGTCAGCGCCTTCGCCGGCACGAGCACGTACTCGGCCATCGCGCCGTCGTAGCCCTTGAAGCCGAACATGTCGTGCACGTTGCACATCCAGTACGCGCCCTCGAGGCAGTAGCGGCACTCCCAGCACGGCACGATCTGCTCGCAGGCGATCCGGTCGCCCAGGTCGACGCCGCGCTTGGTCAGGGCGGCGTCGTCACCGGCGACGATCGTGCCGACGAACTCGTGTCCGGGGATGCGGTCGCGCTCCGCCCAGGCCGCACGGTTCTCGTCGCCCCAGAACTTCGCGGCGCCGTGGTAGCACTTCAGGTCGCTCGCGCAGATGCCGACGGCGTCGGTGCGGAGCAGGAGTTCCCCGGGGCCGGGCGTCGGGACGGGACGCTCCTCGAGCCGGTAGTCACCGGGGCCGTGGACGACGACGGCGCGCATCGTCGTGGGGATGGTGGTGGGGGCGGTCGTGGCCGCGTTCTCGGTCGTCGTCGACATGAGCTGTTCCTCCGTTGGGTGGCTTCGGCGATGACTGTACACCTTCGAGAACGTTTGTCCAGAACACAATTTCTGGTAGGTTCGGCACCGAACGCAAGGGAGCGAACATGACGACGGACTTCGCCGCGGCCCTCCGACCGGGCCCCGACACGATCGACCTGACCAACGACTTCAGCGGCCGCACGGCGGTGGTGACCGGCGGGGCGTCCGGCATCGGCAACGCCATCGCGCGGGCACTGGCTGCGCGGGGCGCCCGCGTCGCCGTCGTCGACGTCCGTGCGGACGGCGCCACGTCGGCCGCGGCCGACCTGCCCACGTCCGCGCTGCCCGTGACGGCCGGGCCGGACGCCGCCGCCGACGGGGCGGGCACGGCCACAGGCCTCCACGCCGGGTTCGCCTGTGACGTGACCGATGCCGACTCCGTGACCCGCACCGTGGCGGACGTCGTCCGGCACTTCGGTGGCGTCGACGTGCTGGTGAACTGCGCCGGCATCGCCGCGCTCGCCCCGGCGGAAGACCTGGCAGCCGACACCTGGGCGGCGACCATCGACGTCAACCTGACCGGTACGTTCCGCGTGGCGCAGGCCGTCGGCCGGCACATGCTCGACGCCGGGTACGGGCGGATCGTGAACATCGCGTCGCAGGCGGCCCACGTCGGCATCGACGGGCACGCCGCCTACTGCGCGTCGAAGGCCGGCGTCATCGGTCTGACGACGGTGCTCGCGCTCGAGTGGGGCGGACGCGGCGTCACCGTGAACACCGTGTCGCCGACCGTCGTCCTCACCGACCTCGGCCGTGCTGCCTGGGCGAACGAGAACGGCATCCGGCACCAGGACGAGATCCCGACCGGCCGCTTCGCCACCCCCGACGAGATCGCCGCAGCCGTGCTGTTCCTGGCGGGGGAGTCGAGCGCCATGGTGAACGGTGCAGACCTCCGTGTGGACGGCGGGTTCACGATCCGCTGAGCCCTGCTCGGACTACGATCGCGGTGTCCGATCGAGTCGAAGGGTCCCGCTCCATGTCGTCCGAGAGCACCGCTGGCCCTGGCCCTGGCCCTGGCCCCGACGCGTCGCGGACCCGGTTCCCGCTGGACACCGTCTACCAGGCGGCGCGGATGTACTACCTCGAGGACGCCACGCAGGTCGAGATCGCCTCGCGCCTCGGTGTCTCGCGCCCGACCGTCTCGCGGCTCGTGGCTGAGGCCCGCAAGGCCGGACTCGTCCGCATCGAGGTCGTCGACCCGTTCCAGGACGAGACCGTGGCGCTCGCCGAACGCCTGCAGGTCGTGCTCGGACTCCGCGCCGTGCACCTCGCCGCGGTCACCCACGCGGCCACGCTCGGCGCCGACCTCGCCGCGCCCCTGGCGGCTGCGGTCGAGGGCATGGGACTCGTCCCCGGCGACGCCGTCCTGATGTCGTCCGGTCGCACCGTCTACGACGTCGCACGGTCCGGCATGCCGACCATGCCCGGCGTGCAGCTCGTACCCACCGTGGGCGGGCAGGCCGACCCGATGCCGTGGTTCCAGACGAACGAGATCACCCGGACGGCCGCGGAGCACTCCGGGGCGATCCCGGCGTTCCTGTTCGCCCAGGCGCTGCCGTCCCCGGCGATGCGGTCCACCCTCGACGAGGACCCGGCGTTCCAGCACGTCGTCGGACTGTGGAGCCGGGCGAAGGGCGCGATCCTCGGCATCGGCGCGCCGACCCACACACGGGACGCCCTGGCCCGGGGCATCCCGGTCGAGGACGCCGCGTTCGACCGGGCCGCCGGTGACGTCTGCCTGAACTTCTACGCCGCGGACGGCTCGCCGATCGAGTTCCCCGGCAGCGAGCGGATGGTGCGGACCTCGCGCGAGGTCCTGTCGACCGTGCCGCACGCCGTCGGGGTCGCCGTCGGCAGCGCCAAGGTCACGAGCATCGTGGCCGCGGTGCGGGGCGGGCTGGTCAACGAGTTGGTGACGGACGCCGCGACGGCGCGTGCCGTGCTCGACGCGCTCGCCTGAGCGCTCCGGCTCGGCGCCCGTTCCTTCCCATCACGCGTGCGATGGAGGGTGGATCCGGGCGTACCTGGTCGTTTCTTCGTGGCAGGTACGCCCGGTTCCGGTAGGTACGCCCGGTTCCGGTCGGTACGCCCGGTTCCGGTCGGTACGCCCGGTTCGGGTCGGTACGCCCGGATCCGGTAGGTACGCCCGGTTCCGGCGGGTACGCCCGGTTCTGGGGGTGTCCGCCTGCGGCCGGGAGGCGCGGGGCGGGGCCGCACCGCGCCTCCAGGCCGGCGGTCCGCACGTCTAGGGCGTGCGCCGCACGTCCCACAGGTGGTGCACCGGGTCGTGCGCGTAGTAGGTGGCGAGGGTCGCGACGGTGAAGGCGCTGCCGTCGGACCGGAGGCCGGTGCGCTCGAGCACCTCGTCGGGCACCGCGGCGAAGGCCCGGGCCGCGCGGTCGGCCGACTCCCGCAGCTCCTCGGCGACGACCGAGGGGTCCTGCTCGCCGTAGCGGTCCTCGACGGCGGTGGCGTCCTGGTCCCAGTTCGCGAAGGTCGGGGCCTCCTCGGTGAGCATCAGCTCGAGGCGCTCGGCCATCTTCCGGTGCACGTCCCGCACGTGGGCGCCGTACTCGAGCGGTGACCAGGTGTGGTCGTCCGGACGGTCGCGCACGTCGTCGCGCCCGAGCGCCTCGTGCCACCCGGCGGTGTTCTCGTCGATGATGCCCGGCACGTCGCGGATCGTCACGGTGCTGCCGTCGTAGCTGCACTCGGGACATGCGGACTCGATGACCCACGTCCAGTTCTTCGTCTCGGGTTCGATCGCCATGGGCCCGATGTTACGGCCTCGTTACTCAGCTCCGCGGTTCCGCGAGCTGGTGCGGATCGACCGTGACCCCCGATCGGGTGACACGCCGTTCCCTGAGAATCACCGGCCAATGACATTTCGGTCGCTCGGTAACGTCGTCGGCTGTTCTGGGCCGGTACCCGACGGCCCACCGATCTTCTCGAGGAGCGATGCATGGGTTCCGACCCCAGCAGTACCCACACCCGACCGCACCGACGACTGCGCGAGAGCGACGTCACCGTGGTCGACAAGAGCATGATGCGCCGAGCCGTCAGCGGCATGGTCGTCGGCAACACCATGGAGTGGTACGACGTCGGTGTGTACGGCTACCTGGCCGTGACGATGGGGAAGGTCTTCCTGCCGACGGCCGAACCCGCGGTGCAGATCCTGTTCAGCCTCGGGGTGTTCGCGGCGACGTACATCGCGCGGCCGCTCGGTGGCATCGTGTTCGGACGCCTCGGCGACCGGATCGGCCGGCAGAAGGTGCTCGCGACGACGCTGATCATGATGGCGGCGTCGACGTTCCTGATCGGGGCACTGCCCTCGTACGCCACCATCGGGGTGTTCGGTCCGATCCTGCTCGTCGTGCTGAAGCTCGCGCAGGGCTTCTCGACCGGTGGTGAGTACGCCGGGGCGACGACCTTCGTGACCGAGTACGCCCCGGACCGCCGCCGCGGGTTCTTCGCGAGCATCCTGGACTTCGGCAGTTACCTGGGCTTCGCGCTCGGCGCCACGGTCGTCTCGGTCCTGCAGATCACCCTCGGCGAGGATGCGATGACCGCCTACGGCTGGCGGTTCCCGTTCCTCGCCGCCGGCGTGATCGGTGTCGTCGCGATCTACTTCCGCCTCCGCATCGAGGAGTCGCCGGTGTTCCAGGCGACCCAGGCCGCGCAGGAGGCCGCGACCGAGTCCCGCGCGTCCTTCGACGGTGAGCGCCCGGCCAACGTCGTCGCGATGGTCCGCCAGCACTGGCGTCCGATCGTCATCGCGATCATGCTCGTCGCCGCGTCGAACACCGTGGGCTACGCGCTGACCTCGTACATGCCGACGTACCTGACCGACTCGCTCGGGTACTCCGCCATCGACGGCACCCTGCTGACGATCCCGGTGCTCCTCCTGCTCGCGGTCATGCTGCCGCTGACCGGCAAGCTGTCCGACCGCCTCGGCCGCCGCGTCGTGATGTGGATCGGTGCCGCCACCACCGTCGTGCTCGTCGTGCCGGCGTTCATGCTGATCGGGCACGGGGCGCAGTGGTCGACCCTCGCCGGCCTCGGGTTGCTCGCACTGATGACGGCGCTGTGGGTGTCGAACCAGGCTGCCTCGCTGCCGGCGCTGTTCCCGACCTCGACGCGGTACGGCGGCATGGGCTTCGCCTACAACATCGCGATCGCGGTGTTCGGTGGGACCACCCCTCTCATCGTGCAGGCGCTACTCACCGCGACGGGTGACGAGCTCGCCCCGGCGTACTTCCTGATGGCGATGAGCGTCGTCGGTGCGATCGGTGTCTTCTGCATGAAGGAGTCCTCGCAGCGCCCGCTGCCCGGGTCGATGCCGGCGGTGGAGACCGAGGACGAGGCGAAGGAGCTCGTGCTCACGCAGGACACGAACCCGCACCTGGACCTCGGGGACCTGCCGTTCGCGGCGCAGGACGCGGCGGCTGCTGCTGCGCGCGAGGCTGCTGCGCGGGAGGCTGCTGCGCGGGAGGCGTCGCCGGTGCGCTGACTCGTGTGGGGGATCGGGCGGCGGGGTGTGTCCGGCCGAGGTGGAACGACGGGGTCGTTGTCGTACGACAGTGACTCCGTCGTTCTTTGCGTGCGCGGGCTGTTGCACGGTTCGGGGAGCGACGATGTCGCTGTCGTACGACATCGACAGTGTCGTTCGGCGTCCGCACCGGCCCACCGCACCCACCGCACCCGCCCCCGCCTCACTCGTGCCGATGCTCCGACGCCGGGTCCACCGCCGGCCACACGGGGAACGGGTCTGCCCAGCCGCGCCACACGTCCGGCCCGGCGAGCAGCTCCGACGGCGTGAGCAGCGCCCCGTCGAGCGCCCGCTCGATCGCCCGGACGTCGAGCTGCTCGCCGACGAACCACAGCGCCTGCCCGATCGGGGCGTCGGCGTCCCACGACGGGTTCGCGGTGGGGTCGAGTGCGAGCATCGACCCGAAGCTCGACCACGAACCGACGTGGTCCGGCCGGGATGCCAGGCGGAAGAACCCCCGCGACCGCAGCACGCGGCCGTTCACCCCGGCGGACAGGTGCTCGGCGATGACGGTGGACAGTCGCCCGGGGTGGAACGGCAGCGGCTCCCGGTAGCGCATCGCGACCAGGGCGTCGCGGGCGTCGCGCCCGGTGTCCGCCCCGCTCGACAGGGCACGCATCCAGCCGGCGCCGGTCGCGAGCACCCGCGCGGCTCCGCCGTTCGAGGCCGGCAGGTCGGCGGCGCTGCGGATCGCGGGCAGGGCGACGATCACAGCCTGGGGCGCCATCCGGTGCAGCAATGACACGAGCGCCCGACGCCGACGGCCGGACAGCGGTTCGATGCGGTCGAGGGCGATCACCGTCGCGTACTCGACGAGCGCGGCCATCCGGTCCGCGGCCACGAAGGCGTCGTCGACGTCCGACCACAGCAGGTGCGCGACGTCGTCGGCCCGGAGCACCCCGACGACGTGCCGGAGCACCCGGTCGTCGCCGGTCTCGGACCGTGCCGCGTTGGCGAGCAGCATGCCGACGGCGCGGGCATCGGCACCGGGGTGCAGGGTGACGACGAGCCCGTGGTCCGCCTCGGGGCCGCACACGCGGTCGAGCTGGTCGGCGCGGTCGGCGACGGCACGGGCCGATGCGAACGCGCTCCCGGCGACGTGCATCCGGTGCCCGGTGGTGATCCGGGCGGCGACGCGGTCGGCGTCGCCCTCGTGGAGGGCGGTGACGAGGGTGATGGCAGCAGCACGCATGTGCGCTACTGTAACTGAAAACCGTTCTCAACAAGGAGGCTCGTCGTGAAGGTCCGCAACTCCCTCAAGGCGCTCAAGAAGATCCCCGGCTCGCAGGTGGTCCGACGCCGGGGCCGCGTCTACGTCATCAACAAGAAGAACCCCCGCTGGAACACCCGGCAGGGCTGACGTCGGCGGCGGTCCGTAGGGTGGCGGCATGCGACTGCTGCTCATCCGCCACGGCCAGACCCCCGCGAACGTGAACGGCGTCCTCGACGCCGTGGTGCCCGGACCGGGGCTGACCGAGCTCGGGCAGCAGCAGGCCGACGCCCTGCCCGCGGCGCTCGCCGACCGGGGGATCGAGCGACTGTTCGTGTCGTCGATGGTCCGGACGCAGGTCACGGCGGCTCCCCTCGCGACCTCGCTCGGCCTCGAGCCCGTGGTGCTGCCCGGCCTGCGCGAGATCGAGGCGGGCGACACCCAGGGCAAGAGCGACAAGGTCTCGGTGCAGACCTACATCTCGACCGTGCACGGCTGGTCCGGCGGCGACCGCACGACCCGGATGCCCGGTGCCGAGAGCGGCCTCGAGTTCTTCGCGCGCTACGACGACGCCGTCCGGCAGATCGAGGCCACCGGGGTCGCGGTCGCCGCTGCCGTCAGCCACGGTGCCGCGATCCGCACGTGGGCGAGTGCCGCGGCGCAGAACACCCCCGACCACTTCGGCACGAAGCGGCACCTGGAGAACACCGGCATCGTCGAGCTCGAGGGCTCGTCCGCCGACGGCTGGCACCTGGTCGACTGGGAAGGCGAGCCGGTCGGCGGCGACCAGCTCATCGACCGCACGGCGCTCGACCCCACCGGCGAGCGGTTCTGACGCGACCAGCGGACGGACGGGAGGCCCGGTACCAGCTGGTACCGGGCCTCCCGTCCGTCGTCAGTCGCGTCGACTACGCGAGCTGCGACGCCGACGCCGACGCCGCCGTCAGCGGCACGATCACGCCGTGCGACTCACGCAGCACGTCGAGCGTGCGCTGGACCTCGTCCGCACGCTCCTCGGTCGTCCAGCCGAGCGCCTCGGCGAGCACGTCGGCCAGCTCGTCGAGCAGGTCGATCGTGACCCCGCCGACGAACGCGAGGTTCGTGCGGCGCAGGACGACGTCGACCAGGTGGACGGCCTGCTCGTGGCGGGCGAAGTACGCGACCTCGGCGCGGGTGAGCGACGGGTCGGACTCGAGCGGCTCGACCGGGCCGTCGGTCAGGACGTCCACGACCTCGGCGGCACGGGTGCCGTAGCGCTCGAGCAGCCCCTCGACCAGGGACTCGTCGAGACCGTCACGGTGCGACTTGATCCACAGGGCACGCTGCGCGTCGGTGGTCGGGAACTCCTTGCCACCGCCGATCGGCATGCCGGTGGTGTCGACCTTGCGGCTCATGCCGAGCTTGGTCGTCGCCTCGGTGGACAGGTGTGCAGCGAGGGCGCGGAACGTCGTCCACTTGCCACCGACGAGCGACAGCACGGTCGACTTCGGCAGCCCGGCGATCTGGGTGTCCACGATCCGGTAGTCGCGGGACACGAAGCCGGGGGCGGTGTCCTCGTGGCGGGGGAGCGGACGGATGCCCGAGTAGCTGTAGACGATGTGGTCGCGGGTGACCTCGATCTGCGGGAACACGTGCTTGACGAGCCCGAAGAAGTAGTCGATCTCCTCGTCGGTCGTCGTGACCGGCTTCGACGGGTCGGCGTCGATGTCGGTCGTGCCGATGAGCACCCGGCCCTTGAGCGGGTAGATGAGGACGATGCGGCCGTCGTCGTTCTCGAAGAACAGCTCGCGGCCCTTGGTGGCCTCGAGCAGCTCGTCGTTGTGGACGACGATGTGCGAGCCCTTCGTGCCGCCCATGAACTTCGTCTCGCCGCCGAACGCCTCGTTCGTCAGGTCGGTCCACGGGCCGGAGGCGTTGATCACGACGTCGGCCGTGAACACGAACTCGTCGCCGGTCTCGCGATCACGCAGCAGGACGCCGCCGTCGCGGGTTCCGGCTGCCTCGACGTAGTTGACCGCGCGTGCCTTGTCGGCTCCCGCGGCCAGGCCGTCCTTCAGGACGTCGAGGGCCAGGCGCTCGGGCTCGTGCACGCTCGCGTCGTAGTAGGTGCCCGTGTACTTCAGGTCCTTGTTGAGGGCCGGCATGTCCTCGAGCGCGGCCTTCTTGGTGCGGAAGACGTGCTTCGGGACGGACCCGCCGTCGCGCGAGAAGGAGTCGTAGATCGTCATGCCGATCTTGATGAGCATCGCGCCGCGCTCCTTGGTGGAGCGCTGCTTGTGCGTCAGCATGCGCAGCGGGGCGTTCATGATGCCCGAGAACGTCGAGAAGATCGGCATGGTCGTCTGCAGCGGCTTGACGTAGTGCGGGGCGATGCGGATCAGGCCGTTGCGCTCCTGCACGCTCTCGCGCACCAGGCGGAACTCGCCGTTCTCCAGGTAGCGGATGCCGCCGTGGATCATGTGGCTCGAGGCCGCGGAGGCGCCGGAGGCGTAGTCGCCGCGCTCGACCAGGGCGACGTCGACGCCCTGGAGCGCGAGGTCGCGGAACGTGGCGATGCCGTTGATGCCGCCGCCGACGACGAGGACCTGCGCGTTCGGGCGCTCGGTGAGGGCGGTCACCGTGTTCCGGGGCTGTGTCTTCTTCGACATGGTTCGTCGCTTCCTTCGTCTGTTCGTGGGGTCAGGATCGATCGTGCGCTCGTTCGGGAGGGCGGGCAACTCGCGTGCACGAACGTGCAGCACACGTGTCGTCCAGCCCCGACACGGCGGTCGGGAGGCGCGGCAGGGGTTGCAGAGGCCCTGCACGTCCGTGCATGGTTGCGTTCGACAGATCGGAGCACCATGAGCGATGCGGCTCAGCCCATGCGCACGCAGCAGGCGCTGCGTGCCGCCCACCTGTACTACCTGCAGGACCTGACGATGGACGCGATCGCCGACGAACTCGGCACCTCGCGCTCGTCGGTGTCGCGGCTGCTGAAGTACGCCAGGGACACCGGGCTCGTCGACATCCAGATCCGGTCGCCGCTCGACCAGGCAGCCGCGCTGAGCCGGAGCATCCGCTCGCGCTTCGGGGTGCACGCCCACGTCGTCCCGGTGCCGGACCACACGAGCGACGTCGACCGGCTCGAGCGGGTCGCCCTGTCCGCCGCCCGGATCCTGACGCAGTACGTCGAGTCCAACATGGTGATCGGGATCTCGTGGGGCTCGACCGTGAGCGCGGTCAGCCGGTACCTGGTGCCGAAGACCACGCACGGCTCGACGGTCGTGCAGATCAACGGTGCCGCCAACACCCGGACCACCGGCATCGTCTACGCGTCCGAGATCCTCCGCCGGTTCGGCGAGGCGTACGGCGCGTTCGTGCAGCAGTTCCCGGTGCCGGCGTTCTTCGACGACCCCGCGACGAAGGAGGCCCTGTTCCGGGAGCGCTCGATCCGCCGTGTGCTCGACCTGCACGAGCGGATGGACCTCGTCGTGTTCGGTGTCGGTGCCCCGCAAGCCCCGGTTCCCTCGCACGTGTACTCCGGCGGGTACCTCGACCCCGAGGACCGTGACGAGCTCACGCAGGCGGGGGTCGTCGGGGACGTCTCGACGGTGTTCTACCGGGCGGACGGGTCGTGGCGGGACATCGGGGTGAACGCCCGGGCCGGCGGCCCCGACCTCGACACCATCAAGCGCGCGCCGCGCCGTGTCTGCGTCGTCGCGGGCCGCTCCAAGGCCGCGTCGCTCCGGGGTGCGCTGGCGTCCGGGCTGGTGACGGACCTGATCCTGGACGAGAGCGTGGGGCAGGCGATCCTGCAGCCCTGAGTCAGGAACCGATGCAGTCTGTCGGTGGGCTGAAGTACGTTCTGGTGCATGGTGCTTTCTCTCGAACAGCCCGGTCAGCGGTACTTCCGACGAATGGTCGGCAGCGACGTCGACCAGGCGCTCGCGTTCTTCACCGGTGACTACGACTTCCGTGCGCCCCTGGTGCGGCGGACCCACGACAACGCCCACTGGGACTTCGCCGGCGTCGGTGACGAGCGGATGTCCCTGCGGTCGTCGCGGTTCATGGTCGACCTGCGGAGCGAGAGTCGCGTGGACGACGAGTTCCTGATCGCGTGGCTGCGCAGCGGGACGAGCCGGATCACCTCGGGCGGCGAGACGCACGAGCTGCGGGCAGGCGTCCCCGTGGTGCTGCCCTTCGCCGAGCCGTACGCCCTGCACCACCGCGACATCGCCCTGAACCTGGTGCACCTGGACCGTGACTTCGTCCGTGCGGTCGCCGGCGACGACGAGTTCGCGTTCGAACCGATGCGCCGTCCGACGGTCGACGGCATCGCCCTGTGGCAGTCCGTGGTCCGGAAGTACTCGTCGACGTGGTTCGACGTCGAGCGCTCGATGAGCCCGATCGTGCAGCACGACATCGCCCATGCCTTCGCGACTGCGGCGATCCGGGCGTTCCCGCACCGCAGTCGCTGGCGGGCGACGGTGTCCGGCAGCGGCCCCGAGCACGACCGGCTGCGCCGGGCGCTCGAGTTCGTGCACGAGCACGCGCGCGAGGCGATCGGCACGCCGGAGATCGCCGCGGCCGCCGGGCTGAGCCCCCGTGGCCTGCAGCAGTCGCTCCGCAGGCACCTCGACCAGACGCCGGGGGAACTCCTGCGCGGCGTCCGGCTCGACGGCGCGCGGACCGACCTGGTCGGCAGTGGCCTCGACGAGACGACCGTGGCCGAGGTCGCGCGGACATGGGGGTTCGGGCACCTGGGGCGCTTCTCGGCGACCTACCGCGGTCGCTTCGGGGAGCTGCCGAGCGAGTCGCTGCGCGGGCGCTGACCGACCGGCGCCGGGAGCCGTTCCACCGAATTCCGTGACACGGATCGCGCTGCCACTGTCCGGATGTTCGGCTCTGCGCTGCTGTGGGCGAATCTGGTGCTCAATGGACGGGACGAACGCACCGCCCACGAAGGAGTCCGCATGCGCATCGGCGTCCCCACCGAGATCAAGAACAACGAGTACCGCGTCGCGGCCACGCCCGCCGGTGTCGCCGAGCTCGGGTCGCACGGCCACCAGGTCCTGGTGCAGTCCGGTGCCGGAGCCGGCTCGGCCTTCACCAACGACGAGTACCGCACCGCCGGGGCCACGATCGTCGACACCGCGGCCGAGGTCTGGGAGCGCGCCGAGCTGATCCTCAAGGTGAAGGAGCCGGTCGCGTCGGAGTACCCGATGATCCGGCCGGGCCAGGTGCTCTTCACCTACCTGCACCTCGCCGCCGACCGACCGCTGACCGACGCGCTGATCGACTCGGGCGCGACGGCGATCGCGTACGAGACCGTGCAGCTGCCGGACCGCTCGCTGCCCCTGCTGTCGCCGATGTCCGAGGTCGCCGGACGGCTGTCCGCCCAGGTCGGCGCGTTCCACCTGATGCGGACGAACGGCGGGCGCGGCCTGCTGCTCGGCGGGGTCCCCGGCACGCCGAAGGGCCGCGTGGTCGTCATCGGCGGCGGCGTCGCAGGGGAGCACGCCGCCACGATGGCGCTCGGCATGGGTGCCGACGTCACCGTGTTCGACATCAGCCTGCCGCGGCTCCGGGCACTGGACGCCCGGTTCGACGGTCGCGTCACGACTCTGCGCTCGTCGGCGCACGCCATCGCCGAGTCCCTGCGCGACGCCGACCTGGTCATCGGGTCGGTGCTCATCCCCGGGGCATCGGCCCCCAAGCTCGTCACCGACGCGATGGTCGCCGACATGCGGCCCGGCTCGGTGCTCGTCGACATCGCGATCGACCAGGGCGGCTGCTTCGAGGGCTCCCACCCGACCACCCATGACGACCCGACCTTCGCCGTGCACGACACCGTCTACTACTGCGTGGCGAACATGCCCGGTGCCGTCCCGCGCACGAGCACGATCTCGCTGACGAACGCCACGCTGCCCTACGCCGTCGCGATCGCCGACCGTGGGTGGGAAGCCGCGCTCGAGGCCGATCCCGCACTCGCCGCCGGCCTGAACGTGCACGCCGGCCGGGTCACGAACGCCGCGGTCGCTGCCGCGCACGGCCTGGCGGCCTCCGAGCGCTGAGCCCGCGCGAGTCTTCGCGAGTCTTCGCGAGTCTTCGCGCTGGGTGACACCTCACGGGTCAGCGGCCGCGTGAGGTGTCGCTCAGCGCGAAACGAGGCGCAGGCAGCCCAGCCTCAGGCCGCCGCCGCCGCAGCCGCCCCGGCACGCCCGCCGACCCAGCCGGCGCGGGCACGCACCACCACGGTCACGACGACCACGGCCGCCGCAGCCACCACGGCCGCGACCGCCGTCGGCACGGAGACGAGCGGCCCCTCGAACCGTGCGACTGCGACCCACGCCAGGCCCCACGCGATCGAGGCCATCGGCGCGAGGCGGCCCCGACCCCACAGCGCGATGAGGACCCCGACGAGCCCGGCCACGGCGGCGACGGCCACGCCCCACGGGTCCTGCCCGAGCCCGAAGCCCCGGAAGCCCGCCGCCGTGAGCACCGCAGCGGTGTTGGCGGCGGTCGCGACGCAGACCCACCCGAGGTACAGCCCGAAGGTGCCGTCGGTCAGGATCGCCTCGATGAGGCCTCGTGACCGGGACCGGGTCCGACGCAGGATCGTGAACGTCCAGACGAGCACGACGAGCAGGGCCACGATGATCGGTTCGCTCGCCCACAGGAACCCGAACTGCACCGACAGGATCCACGCGGCGTTGAGCAGCAGGGACAGCACGGCCGGCACCACCAGCCGCTCGTGCCGCTCGTCGTTCGCGGTGCGGACGAGCTGCAGGACCGCGTAGCCGATGAGCCCCGCGTAGACCACGCTCCAGATCGAGAACGCCGGGCCGTCCGGGGCGATCGCGGTCGAGGACGCCGACAGTGCGCCACCGGCCGCGTCCTGGATGGGCGTGCCACCGGCAGCACCCGAGCCCACGTACGCGCCGATGACGGCGGCGACCGCGCTCACGGCCACCGCGATGCGTTTCCAGATCCTCTTCATGGCAGTCCCTTTCGTCAGCATGCTGATGACCTGCACGGTAGGCGGCCACTGCCGACGGTCGTGCAGCGCACGTTCAGGCAGACGCGGGATGCGCCGGCGGGCGCGCCACGGGCCTCCAGGACCGGGCCGGAGCCGGGCCGCAGCCGGGCCGCAGCCGGGCCGCAGCCGGGCCGCGGCCCGCCGCACCTGCGTACGGTGGTCGCGTGAGCGTCGAACTGAACACCGTCTACATCGACCGGATCGCCCCGATCGCGAGTCCGTCCCTCGACGACACCTTCCGGATGCTCGACGAGCAGGGCGCCAGCGCGTGCATCGTCCTGCACCAGCCCGACGCCCAGGAACTCGGCGACGTCGCGGTCGCCCTCGGCCTGCACGAGCTCGCCGTCGAGGACTCCGCCGAGGGGCACCAGCGGCCGAAGCTCGAGCGCTACGGCTCGACGCTGTTCGTGGTGCTCAAGCCGGCGCTGTACAACGACCGGCAGGAGGAGGTGGCCTTCGGCGAGGTGCACGCGTTCGTCGGCGAGACCTTCTTCCTCGTGGTCGTGAAGGCCGACCCCCGCGGCAAGCAGACCGTGCCCCGGGCGCTGCAGCGGATGAGCGGCAAGCCCGGCCTGGTGACCGTCGGCCCGCAGGCGCAGCTCTGGGCGCTGATGGACTCCATCGTCGACGGCTACGTCCCGGTCATCGACGGACTCGAGGAGGACATCAACCAGATCGAGGACCAGCTGTTCTCCGGCGAGGCTGGGGTGTCCCGCCGGGTGTACGAGCTGTTCGGCGAGGTCGTCGACTTCCAGCGAGCTGCCCGACCCCTGATCCACATCATCGAGAACCTCCACCGCGGTGCCGAGAAGTACCACCTGCCGATCGAGATGCAGCGTCGGTTCCGTGACGTCCTCGACCACGCCATCCGCACGGTGGAGCGGCTCGACACCTTCCGGCAGCTGCTGCAGAACGCGCTGACCGTCGACTCGACCCTGGCTGCGCAGAAGCAGAACGACGACACGAAGCGCATCTCCGGCTGGGCGGCGATCCTGTTCGCCCCGACGCTGATCGCCGCGATCTACGGCATGAACTTCACGCACATGCCCGAGCTCGGCTGGACGTGGGGCTACCCGTTGTCGATCGTCGCGATGATCCTGTTCGCCGCGATCCTGTACGTGGTGTTCAAGGTCAAGCGCTGGTTCTGAGCAGCCCCGCCCGGCCGGCACCGCCTCGCTGGTTCTGAGCAGCCCCGCCCGGCAGGCACCGCCTGGAGGCCCGCCCCACGTCCGCATGGTCGGTCCCCTTCGTCATCGGGCCCGTCCACCCCGTTAGGCTTCCGGTCATGCCGCACTCCGGACACGCGACCCCGGTCTGGGCCCTCAAGCTCGCCGTCGTCACCGCCCTGGTGGGCGTCTCCGGCGGCATCGCCGGCATCGCGGTCTGGCTCGCGCTCCAGCTCATCCAGTTCGTCGCCTTCGGGTACGGATACGGCGGGCACCTCGAGGCGGCCGATGCGTCGTCCGGCCTGAACCGCTTCCTCGCGCTTACGGCCGCCGGGTTGCTGACGGGCTTCGCCTGGTGGGCGCTCCGACGGTGGGGGCGCTCGATCGTCTCGGTCACCGCGGCCGTCGACGGCACGCGGATGCCGGCCCTGGCGACGCTCGCGAACGCCGGCATCCAGATCCTGGCCGTCGGGCTCGGTGCCTCCATCGGCAAGGAGGTCGCGCCGCGTGAGGTCGGGGCCTGGCTGGCCCAACTCGTCACCCGTCGTGCGGGGCTGACCGCACGCGAGACGAAGATCCTCGTCGCCTGCGGTGCGGCAGCGGGCCTCGCCGCCGTGTACGACGTGCCCCTCGGTGGTGCGCTGTTCGCGGTCGAGGTCCTGCTCGGGGAGATCAGCTTCGCGACCGCCCTGCCCGCCTTCGCCACGAGTGCCGTCGCCGCCATCACCGCCCGGCTCGTGATCCCGGACGAGGTGCTGTACCACGTGCCCGCGATGCACCTGTCGCCGTCGCTGCTCGTCTGGGCGGTCGTCGTGGGGCCGGTGCTGGGGCTCGCCGGGGTCGGGTTCGTCAAGCTGACCAACCGGCTGCAGGGCATCGCCCCGAAGGGCTGGCACCTGCTCGTCGTGCTGCCCGTGGTCTTCGCGATGGTGGGGCTGATCGCGATCCCGTTCCCGGAGATCCTCGGCAACGGCCGGGCGCTCGGCCTCGTCGCGATGAACAGCACGCTCGACGACGCCTCGTTCGCCGGCCTCTCGCCGATCGTCTTCTTGCTGCTGCTCGGTGTGCTGCGGACCGTCACCACCTCGGCCACCATCGGCGCGGGTGCGGTCGGCGGCACGCTGACTCCGTCCATCGCGATCGGATCGGCGATCGGCGGCGGTCTGGGTGGGGCGTGGCTGCTGCTGTGGCCCGCCGACGGCCCGAGCCTGGCGGCCTTCGCGTTCGTCGGTGCGGCGGCGTTCCTCGCCACCACCATGCGTGCCCCGTTCACCGCCCTCGTGCTCGTCGTGGAGTTCACGCAACAGGGCACCGACATCCTCGTGCCCTCGTTGCTCGCGGTGTCCGGCGCGGTCGCCGTCGGGTACGTGCTCGCCCGTCGCCGCAGTGCCCAGATGGTGTGAAGACCCCGAACGTTCCGGTACGGCCGGGGGTCGGGCAGCCTACTGTCGGCGCAAGGACGGAGCGACGGGCTCCGCACCGAGACGAGGAGCAGCCGATGGCGGGGTTCGACGACATCACGAAGAAGGCCCAGGAGTTCCTGAAGGACGGCAAGGTCCAGGACGCCCTGCAGAGCGAGAAGGCCGAGGGCGTCAGCGACAAGGTGCTCGGCGGTGTGGCCGACGCGGTCAAGAAGGCCACCGGCGGCAAGTACGACGAGAAGATCGACGGCGCGCGTGACGCCGCCGACAAGAAGCTCGGCAACGAGTAGCGAAGCACCGTGCGACGGCCCGGGACCCGGCGTGGTCCCGGGCCGTCGACGTGCCGACTGGACGCGGTCGGGAACAACGGACACCATGGACGGGTTGCTCCGGACAGCAGCACCAGGAGGACGAGTCGTGACAGTCGTGGCGCCGAACCAGCCGCTCACCGAGACCGAGGTCGAGGCGATCAAGCAGGACTTCCCGATCCTCGCGCAGGACGTGAACGGGCAGCCGCTGGCGTACCTGGACTCCGGGGCGACGGCGGAACGCCCCCGCCAGGTCCTCGACGCCGAGCGCCGGTTCCTCGAACACGACAACGCCGCCGTCCACCGCGGTGCCCACACCCTCGCGGCGCTCAGCACGGACGCCTACGAGGACGCCCGCGCCACCGTCGCCGGCTTCATCGGCGCCGCAGCCCCGACCGAGGTCGTCTGGACCGCGAACGCGACCGACGCGCTCAACCTCGTCGCGTACGGCATGGCCAACGCCAGCCGTGGTCGTGGCGGTGCCGACGCGGAGCGCTTCCGCCTGGGCGCCGGCGACGAGATCCTCGTGACCGAGGCCGAACACCACGCCAACCTCGTGCCGTGGCAGGAACTCGCCGCGCTGACCGGTGCCACCCTCGGCTGGATCCCGGTCGCCGACGACGGCACCTGGACCGCCGACGACGCCGCCGCGCTGATCACCGACCGCACGAGGGTCGTCGCGTTCTCGCACGTGTCGAACGTCACCGGGATGATCGCCCCCGTCGAGCAGGTCGTCGGCCTCGCCCACGCCCGCGGCGCCCTCGTGGTGCTCGACGCCTGCCAGTCCGCACCGCACCGGCCCCTCGACGTGCAGCAGCTCGGTGTCGACTTCGCCGCGTTCTCCGGGCACAAGATGCTCGGCCCGAACGGCATCGGCGTGCTCTGGGGACGTGCGGAGTTGCTCGATGCCCTCCCACCGTTCCGCACCGGCGGCTCGATGATCACCACCGTGACGATGGCGGGCTCCGAGTTCATGCCGGCGCCCGAGCGGTTCGAAGCCGGCACCCAGCCCGTTTCCCAGGCCGTCGCCCTCGCCGAGGCCGTCCGGTACCTGCAGGGCATCGGCATGGAGCGGGTCCGCGCCCACGAGGAGCACCTCGCCCGCCGGATGCTCGACGGTCTCGCGGCCGTCCCCGGCATCCGCGTCGTCGGGCCGCCCGCCGGCGTCCCGCGCTCCGGACTGGTGGCGTTCGACGTCGACGGCGTGCACGCCCACGACGTGTCGCAGTACCTCGACGCGCAGGGCATCGCCGTCCGATCGGGCCACCACTGCGCACAGCCCCTGCACCGCCGCCTCGGTCTCGTCGCGACCAGTCGCGCGAGCACCTACGTCTACACGACCGAGCACGATGTCGACCGGTTCCTCACGGCCGTCGCCGAGGTCCGCGACTACTTCGGAGCGACCGCGTGAACGCCCTCGACAGCCTGTACCAGCAGGTCATCCTCGACCACGCGAAGGCCCGTCACGGCGACGGCGAGCTGCCCGACGCCGACGCCTCGCACTTCGAGCGGAACCCCACCTGCGGTGACGAGATCACCGTCAGCCTGCGCCTCGAGCCGGGCACCGACCGCATCGCCGGGCTCGCCTGGCAGGGCGACGGCTGCTCGATCTCGATGGCCTCGGCATCCGTCCTCACCGACATGGCCGTCGGTCGGACCGTGCCGGAGCTCCTCGCACTGACCGAGGAGTTCCGCACCATGATGCGGTCCCGCGGTGTCGGTGAGCCCGACGAGGACGTCCTCGAGGACCTCGTCGCCTTCCACGGCGTCTCGAAGTTCGTCATGCGCGTCAAGTGCGGCATGCTCGCCTGGGTCGCGGCGGAAGCCGCCGCGCGCGAGGCGACCGCGTCCCGCTGAGCCGGGTGCGGCTCGCGATCGCGACCACCTGACGGCCTGGAGGCCCGGTGCGGGCCCGCCCCGCGCCTCCCGTCCGCAGCCGGTCACCGACCGGGCCCCGGAAGGCTTGAATGGTATGCCTCATCAAGGGGCGCGATGATCATCGAGACGGAGCGACCAGGCTCGGTCCGAGCCGACGCGATCGTGCGGGCCTACCTGACGGAGGTCGCGTCGCGGTGGTACGGGCGGGTGGCGACGTCGGCCGAGGTCGACCGGGCGCTCCACGAGGAGCCGTACGACGACCTGCAGGAGGACTCCGGGGTGTTCGTCGTCGCGAATGACGGGGAAGCCGCTGTCGCCTGCGTCGGCGTGCGCTTCGTCGGCCACGTCGGCGAGCTGACGAAGGTCTTCACGCTGCCGGAGCACCGCGGCCGAGGCGTCGGTTCGGCGCTCCTACGTCACGTGGAGGCCGTCTGCCGGGTACGGGGGATCACGTCGCTGCGCCTGGACACCCGCGCCGAGCTCGCCGAGGCCTGTGCGCTCTACGAACGGCTCGGCTTCATGCGGGTCCCGCCGTTCAACGACGACCCGTACTCGGACCGCTGGTACGCCAAGCCGCTCAGCTGACGGCACCGATCTCGCGGAGTGCGTCGCCGACGGTGATGCGCTCGTCGCGCTCCTGCGCCCGCACCCAGCGGGCCTTCGCGAGCGCGACGGCCTCGTCATCGAGACCGAGGAGCTCGTAGAGCCCGTCGAGCTCACGCGGTGCGAGGTGCATGAACCGCAGCGGGAACTTTCGTTCGGGGCTCGCGAAGCTCTGCTGTGCGAGCTGATCGAGGACGCCCGGGTCGGTCTCTCGCTGTTCCATGAGCAGGACGACGGTTCGTGACCTCGTCCCCATGAGGAAGGCGGAACGCACGTTCTCGTCCGGATCGGTCGCCAGGGTGATCTCGACGGCGAGGGGGAGGTCCTCTTCGCACGCGAGCTCCCAGCGCTGCGAGGTGTCCCCGTGGATCGCCGTGAGCATGTCCGGGTGGACGCCGAGGCCGCGCTCGCCGCGTTCCGGTCGCAGCGAGGACGGGCGAGGGTCGTCCCCGACGCGGGCGGTGGGGAAGCCGGCGCCCGTGTACACGGTGTGGGCGATCGGCAGGAACTGGAGCGCTTCGTGCAGCGCGGTCGCGGCGTCCTGCACCGCCGGAGCCGTCACGTCACCGTCGGCGGCCTCGATGGCGGTGGCGTAGTCGGAGAGTGCGGTGTGCTGCTGCTCGATGGCCCGGGCGAACATCTCCTTGCCCCTGGCGGTGTCGCCGAGGAGCCGCGGGTCCAGGTGCAGCGTGACGGCGCTCGGGTCCTGTAGGTGTCCCCGCTGCGTTGCGCCGCCAGACATCATGATCTCGAACGTCTCGTCTTGCTCGTGGGCATCGGTCACGTCGCTGACGCTACCGGCTCAGGGGAGCGTGACGACGAGCTTCCGAGCCGAGACGCCGGCGCGGAGTTCGGCGAGGGCTCCCGGGATCGCGTCGAGGCCGGTGCCGATCACCGAGGCCGTCGGGGTCGCGCGGTACCGACCGGTGCGGAGCGCCTCGGGCAGGAAGTCGCGGTAGATCGCGGGGCCGACGTCGGACTCCGTCGGGCGGCCACCCCAGATCGCGGTGACGTGGACCCCGTGTCGACGCTCGAGCCGCGCACGGATCGTCGTCACCGGTGTCGGGTACGCGGACGCGAGCCGACCGCTGCCGGTCGCCGCCCGAACGACCGGGAGCGTGCGGGTCAACGAGCCCTGACCGATGGCGAGGGTGCCGGCGAGCTCCCGGTCGGCGAGTGCCTCGAGGATGCGGCGTGCGGCACCGTCGTCGCGGTAGTCGAACACGGCCTCGGCCCCGAGGCCCTGCACGAACCCGTGGTTCTTCGGCGACGCGGTGCCGATCACGGCGTACCCGGCGGCCCGGGCGAGCTGGACGGCGTTGGCACCGACGCTCGTGGACGCACCCCACACCAGGACGGCCCCGGGGCCCTCGGCTGTGTCCGCCGTCGGGAGCGACAGCGCGAGCTGGTCCGGTTCGAAGAGACCGGCCGCTGCGGTCGAGACAGCGAGCGGCAGGACCGCCGCCTGCTCGGCGGACAGGTCATCGGGGACCGGGGTGGTCACGCGGTCGAGCAGCAGGACCAGGTGCTGGAAGGCGCCTTCGGCAGCACTGTTCCGGTGCTGCTCCTGCCCCGCGGCGTGCCCGACGACCCGGTCGCCCACACGAAACCGCTCGACGCCGGGGCCGATCGCGACGACGGTGCCGGCGACGTCCGATCCGAGGACCGCGGGAAACCGCAGCTTCGGGAACACCAGGTGCCGGAAGAGCCCGCCGACGGCGTCGACCGGGTTGACGGCGACGGCTTCGGCACGGACGACGAGTTCGCCGGGGCCGGGTTGGGGGACCGGCGCGGGTCCGACGGTGAACCGTCCGGTCGACGTGGTCCAGAGTGCGGCGTTGCCCGATGACGACATGGTGTCCCGATCCCTTGCTCGAAGTGGGTCATGACACGACGTGTCATCGCCCATTCAACCATGACACAACGTGTCATCACCACTACTGTGGACCCATGCGTTGGTCTCCGGATGCCCGAGGGCGACTCGAGCGAGCGGCGTTCGAGTTGTTCGCCGAGCAGGGCTACCAGGCGACGACCGTGCCGCAGATCACCGCGCGGGCCGGCCTGACGACCCGCACCTTCTTCCGGTACTTCGCCGACAAGCGTGAGGTGATCTTCGCCGGTGCCGAGATCCCCGACCTCGCCCGGACCGCCATCGAGGGAGCGCCGGCCGGGATCGACCCGCTCGACATCGTCATGCACGGCCTCCGCACCGTCGCCGACGAACGGTTCGAGGGGCGCCACGGTGAGGTCGGTTCCGTGCGGCGGCTGGTGCTGTCCGAGTCCTCGCTCCGGGAGCGCGACGCCCGGAAGCGTGCCGACCTGACGGACGCGGTGCGCGAGGCCTTCGTGAGTCGTGGGCTCGACCCGTCCGAAGCGGCGGTGATCGCCGAGACGACCGTGATGCTGTTCCACCTGGCCCTCGAGGCCTGGCTCACCGGGCCCGCCGAACGCCGGATGGCCGACGTCGTCGACGAGCAGCTCAGTGCGCTCCGTGGGGTGCTCGATCGGCGGCCAGCAGCGTCATGAACACGTCGACGCCGTCGTCGGTGTCGAACACGAAGCCGTGTCGCTCGTACAGTCGGCGGGCGGGGCTGCCCACCAGCACGTTGAGCCGCGTCGGCCCGTCGTGGGGCTCGTCGAGGACAGCGCGCAGCACGGTTGATCCGACTCCACGGCCTTGGACGTCGGGCGCGAGGTAGAAGTGCTCGACCCAACGGGCATCGTCCTCGGCCCGCACGGTGATCGAGCCGACGTCGCGGCCGTCGACCACGACGATCCGGGTCAGCTGCGGCTGGAACGCGTCGCGGAGGCGCTGTCGGACGCGCGTCTCGTCGAACACACCGAGTCGTGTCAGGTCGTCGCGCAGCACCACGGCCCGGAGCTCGACGAGCCACTCGAGGTCCTCGGTGGTGCTGTCCCGCAGTGCGACGTCCATCCGCTCAGCCTACGAACACCGGCGCACCCCCATCGACCTCGTACCCTTGCCCGATGGAGCGCGACGGCGTCATCGAGCTTGTCGCGTCCCGCCGAGCCTCGGCTCGCGCACGGATCGTCGTCGGCGTCTCCGGGTACTGCGGGTCCGGCAAGTCCACGCTGACGCGTACGCTCGTCGAGGGACTCCCCGGCGCGGTCCGCATCCGCGGCGACGACTTCCTCGACCCCGTTCGGTCCCACCGGCGCTCAGTCGACTGGGACGGCGTCGATCGTCGCCGTCTGGTGTCGTCGGTGCTCGAACCGCACCGGGCCGGTCAGACGAGCACGTTCCGGCGGTTCGACTGGTCGGTTCGAGCCCTCGGGCCGGCTGAGCCGCTGCCGCGGACGGGCGTCCTGATCGTCGACCTGATCGGACTCTTCCACCCCGACACGCTCCCGCACCTCGACGTCAGCATCTGGTGCGACGTGGACCTCGACACTGCGGTGCGTCGGGGCATGGCTCGTGATCGCGCGCTCGGGCGCAGGCACGATGCGCTCTGGCGAGACGTGTGGATGCCCAACGAGCGTGACTTCGAGGAGCGGTACGCGCCGAAGGCCTCCGCGTCGGTGCGCTACGTGGCCTGACCTGGATCGCTGTCCGCCGTCGAGGGTGCCCTGGCCGATTGCGCGGGCCGCGCTGGCCACGTGACCAGGAGCAGCACGGCGAGCGGGCCGAGGAGCAGGGTCAAGAGGAACCAGGTCCAGGCCGAGCGGTTCCGCGAACGCGCGTGGCTGCCGGAGAGCATCGCCAGGCTGAGCCAGACGCTCGACAGGTACAGGCCGGTGAAGTCCTCGTGCACAGCGTTACCCGCCGACGACGCTGAACGAACCGCGGGACGTCCAGAACGTGGCGTCGTACTGGACGGTCACGTAGGCGGCGAGGGCCTTGAAGGTCGCCGACCGCGAGAACTGGTGTGAGCGGGTGTTGAGGATGCCTGACGACACGTCCCTGGAGTAGACGACGCCGAACCCGCCGGAACCGACGAGTCCGTACGCCCGGATGTGCTCGGCGGCTCGGAGCTTCCTGACCTGCGAGTTCCCCGTCGCCGTGTACCCGGTCCGCCAGCTGTTCGTGATGCCGCTGCCGATGACCGAACCGTGGCACCCCTCGACCCGCCCGCGTCCGTTCACGCCGCCGGTGCGGAGCGTGTTGAAGCAGTTCGCGGCCGTACCGAGCAGCGCGGAGCCGGATGCTGGCGTGCCTGTCTTCTTGATGAACCGCTCATCGGAAGCGGAGAGCTCGTCGCCCACTTCGTACCGCTGGGCGATCTCGGACAAACGAGCAGCTGCGCTCGGGCCCTCGGTGCTGGTGGCAGCGCTCGCCGAGGGCGCTGCCGGTGTCGCTGCCATGCAGGCTGCGAGTGCCAACGCGAGCTGGCTCGTCCGGATGAATGGGCGCTTCGATGTCGTCATGGTGTCCTTTTCCTCGTGGTCGACGAGGAGAAGCATCAATGTGAAACATCAGTCCGGCAAAACAGACGCGCCGGAAGGGTGAGCGAAACACAACATCCAGATGACGGGCCCGGCGTGATCAGCTCTGACTGCGGAGCGAGGTGACCATGCTCCGCAGGATCTGGCGGGCCTCCGCCTGCTGGTCCGCGGTCAGATCGGCGAGCATCCGCTGTTCGACCCCGCGGATCGCCGCACTCGCCTGCGCCAGGCTCCGTCGTCCGCTCTCGGTCAGCTGTGTCGGCAGCGCCTTGCCGACGGGCGGCTCGGCGGCACGGGTGACGAAGCCGTCCCGCTCCAGGGTCTGCAGCAACACGTTCATCGACTGCCGGGTGACGAAGGTGCCCCGGGCGAGCTCGGAGTTCGACAGGCCGGGGCGCTGTGCGAGCAGTTCGAGGCAGGAGTAGTGCGTCACCGTCATGGCGAGCGGGCGCAGCACGGCCTCCATCGACGCGCGGAGGGCACTCGCGGTCTCCTTGAGCAGGTAGCCGATCGACGTCTCGAGGTGGATACCGGTGTCGTCTTGACGCATGTCAGTAGTCTGACATAGCTTGTCCTGTGTCAGAAGACTGACACGAACCCGAGGAGCACCACATGCCCGTCACCGGCCCCGACTTCATCTCCCTGCAGACCCGCGACCTCGATGCCTCGCAGGCGTTCTACGAGCGGTACCTCGGCCTCGTGCGCTCGCAGGCCGGCCCGCCGCACGCCGTCGTGTTCGAGACCGCGCCGATCGCCTTCGCCCTGCGCGACCTGGTGCCCGGCACGGACCTCGACGCGGTGGCGCAGCCCGGCGTCGGCGCCGCGATCTGGCTGCACGCGACGGACGTGCAGGCGATCCACGACGCGCTGGTCGCCGACGGACACCGCATCGTCTCGGCGCCGATCGACGGACCCTTCGGTCGGACGTTCACGTTCGCCGACCCCGACGGGTACCACGTCACGCTCCACGACCGCGCCTGAGCCCCGGAACCGGCCACGCGCCCGCGGCGGGTGCCGTGACGG
The DNA here is from genome assembly GCF_018598405.1 of Curtobacterium flaccumfaciens. Classification (NCBI taxonomy): domain Bacteria; kingdom Bacillati; phylum Actinomycetota; class Actinomycetes; order Micrococcales; family Microbacteriaceae; genus Curtobacterium; species Curtobacterium flaccumfaciens. The sequence goes on along the minus strand of NZ_JAHEWS010000006.1, from coordinate 5,295 downwards.
ACGCGGGGCGGGCCTCCAGACCGGTGCCGGAGCCGACCGTCACGCTTCGTCACGATCCGTGACGGTCGCAGGTGTCCGACGTAGCGTCTCGACCCGTGACCACGAGCAGCGAGCACCGGCAGATCCGCTTCAACGCGTTCGACATGAACTGCGTCGCGCACCAGTCCTCCGGACTGTGGCGGCACCCCCGCGACCGGTCGCGGGACTACCGCGACCTGACCTACTGGACGGACCTGGCGAAGACGCTCGAGCGCGGCGCGTTCGACGGCATCTTCATCGCCGACGTCCTGGGCACCTACGACGTGTACGGCGGGTCGAACGAGGCCGCGCTCCGCACCGGGTCGCAGGTGCCGGTGAACGACCCGATCCTGCTCGTGTCGGCGATGGCGTCGGTGACCGAGCACCTGGGCTTCGGCATCACGGCCGGCACCGCGTACGAGCACCCGTACCCGTTCGCCCGACGCATGTCGACGCTCGACCACCTGACCAAGGGACGGGTCGGCTGGAACGTCGTCACCGGGTACCTGCCGAGCGCCGCGCGGAACATGGGCCAGACCGACCAGCTGTCGCACGACGACCGGTACGACGTGGCGGACGAGTACCTCGAGGTGCTCTACAAGCTGTGGGAGGGCTCGTGGGAGGACGACGCCGTCGTCGCCGACCGCGAAGCCGGGGTCTTCACGGACCCGGCGAAGGTGCACCCGATCGAGCACCACGGCACGCACTTCGACGTGCCGGGCATCCACCTGTCGGAGCCGTCCGCGCAGCGCACGCCCGTCATCTACCAGGCGGGCGCGTCGCCGCGCGGCATCCGCTTCGCCGCGGAGAACGCGGAAGCGGTCTTCGTGGGCGCACCGACCGTCGAGCAGCTCGCGTCGACCGTCGCGAAGGTCCGGGACGCTCTGGAGGCAGCTGGTCGCGACCGGTACGCCGCCCGCGTCTACACGCTGCTCACCGTGATCACGGACGCCACCGACGAACTGGCCCAGGCGAAGTACGAGGACTACCTGTCGTACGCCTCGGAGCTCGGTGCGCTGGTGCTCAATTCCGGCTGGATGGGGGTCGACCTGTCGCAGTGGGACCCGGACCAGCCCCTCGGCGACGTCGAGTCGAACGCGATCCAGTCGGCGGCGGCGAACATCGCGGCGGCGACGGGGGAGGACGGGTCGAAGTGGACGATCCGTGACCTGGCGCGGCAGACGGCGATCGGCGGGCTCGGCCCGGTGGCGGTCGGCGGGGGAGCGACCATCGCCGACCGGCTGCAGGAGATCCAGGAGCTGACCGACGTCGACGGCTTCAACCTGGCGTACGCGGTGACCCCGGGCACGTGGGAGGACGTCATCGAGTTCGTGATCCCGGAGCTCCGCACCCGTGGGGCGTACCCGGAGGAGTACGGGTCGGGTTCGCTCCGCCAGAAGCTGCACGGCCGCGGGGACCGGCTGCCCGACGAGCACCGTGGGGCGTCGTTCAGGATCGGGAGCCGCGCGGTCGTAGGCTGATCGGGTGATCGAGTCGTCCGTGGTCGTGCGTCCTGCGACCGTGGACGAGACCGACACCTGCATCGACCTGTGGGCCGCTGCCGTGGCTGCCCGGGACGGTGCCGCCGAGGACCCGGCGGTGCGGGAGCGCGCGCGGCAGAAGTTCGCGGCGGAGCACGTCGCCTGGCTGGTGGCCCCCGGCCCGGACGGCGCGGTCGACGGCTTCGTGCTCGTGACGGCTCCGGGCACCGGGCGGTCGACGGACCCGGCGGACGCCGCCTACCTGTCGTTGCTCGCGGTGCGCCCCGGGGTGCAGGCCCGCGGCGTCGGACGGTCGCTGCTGTCCGAGGCGCTGCACGACGCCCGAGCTGCCGGGCACCCGCGCGTGGCGCTGCACGTGCTCGGCGACAACGACCGGGCGGTGCGGCTGTACGAGGCGGGCGGCTTCGTGGCGACGGGCGACGAGTTCGCGCACGCGCTGACCGGGGTCACGACCCGCGTCTACGTCGCGGGCTGAGCGGGCTGGCGCGGGCGACGCGGCTGGCGCAGCTGACCCGGCTGGCGGAGCTGCCCGGGCCGACGCGGGCTATGCGTCTTGACCGCGCACCGGCGTCCAGGTCGGGTAGGTCGCCGAGCGCCCGTCGCCCGACGACGTGCGGGTGATCCGGCGCTGCACCCACGGCAGGACGTACTCGCGGTAGTAGCGGAGTTCTTCGCCCAGGCGGGCCCGGGCGGCACCGACGTCCGCGGGCTCGACCGGTGCGGGGCCGTCGAGGACCGCGTGCAGCGCCAGGTCCGCGACGCGCTGGTGCCCGGTGGCGTTCATGTGCAGCCGGTCGTCCGACCAGAACTCCGCGCGGCCGAGGTGCGGGTCGCGGGAGACGTCGACGAACGGCAGACCACGGCGTCGGGCGAGGGTGCCGAGCGCTTCGGCCCAGGCGTCACCGCGGCGGTTGATGAGGGAGCCGAGGGGCAGGCGGGCGCTCGGGTCGGCCGGGCTGAGGAGCGCCAGGCGGGCCCCGGCGGCCTCGACGCGGTCGGCGGCCGCCTCGACCTGCCCGATCAGCGCGTCCACGTCGAAGCGTGGGCGCAGCAGGTCGTTGCCGCCGGCGCAGAAGGTGATCAGGGTCGGCGCCGGGTCGAGTGCGAGGGCGGCCCCGAGCTGGCCGCCGAGGACCCCGGCGAGCAGTCGGCCGCGGACGGCGAGGTTCGCGTACGAGACGTCGGCGTCCGAGGCTCCCGCCATCGCGCTCGCGAGTCGTCCGGTCCAGCCGGGGAACGGAGCGGGTCCGGCGTCGCCGATGCCCTCCGAGAAGCTGTCGCCGATCGCGACGTAGCGGATGGTGTCGTGCATGGGCCCATCATCGTGCACACGCCTGTGCAGGTTCCCGGCACATCCGCCGTACCGGGAACCCGCATCAGCGAACCCTCACAGCACCGCCTTCGGCACCCGGTGCAGGGTGACCGCGCCGACGGCGGCGAACGGGTGCAGCGGGTCCGGCGCGCTGGAGCCGGTCGGCCCGCCGAGCTTCGAGTCGCCGACCGCGCTGAGCACCGCGTAGGCGTCCTCCGGGGTCCAGCCGTGCTCGTCGACGAGGAACGCGAAAGCGTCCTCGTACCCGCGCCGGACGCTCTCCTGCACGGGGTCGCCGAGGCCGACGAACAGCCAGTCGTCGGCGGTCTCGATGCGGGGCGCGCGGAGCACCGGACCGCCCTTGACCAGGTCGACGGAGACGATCGCGGTGCCCTGGGCCTCGATGGCGACGAACGACGACTCGCCCTCGGCCATGAGCGCGTGGATGTCGCCGATCGACAGCAGCGCACCGGGCACCCGGACGGGCAGGGACACGGTCGAGCCGGGGCGGGCCTCGGTGACGTCCATGTTGCCGCCCTCCGGGTAGGCCGGCATGATCGTCGAGTTCTCGCCCTCGGCCGGGGCGGTCCCGATGCACCCGATCATCGGCCGGACGGGGAACCGGTGCCGGTCGGACACCTGCACCGTGCCGTCCGAGATCGGGCAGCGGCGGGCGAAGACCCGGTCGCCCATCACGTGCTGCAGGGCCCCGGAGCCGGGCAGGGACACCGACCAGCCGTGCGTGGTCAGCTCGATGGCGTGGATCGTCACCACGAGGGTGTCGCCGGGTTCTGCCCCCTCGACGAACACCGGGCCGGTCACCGGGTTGATCGGTGCCTGCAGCTGCGCCATGTCGTGGTGCTGGTCGAGTTCGGCGTAGACGGCGTCGGTGGTCTCGAAGCCGATGGTCTCGCCGGTGCCGGGGCGGACCCGCAGCACGGGCTCCCGGTCGGCTGCGAACCCGGGGCGGCCGAGGGTGTTCGGCAGGAAGTGGTCCGGGGTCATCGTGCGTCCTCCGTCGTCGGTTCTGCTTCGGAACCGACCTCGGTGGAACGGCCGGTGCGTCGGTAGTACAGGAACACGGCCGCGCCGACGATCAGCCAGATGATCCCGCCGACCTTCGCCTCGACCGCGGCGTTCAGCAGGACGTACCCGATGATCAGGAACCCGACCAGCGGCACGACCAGGTGCAGCAGCCAGTTGCGCGACTTCCCCTTGACGACGTGGTGCACGAAGACGGACACGTGCAGGAGCATGAAGCCGAACAGCGCGCCGAAGTTCACGAGCGACGAGATCGTGTCGATCTGCCCGACGAAGAACAGCACCAGGATCGCGGAGAGCACCGAGACGACGATGATCGCGTTCTGCGGCACCTGGCGCCCGTTGAGCTTGTGCAGGAACGCGGGCAGCTGACGGTCGCGGCTCATCGAGAAGAGCAGACGGCTCGTCGCGGCCTGTGCGGCCATGGCGTTCGCGATGCCGACGGCGAGCACGTTGACGGCGAAGAACGCGGTCGCCCACCCGCTCGACGAAGCCTGCTCGACGATGGTGAAGAAGGCGTTGCCGGCCTCGCTGTCCGAGAACGAGTCCCGCCCCGCGGCCAGAGCGGATGCGAGCCAGGTCTGCAGGATGAACAGGAACGCCACGATGACGAGCGCCAGGATCATCGCCGTGCCGGCTCCGCCACGACGGCCGGTGGACTCCTCGGACAGCGTCGAGATGCCGTCGAAGCCCAGGAAGCTCAGCACCGCGATCGACAGGGCCGAGGCGATGAGCGGCGCCGACACCTTGGCCGGGTCCCAGATCTGCTCGGTGCCGAAGGACGCGTCGGGGATCGTGCCACCGGTCAGCGCGACGATGGCGATGACGACGAAGATCGCGACGAAGACGAGCTCGATGAGCAGGAAGATGCGGTTCGCGAGCTTGAGCGAGGACACCCCGGCCAGGTTGATGACGGTGTTGATCGCGACGAACACGAGTGCCCACAGCCAGCGGGGCGTGCCCGGGAAGATGCCGACCATGCTCTCCGCGGCGAACACGTAGAGCAGCGTCGGGACGAGCAGGTAGTCGAGCAGGATCGCCCAGCCGGCGAAGAACCCGGCGGTGGGGTGGATGCCGCGGCCGACGTACGAGAACACGCTGCCGGCGAGGGGGATCGACTTCGCCATCTGCGCGTAGGCCAGGGCGGTGAAGATCATCGCGACGAGGCCGACCAGGTACACCAGCGGCACCATGCCGCTGGAGGCGTTGTACACGGTGCCGAAGATCGCCCACGGGGCGATCGGGACCATGAAGACCAGGCCGTAGATGAGCAGGTCGGTCGTGGAGACGGAGCGCTTGAGCTCCTGCTTGTAGCCGTAGGCCTCGAGCTGCTGCTGTGCGGAGAGCTCGCTGTGCTGCTGCGACATGTCGGGTTCCGTTTCGGGTGGAGGGACGGGTGCAGGGGAAGGGGTGGTGCAGGGG
>NZ_JAHEWS010000063.1:0-812 GCF_018598405.1 Curtobacterium flaccumfaciens | reverse complement strand
GCCTTCGACATGTCGAGGTGGTCCCCGGGGTGGATCAGGTTGCCGACGACCAACCCGATCGCCAGCGCGAACGTCGACATCGCGATGAAGTAGCCGAGTGCCAGTCCACCGACCTTGCCGACCGTCGCCGCCTTCGCGATGGGCCCGACGCCCAGCACGATCGTGCAGAAGATCACCGGGGCGATCATCATCTTAATGAGCGCGATGAACCCGTCGCCGATCGGCTTGAGACCGACCGCGAAGGTCGGCGCCGTCAGTCCGACGACGATGCCGGCGGCCACCGCCGCGATGACGGCGATGTAGAGCCAGTGCGAACGATCCAGGCGGCGGCGCCCGGCGGCTCGCGCGGTGGAGGAACGTGTCGATGCCATGAGACTTCCTTGTCGTCAGGACCGAGGCGTCGTCGCTCCGGTCGGGCTCGTTCTCGAGGGGAACGGGCCCCACTGTCGCGTGGAACAGGGCAGGATGGCGACTTGCGTTCATAGCGTTCACGGAAGACGGCGGACACGGCACGTGTGCCGGACAATGGTGCGCACGCGACGAAGCGAGGAGGGCTGGACCGTGGCGCCGAGACGGTGGAGCATCGCCAGGCGACTCTTCGCCCTGCAGCTGTTGTTCGTCGTCGCCGGCGTCGCCGTGGGCAGCGCCTGGAGCTGGGTGTCGGCCCGCGCCGACCTCGAGGCCGACGCCGCTGCGCGCTCCCGCGACGTCGCGGTCTCGATCGCCCGGAACCCCTTCGTGCGCGAACAGGCGACGAGCAGTGATCCTGCGAGACGGCTCGAGCCGTACGCCCTCGATCTGATGCGCCGCAC
>NZ_JAHEWS010000062.1:0-1079 GCF_018598405.1 Curtobacterium flaccumfaciens | reverse complement strand
CACGTGAACCCGGGGAGCTCGCGGCCGAAGTGGCCGTAGGTCGCGGTCTGCGCGTAGATCGGTCGGAGCAGGTCGAGGTCGCGGATGATCGCGGCCGGACGCAGGTCGAAGACCTGGCGGATGGCGGCCTCGATCGTGGCGTCGTCCACGTGACCGGTGCCGAAGGTCTCGACGTAGAGCCCGACGGGCTTCGCACGGCCGATCGCGTAGGCGACCTGCACCTCGAGCCGGTCGGCGAGCCCCGCGGCGACCGCGTTCTTGGCGACCCAGCGCAGCGCGTACGCCGCCGAACGGTCGACCTTCGACGGGTCCTTGCCGCTGAACGCGCCGCCACCGTGACGGGAGGCCCCGCCGTAGGTGTCGACGATCACCTTGCGGCCGGTGAGCCCGGCGTCGCCCTGGGGGCCGCCGATCTCGAAGCGGCCGGTCGGGTTCACGATGACGTCGACGTGCGACGAGTCGAGGTCGACCAGGTCGAGGACCGGACGGATCACGTGCTCGGTGATCGCCGCGGTGAGCTCGTCGAGCGTGACGCTCGGCGAGTGCTGCGTGGAGAGCACGACGGTCTCGACGGTCTTCGGCACGACGCCGTCGTACCCGATGGTGACCTGGGTCTTGCCGTCCGGGCGCAGGAACGACAGCTCGCCCGACTTCCGGACCGCGGCCAGGCGCTCGGCCAGGCGGTGCGCCAGCCAGATCGCGACCGGCATGTACTCGGGGGTCTCGTTCGTCGCGAAGCCGAACATGATGCCCTGGTCGCCGGCGCCCTGACGGTCCAGCGGGTCGACCGCACCGGTGCGGGAGTCGAGCGACTCGTCAACGCCCTGCGCGATGTCGGGCGACTGCGCGCCGATCGAGACCTCGACACCGCAGGTGGCACCGTCGAACGAGACGTCCGACGAGTTGTAGCCGATGCCGGTGATGACGTCACGGACGAGCTTGGGGATCTCGACGTAGCCGGAGGTCGTGACCTCGCCGGCGACGTGCACGAGCCCGGTGGTCACCATCGTCTCGACGGCGACGCGCGCGTTCGGGTCGACCGTCAGCAGTGCGTCGAGGATGCTGTCCGAGATCTGGTC
>NZ_JAHEWS010000061.1:0-1236 GCF_018598405.1 Curtobacterium flaccumfaciens | reverse complement strand
CTTGGGTTCAATCGGTGGTTGCAACGCCCTGAGCGTTTGGGTGGTTGTGATGGGTCGTGCGGCGGCGTATTCGAGGGAGTTTCGGGCGGCGTTCTTCCGGGTGTTGCAGCGCTCGGGGACGTTGACGGAGGCTGCATCCGTGATGGGTGTGAAGCGCTCGACCGCGGCGATGTGGGTCGTGGGTGCTGGCGGGATGACCGCCGCGAACCACGGGGTGTCCGGGGCGCGGTTGTCGTTGGCTGATCGGGACGAGATCGCGGTGCTGCATGCCCAGGGCATCGGGGTGCGTCAGATCGCTCGTGCGCTGGGTCGTGCACCCTCGACCATCAGCCGTGAGCTGCGAGCTGGCGCGTCGACGCGCGGTTACCGAGCCGGGACTGCGCAGCAGCGGGCCTGGCAGCGTGCTCGTCGCCCGAAACCCGGGAAACTCGCTCGGAACGACCGGCTTCGTGAGTACGTGCAGACTGGGTTGCTGCAGAAGCGTTCACCGGAACAGATCAGCCTCCGGCTCCGGCGGGCGTTCCCGAACGATTCGGAGATGCGCGTGTCCCACGAAACGATCTACCAGGCGTTGTTCGTGCAGGGCCGCGGCGAGTTGCGTCGGGAGCTCACCGCGTGTCTGCGCACCGGACGAACCATCCGGAAACCCCAGGGCAGAGTCACCACCCGCGCATCGAAGATCGCGAACATGGTGATGATCACCGAACGGCCAGCCGAGGTCGATGACCGCGCTGTTCCCGGCCACTGGGAAGGGGACCTGATCATGGGCGCCGGGAACCGCTCCGCGATCGGCACGCTCGTTGAACGCAGCACCGGGTACCTGATGCTGCTGCACCTTCCCGGGTCGCACGGAGCCATCGAGGTCCGCGATCAGATGATCGCCGCGATCGGCCGGATGCCGGCCGAGGTCGCGAAGTCCATCACCTGGGACCAGGGCATCGAGATGACCCGGCACCGGGAAATCACGATCGCGACCGGGGTGCAGATCTACTTCTGCGATCCACACGCACCCTGGCAGCGGGGCAGCAACGAGAACACCAACGGGCTCCTCCGGCAGTACTTCCCCAAGGGCACCGATCTCTCCCGCTACACCACCGCAGAACTCCAGTTCGTGCAAGACGAGATCAACGACCGACCCCGCAAACGCCTCGACGCGATGACTCCCGCCGAAGCCCTCAAACAGCTACTCTCACGACCAACAGAAACAGGTGTTGCAACCACCACCTGAATCCACCC